>NZ_SSHN01000003.1:0-481975 GCF_004804295.1 Vibrio sp. H11 | reverse complement strand
CCTTTCGCCGGGCCTTGCAGGAATTCGTCGACTTTCGCCGCAGTACGGTTATGTGCCACCACTTTAAAGCCGTGGTCGTTCATGTTCAGGATAAGGTTCTGGCCCATGACTGCCAGGCCGATAACTCCGATATCCGCCTTCATCATTATTGCTCCTGCTGTAAGATGGATTGTCTGATTTTAATCACCGCCTTGCGTAAGCTGACGGACTCATCGCCAAGATGACACTGCGGCTTATGCACTTCCCCCGGGAAGAACACCGCCAGCTCGCCCGGCTTCATCAGAACATAGCGACCTTCGCGGCTACTGCCAAAATAGACGTCGTGCTCCACCAGCGATAAGTCTTCCACCACCAGCTCATCATGGGCAAAACCCATATATTCTTCGCCTGCAAGCAGCACATGCACATCGATAAACTGCTTGTGGATTTCAAACATACGACCATCCGCCGGATCGGTATTGACGTGTTTCATTTCAATCCACACATCATCCGGCTGCAGTACAACATTACCCGGTTCCGTCTGCTCTTCGATGACCTTGAGCGCTTGTTGGATAATATGTTTGAGGTTTTTTTTGATATAGGGATACGCTTGTAAGTTGTCCCAACGACCCGTAAACATCACGCGTTCCTCTTAGTTTGTGTACCGTTCAGCAAATGACGGTTTGCGCAGTTGCGCGACAGATCACCCTGTAACGCGGCAATCATATTGTCGACCGCACAAGCGACCATCTGTTCGCGGGTTTCTCCGGTTGCTGAGCCAATGTGCGGAAAAATTACCGCATTATCGAGTTTGCACAGCGGAGAGTCGCCCGGCAGCGGTTCGACTTCGAACACATCCAGACCGGCAGCCCGAATCTGGCCCTGACTTAACGCCTCAATAAGCGCTGATTCATCAACGACTTTACCGCGTGATCCATTAACAAAAATGGCGCTGGATTTCATCAGGGCGAACTGTGCTTGACCAATCAGGCGCTCGGTCTCTGCAGTCAGTGGCACCATCACACAGACAAAATCGGAGGTCTTAAGCAAGGTCTCCATTTCGGTACGGGTCGCATTCAGCACCTGATCCGCTTCCTGATGCGCACTGCGATTGCAGTACTGAATGTTCATGTTAAAGCCTAAATGAGCACGACGGGCCACGGCATAGCCAATCCGGCCCATCCCGATAATGCCCAGCGTTTTGCCGTGCACATCGACGCCGTAATACTCTTCACCGATACTTTTGGTCCACTTCCCGTCTCGCACCAGATTGGATAACTCAACTGCCCGGCGCGCGGCACACATTATCTGCATAAATACGGTATCAGCGGTCGTTTCGGTCAGAACACTCGGTGTATGCATCAATGGAATGCCACGCTTAGCGAGATAATCGAGGTCAAATTGATCGGTACCCACAGAGATCGTCGACAGTGCTTCAAGCCTGGAGGCGGATTGCAGCAATTGCGGCGGCATCTCAACGCTGGCGCCAATCGCACCTTGCGCATCAGCAAGCGCGGCTGAAAATTCGCTGCGGTTGCTGTCGTTGACACCATCAAAGACCTGCAGGTCAAAATGCTGCTCCAGCTGACGTTGGTACTGCTCCGGAATGCTTTTGTACAACACAACTTTCTTTTTCATCGTTAAGCCCTTGGTTCAAATTGATTTAATTGGGTACGGCTTGGCAGCCCCTCACTGTCTCCGCGAACCTGCACTGCCAGCGCACCAAACCAGTTGCCTCTCTGTACAGCCTGCTCAAGTGTGCGGCCGTCGAGTAATGCGGATACCACGCCAACCGCAAAGCTGTCACCCGCACCGACCGTATCGACGACTTTGTCGACCGCGACACCTTGCACTGTGCCCGATTCACCACCGGCATGTTTAAAGTAAGCACCGTCGCTACCGAGTTTAACCACCACCAACTGCACCCCACGCGCTAAATAGAAATCAGCAATTGCCTCCGGTTCATCACTACCGGTCAGTATCTTGCCTTCATTGATTCCCGGCAACACCACATCACAACCACATGCCAACTCATTGATGGTGTCGCGCATCGTCTGCTCATCCGGCCATAACGTCGGACGAAGATTGGTATCAAACGAGGTTGAGGCGCCCGCTGTCTTCGCTTGCTGCAATGCATAGCGCGATAGCGCCAGCAACGACGGAGACACCGCCGCCGCGACGCCGGTCAAGTGTAGGTGACTGTTTTCACCGATGAGATCAGGCTGAAAATCATCTGCACTTAACGTGCTGGCCGCAGAACGGCGGCGAAAGTATTCCACCGCAGGATCGCTGCCATCGTTCTGCAGGCTCTTAAATACCATCCCGGTCGAGTGATCATCGCTGGTTGAGATCCAACCGGTATTGACTCCTTCATCAGCCAGTGCCTGAGTGATGAACTCGCCCCAGCAGTCACGGCCGACTTTCGTCACGTAACGAGAGTCAAAACCAAGCCGCGCCATACCAATCGCGACATTAAGTTCAGCACCGGCCAGATGGCGGTTAAATGTTTCCACCTTTGCCAGCGGACCGGTCTGATTGGCGACCATCATCGCCATCGCTTCACCCAGCGTCACAAAAGACTTGCTTGGTACTGTATTCATTGCATTCTCCCCCGGCACCATCGCTGTCCTCCCTCTCTCCGGCGATGATTCATCAAGCCAGGGAGAAGACCAAAACGATGGAACCGATTCCAAATTTTAACTAAAACAATGCCTGGTGACAGCCAATAGCGCTTAGCGCATTGGCTCGTTCACCCTGACTAAAAGCTCATACCAATAACACGAATGGCATAAAGATCACGGCCAGCAAAACCGCCAGAATCACAGCGATGTAAGGCATCACCGCCTTAAACGATTGATCAAGAGACAATCCGCCGATCACACTCGATATCAGCAGGCATAACCCGTATGGCGGAGTGATCAGACCAACCGACAGAGTAATGATGATAACCACGCCCAGTTGTACCGGATCCACACCCATTGACAGAGCAACCGGATAAATCACAGGTACAAACAACACCATAGCCGGAATCGCATCCATGAACGTACCGATGAACAGGAAGAACGCAATGATGATAAACAGGAACAGATATTCATTACCGCCCAGGCTGTTAAAGAAATCCGCCACCATCACGTTGATTTTGTAGTAGCCGAGGAATTCACCCAGTGCAGACGCTGCTGCCAGAGCAAACAGAGACAGACAGCTCAGTTTCAGAGTTTCGACAAACACTTTTGGCATATCGCGCCAGGTGATGGTTTTGTAGTAATAAGCACTAATCGCGTAAGCATAGATGGCAGAGAAAGCGGCCGCTTCGGTTGGTGTAAACACACCAAAGACGATACCACCGATAATGATCAGCGGCGTGATCATGGCAGGCAAAGCATCTTTAGCCAGCGCAATAAATTCTGCGCGGGTAATCTTTTCCATAATTGGCAGATTATCGCGACGGGCAATGATACCAATCACAAACATCATACCGAAACCAATCAATATACCTGGCAGCATACCACCGATAAACAGTTGTCCGACCGAGGTATTGGTCAGGCCGCCATAGATAACCATGGTAATACTCGGCGGAATAATACTGCCGATGGTCGACGAAGCCGCGGTCACCCCGACCGACATTTCACGGCTGTAGCCTTTATCGATCATGTTCGGAATAAGAATTTTACCTACCCCAGCGGTATCGGCGGTTGAGGAACCACTCACTCCGGCAAATAACATCGACACAATCACGTTGGCATGGCCAAGCCCACCCGGACGACGTCCGGCCAGAGCGATAGAAAAATCAATCAGGCGACGGGAAATACTGCCGCTGTTCATGATGTTTGCGGTCAGGATGAACAAAGGCACCGCCAGCAGTACGTATGAGTTGAGTCCGTAAAACATTTTCATCGGAATCATGGTATTTGGCGTGCCAGCCATAGTCGCAATACCGGTCAGAGCAGAAATGCCAATCGAAAAGGCAATCGGGACCCCGATAATGATCAAGCCGATAAACAGCACGGTAATTAATGCGAGTTCCATACAACCCCCTTCTTAGAAGCGTTCCTTAACTTCGCCACTTCTTTGATCATGTTATCGACCAGATAGACACTGGAACTGATAAAGGTGACCGGCATAACCAGCCAGATATAGCCCTGTTTAAACTCCGGCACGGTAATCCAGCGTGAATTCCAGAATGTCTGGGTAATTTCCACACTGTAAACAGAGCACAGGATACAGAACACCAGCATAATCAGGTTCTGTACCAGTAACAGACAGGAACGTTTATTCCCTTCAAACTTATCGGTCAGGATACGAAAGCTAAAGTGCTCGTTTTCCCGTACCATCACGGCGGCGCCGAGGAACATCGCCCATATAAAGGCGTTGACCGCCACTTCTTCTGTCCATAGAACCGAGATACCCAGATAGCGGGTAGCGACCTGAACCAGAGTCGCTACCACAAAGATCACCAGGCATACTGCACCGATAGTCAGCTGAAGTTTGGCCATGAGTAAAGTCAGATATTTCATACTGTTCGTCCTTTCTCCCATTGCTCAAAGAGCAAGACTAAAGCCTGTTAATCGAGCCTTAACGTGCCTGACGGATAGTCTCAATCACGTCAGTCATACCATGCTTAGCAGCCCACTCGTCCTGAATCGCCACCGCCTTTTCAATAAACGGACCGCGTTCAACCGAGTTTACAATCGCTCCATCATCAATCGCTTTCTGCTTAAATTCAGATTCTTGAGCGTAAAGTGCTTGTCGCTCAGCGTTAGTCGCCGCTGTGACCGCCTTGTCAAACGCGGCGCGCTGCTCATCGCTGAAGCTTTCCCACACACTGTTGCGAACCAGCAATAGACGCGTGGTGTAATCATGGCCGGTTTCAGAGATGTATTTACCGTTTGAGGTTTTATGATGCTCCATCGGAATGAAGTATGGATAAGCGTTTTCTGCACCATCGACCACGTTGCTTGACAATGCCTGATACAACTCGGCCCAGGCTACCGAAGTCGGAATCGCGCCAATGTCTTTCCAGTATTGGGATACGACACCGGATGTCTGGGTGCGGATTTTAAGCCCTTTCGCATCTTCGATGGTGTTGATCGGTCGTTTGCCGTACCAGTGACGCACACCGGCGGTCCAGTAACCGGCCACGCGATATTTCTCACCGGATTTGGTGTAAATAATGTCGGCCACTTTTTTGCCCACTTCGCCATCAACCACCTTTTCCCAGTGGCTGTAGTCGTCAAAAAGGTAGAGTAAAGAGAACAGATCGACTTCATCAATGCCGGAGGAGGTCATGAAACCCGGCGAAACCAGCACCACATCAGCGCCACCCAGAACCAGTTTCTCAACCAGTTCACTTTCGTTAGTACCAATGGTACCCGCGTGAACTTCAACATCAAAAAGCCCCGATTGATCAGCGACTTCTTTCAGTTTCAGCATACCGGTCTGATACGGACTAGAAACATTGGTCTGGTTGTGAGCCGCCACCAGATGCAGCGCACCGCTGCCGGCGGTATCGTTCGATTCACCACATCCGAACAGGGCGGTGGCTACTAGCAGCGCAAGGTACTTTTTCATAATGAGCTCCAGTTAAAAGCGTTGTTGTTATGTTCACGTTACGCTGAATAACATAGTCTGGAATCGGTTCCAGACACAGCACCAAAATGAGGAACTGTGATCAAAACGTCACCAATATGATGCAGGTTGTTATTTTTTGAGATTGCAGTAACACAATCGTAAAGAGAGTTCAGGACAGGTAAAAGAGTGGTACTAAAAATGCCGCCAGGCTTTTAAAAATAACGGCTGTAGCCTGTTACACCAGGTTGTAACAGGCATTGATTCAGGTTGAGGCCCGGACAATCAGCTCCGCAGGCAAGCGTATTTGCTGTGGCGGTTGTTCGCTGCCGCGAATGCGTGCAATCAAGCGTTCACACGCCGTTTCACCGATTTGTCGGGTTGGCTGGCGCATCGCCGTAATTCCCCCACCGACTAATTGTGCCCAGTCGGGATCATCAATACTGAGTAATCCCAGCGCTTCTCCCAGATGCATATCAAGCTGTTTTAATGCCTTAGCCGCACACATGGTCGCCACACCATTGGTGCAAAACAGCGCTTTTTTCAGCCCGCGCTTATTGTCAATAAACGCACGAATCGGCGCTCTCAGTTTGTCACCACTCATGTCGGCCATTTCAACCACCTCACAGCTCATGCCTTCATGCTGGCTGACAAACATCTGCAATGCTTCAACCCTTTCACGGCGGGTTGCAATGGTCAGAGGCTGAGTAATGACCAACAAAGACTCATAACATTTCTCCACTAAATGCTGACAAGCCACCTCAGCCGCCCCGGTATTATCCAGCCCTACCGAGTCGACACTGTGCGTCGGGTCAATCCGGTCAACGAACACAAACGGGCAGTCAATACGGCTCAGCATACCAAGGTGGCCGCTTTCCATCCCCAGAGTATTGACGATAATGCCGTCGACCCGATGATCTTCCAGCATTTCCAGATAACGCTCCTGCTGATCAAGACGGTTATCGGTATTGCACACCATCAGCATATAGCCTTCGCGACGGCAGATATGCTCAATCCCCTGCAATACATCAATCGAATACGGGTTGGTGACATCGGCCAGCAGCAAACCAATCAGTTTGGAATGGCCGGCTTTGAGCATACGCGCGGAATGGCTGGGACGATAGCCCAGATGGGCGATCGCCTGAGCAATTTTTTCACGCAGTGGTTCAGACAGTTTGTCTTGTTCACCGTTGAGATAGCGCGACACACTGGTTTTACCCACCTCAGCGTATTTGGCCACATCTGAGATGGTGGCAAAGGCTTTGCCTTGCTTCCTTGATTTTGTATTCACGGGGTTTGTCCGGTCATTACGGCAACCACCTAATTCACATCACCAATAACGTGGATCAAACAGTAGCTGCGGCCTTTTGATGGTCAATGGTTCCAAAATCTACTACGTATTTACATGCGATTACCAGTTGTTCAAGCAAGATATGAACGCATAATGCCCTTAAAAAGTGACCCAGATCTGAAAATGTTCAGCATGTACCAGCGGATACCGCCTCTGGAAAGTCTTCAGCTCAGAGAGTCTACGACCGCATTCAGGTTACTGAATCTGGCATCAGCAATGGCAAATTTTTCATTCTGATACTCAGATGAGACCAAGTATGTGGTCATTGCAGCACGTTTAGCGGCAGTCAGGCCGGTGAAGCTGTCTTCAATGACCAGACACTGGCTGACGTCGACGCCGAGTGCTTTCGCTGCTGAGAGATAGACATCGGGGTGGGGTTTACCGTTCACTTCATCTTCCGCACTGCAAATCACGCTGAATTTTTCCCATAAATCTAAACGGTCAAAGACCGCCTTGATTACCACATGGTTGGACGATGTCGCCAAAGCAATTTTCAGCTCACGAGCCATAAAGGTCTCTAACGCACGGTAGACGCCTTGCATCGCCTCACCCTGCCGGCTGATCGCATCACAAAGGCGGGTCAGGATCATACTTTCCAGCTCAGTCGCCGCAACCGCAAGTGAATGCGTATCGCACCAGGTTCTGGCAATATCGTCGATGCGTTTACCCATCGTCAAACGCTCGCAGTCCTCGCGACTGATGGTGACCCCAAACAGCGCCAGCGATTCAATCTGCGCCGTTTGCCACAAGGGTTCTGAATCAATAATCACACCATCCATATCAAAAATGACCGCTTGTTTATTCATACTAAATACTTACCTCAAAAGAAAAAAACCGGTATGGCAATAAAAGCTATTGCCATACCTTAAAACATTTTTAAGTCACAGTGACATTACCTGAGTCAACAATTGGCGTTTCAAAGCCAGGTTGTTCGACTTCGATCAAATAAGTCACAAAAAACGCGACCACATAGAGCGTGGTATAAGCGATCACTACCCCCAGGGTACTGAAGTAAGGCAACAGCACCACCGCAATCGCAGGAGCGACGAAGTTAGACAGCCCGGCCGACAAGTTATAGACCGAAATCGCCGCGCCTTTGTGATTCGGCTCCAACGCTGGGAACACCGCCGCCATCGGTACAAATGCCGCGACAAAAATCCCCAATGCAATCGCCGGGATCAACGCCATATAAAAATTGTGGCCAAAGTGCTGGGGAATGTAATAGAACGCCAGACTCGACAGCGCCATACCGACACAGCCAAACCAGCGCACCACTTTCATCCACCCCAGTTTTTCGCCCAGAATTCCCCACAGTACATTGGAGAATATGGTGGTAAAGAAGAACACCGCCCACACCTGTAGCCATTCAGAGGTCGTAAAACCCAAATCATCGACAAACATCATCGGCATGATCACCGCAAAGCCAAACAAAGATAAGGTATTGGTGATACGGACAAAACTGGAGTAAAGCACGTTACGGTTGCTGTACAGCAAAGTTGCGGCGCGGCTCAGTTCTTTCAGCTTCTGCTTGTTGGTCAGATTATGCATGTGGGTCGGTGTTTTCACGTTTCTCAGTGCGAACATCGCGATAACACCACCTGCGGCACAGAACACCAGCGATAACCACAAGGTGCCAAACTCACCAATCCACGGAATGGTAAAGCTCGGAATATAACTGCCGGCAACACCAATACCGATCGAATACACGGTCCAGAACCAGCCCAGTGCCGAACTGACACCATCACTGCGCACATTGTGCACGATCACCACGATAAATGAGTATAGGAACAGCGGATAGGCAAAACCACGGATGCCATAAAACAGCAGCATCAGCGCATAATTGGATTCGCCTAGGCCAAATGTGAGAAACAATGTGTGGAAAACACACCACAACAGGAAGCCGATTTTCATCGTTTTCTGCGGAGTAATAATTTCCGCGACAACACCGGAAATCCAGGCTGCCATGGCGGCGGCAAAGCCATAAAGGGTAAACGCAAAAGAGGATTGCGCCGGTGAAAAGCCCAGTTCGGTAATGTAGTGAGATAAAAACGCCAGTTCGAAGCCATCACCGGTCATGAAGATGGCAATCGCGATGTAACCCCAGACTAAGTTGAGTGGCAATCCCAGCCACTGTTTGCTTGTAGTGTCCATATATTCCTCATTTGTAGGGTAAAAGGAATCGAGTGCCCCTGCTTTCGCGTCGGGGCACCGTTGATTGTTATTGTGTTTATATTGATTCAGGTTTGAGCAGCCGATTACTGCCGCAGGTTAAGGTCGTTCTGATACAGAGCGCGAAAACGCTGATAGCGCGATTCCAGCACCGCCTGACGCGAGCTATCCGGCTGGTAGACGCGGTAGACTTCCGGCTTTTTACACACCTCCCGCAGCGGTTTATCCATCGCGAGAGAGGCCAGCCTTGCCGCACCCAATGCACCGCCGGTCTCCCCTCCTTTGTGGGTCACAATGGAAAGCTGCAGAGTATCCGCCAGTAACTGCGCCCAGTAAGGACTGCGCGCCCCGCCACCGACCAGTGAACACTGCTCGATGTGCGTACCACTGTCGCTCAAGACACGCAGACCATCAGCCAGGCCAAAACTGACCCCTTCCAGCACCGCATAACCGAGAGTCGCCCGGCGGGTGGAATGGGTCATGCCATGGAACATGCCTTTGGCATCCGGGTCGTTGTGCGGTGTTCTCTCACCGGACAGGTAAGGTAAAAACAGCGGCGCGCCGGCTTTTTCTTCTTCGGTGAGCTGTTCCACTTCCTGTAACAACTCCACTTCCGTCACGCCGACGATACGACACAACCATTGCAGGCAGCTGGCGGCGCTCAGCATCACGCTCATCTGGTGCCAGCGCTGTGGCAGGACATGGCAAAATGCATGTACCGCGGCTTCTGGCGCCGGACGATACTGATCGTTGACCACAAACAGGACGCCCGAAGTGCCGAGAGAAATAAAGGCATCACCGGTTTCCACTGCGCCCACACCGATAGCGCTGACCGCATTATCACCGCCACCGCCGGCCACACACACCGAAGGGCTCAGCCCCCAGCGTTCGGCGATCTCCACCGACAAGGTCGCTGACACTTCACAGCCTTCGACCAGCAAAGGCATCTGGCCGCGACTGAGCTGACACTTGTCGAGCAGTAAATCTGACCAGTCACGTTTGGCAACATCCAGCCACAGCGTGCCAGCCGAATCCGACATATCAGAAATTTTACGTCCGGTCATTTGCAGACGCAGATAGTCTTTAGGCAGCAGTACCGTTGCGATACGTGCAAAGTGCTGCGGCTCATGTTTACGCACCCAAAGCAGTTTTGGTGCGGTAAAACCGGGCATCGCCAGGTTACCGGCTATCTGATGCAGTTGCGGCGCCATCGCTTCGAGCTCCTGACACTCGGTATAACAGCGGGTGTCATTCCACAAAATGGCCGGACGTATCACGCTGTCGCTTTCATCCAGCAACACTGCACCATGCATCTGGCCCGACAGACCAATCGCCTTAATTGCGCCCCAATGCTCGGCACATTTTTCGCGCAGCGCATCGATCAGGTAATTGGTCGCCTCCCACCAGGCTTGCGGATCCTGCTCGGACCAATGCGGATGAGGCCGTTGAATGGTCAGCGGCGCGCTGTGTGCGGCAACCGTTTCACCCCGTTCATCAATGACCAACGCTTTAACTTCTGAGGTGCCCAGATCAATACCTAAGTACATAACCACTCCTTACTGAATCATCGCGTAGACCGCGCTGATTTTCTCGCGCAGCAGGCTTTCAAACTCGGCGCTCTGTGCCAGTTCACCAAACAGGGCCGAATCATGGGCAAACTCAGCAATCGGGTCTGCCGATGCAAACATGGCATGCACGGCGTCGGCATCCAGAATGCCATCCTGGTACTCGTAAGGCAGTTTGCCCAGGTGCCATTGCTGCATGTAGACAAAGAACAGCGCCGGCAGTACGGCGGTGGCCGATGGCGCGACACCGCGCTGATAACACTCAAGCATGGTCGGGGTGATCATGGCAGGAATCTTAGAAAAGCCATCTGCGGCAACGCGCTGGTTAGTATCCTGAATGTGTGGGTTGGTAAAACGCTCCAATACCACATCACGGTAGGTGGCTAAATCGATACCGTTATCGCCCAGGCACGGAATCACATCCTGAGTAACGTAGTCATACGCAATCTGACGGATATAATCGGTCAGCGTACTCTCGTGGATATAAGACTGACCGGCCAGCGTGCCTGCCCAGGCAATGCAACTGTGTGACGAATTAAGAATACGAATTTTGGCTTCTTCATATGGGATAACCGAGTCGACCATCTCGACACCCACCTTTTCAAGCTCAGGTCGGCCAGCCTTAAAATCATCTTCAACCACCCACTGGATAAAGCGCTCACCCATCACAGGAGCGTTATCCTCGATGCCGGTCGCCGCTTTAATTCTGACTGGTAAATCGGCCGCAGGACGCGGTGTAATACGGTCAACCATGGTATTCGGACTCGTAGTGTGGTGCTGCAGCCAGTTTAGTAGTTCGGTTTTGCCGGTCAGCGTCAGAAATTCCTCCAGGCCATCGCGGAAACGTTCACCGTTGTGACGCACGTTATCGCAGTTGAGTAATGTCACCGCACCGGCCTGCGTTTGCATACGACGCTCAAGAATCTTGGTGATGGTGCCATAAATAGTTTGATGTCCGCCGTTCAGGTCGGCTTTCAAACCGGCATTTTCCACGTCCAGCCGATGATCGGTTTTCAGGTAATAACCGCCTTCCGTTACCGTAAACGCAATCACTTTCGTCGCGGCTTTAGCGCCTTCTTCGATCAGCGGCTTTAAGTCTTCCTGCCACGGCAACAAGGTTTGAATCGATTTAATGACTTCGTAGTCACGCTCACCCGCCGGACTGACCGTTTCCAACACGTACTCGCCGTGCTGCTGATGGAGAGCAGAAACTGTCGCTTCGGCATCGTTACGGATATTACCGGCAGCAATGTGCCAACGCTGATCACCCTGCTCCAGCAACTGATTCAGGTACCAGGCCTGATGCGCACGGTGAAACGATCCCAGACCGATATGTAGCCACGTGTATTGGTTTTTCATTGTTATTTCCTCGTTCTTATATGATGAGCTCACTGTAAATGATCAAAAAACCAAATAAATAGCCATAGATCACAAATGAACAAAAGACCGTTAAATGAATTTTTGTTCATTTGTGAGTGAATGATTTGATTTGCACTCAATACCAGAACAGGCGAAGATAGCTGGGCACCACAGATAACACGGTGTTTTCAGAGTAATAAAACCGAGATACGAGGCAAAAATCGTGGCAAAAGACGACAATTTCAAAACCGATCAAATGGTGCGAGCCGCCTGGATGTACTACGTATCCGGTCGTAATCAGAGTGAAATCGCTTCTGAACTTGGCCTGTCACGGCCCGTGGTGCAGCGTCTGATCGCCGCCGCTAAAGAAGAAGGCATTGTGTCGATCGGATTGCACCACCCGATTGCGACCTGTCTGGATTATGCTGAACTGCTGAAAGCGAAGTATCAATTAGTCGAGTGCAGCATAGTGCCGACCACCAGCCCAGAAGAAACCCTGGATAATGTCTCCTTTGGCTGCTTTCAGCTGATGTCGAAATACATCAAGGATCAACCGGATCAGATCATTGGTATCGGGTCTGGATTAACGTTGAAGAAGGCGATTAAACGAATTGATTTCGATGCACCGAGCAGTAAATGTGTCGCACTGATCAGTGCGATGGGTGTGGATGGACAATGTAACTACTATGATGATGTGCCCTTGATTCTGGCCAGCAAAGTGCAGGCAAACTACTATCAGTTACCGGCGCCGCGCTACGCCACATCCGAGCAGGAACATAAAACCTGGACCACAACCCGCCTGTTTGGCGATGTTACAGCGGTAGCAGACAACGCCAACGTGATCTTTATCGGTATTGGTTCGCTGAGTAAAGCCAGTCCGATCATCAAAGACGGTTTTATCAGTGCAGATAAAGCGCAGGAGCTGAACGAACAAGGGGCGGTGGGTGAAATTCTGGGCCGCTTCATTAACCAGGACGGCGAAGTGGTGAACTGCAGCATCAACCGCTTCATCACCAGTTATGATATGCGCAGCAGCCGTTGTCCGAAAATCGGCTCAGCCTGCGGAGAAGACAAACGCCCAGCCATTCTGGCCGCGCTGCGTGGCGGCTGGATAAATGGCCTTGTCACCGATGAAACGACCGCGCGCTGGTTACTAACCCAGTGACATCATATTGAATCAGAGGCAGCCGCTAGTCAGCGCTGCCTTTTTGTCTCTGCGTTACAAGTTAAATATTAAACAACCTCCCTCTTTGCTGCCTGTAGTTAAGATCTGCGCACCACTTGCATCCCATACCGAATTTTGACCACATACCGACCAGCCACCGGTTGGCGAAATATGGTTACTCAGTAAAACAGGTATCTGGTATTGAGAGGCTATGGAAGAAAGTATCCGGGCATCAGCGGCAAATCCCTGTTCAGAGATAAGAGCACTGGCGATATAACATTCTGCTCCCATCCGCACGAGTTCTTTGGCATGCTGAGGTGCAGAGAAATCAGCACACACCGCCAGGCCAATACGGCGGCCTTTGAGTGTCAACAGGTAGCTCTCATTACCTGGGGAGCAATAGCTTTCTTCTCCCGGATGCAGATGTTGCTTAGAATAAAACTCCACTCGGCCATCAGGAAAACAAATCACAGCGCCAATCGTTGGTTTATCTTCATCGCTGTTTTTGAGCGGATGTCCGGCAATAACGGCCGTGTTGAACTCAACCGCAGCCTGGGAAAGCTCGCTGAAATTATCGGCAACCGGTACAACAGCAAGCGACTGAGCTAATTCAAGCTCATATCCGGTCAGCGACAATTCCGGAAATACGACCAGATCCGCACCTAGTTTCGATGACTGGGCAATCATTTTCAGATGAGCGTCCAGATTAGCGGCAACATCTCCCTTTACCACCTCGATCTGAGCTAAACTGATTTTAATCTCTTCTGCCACACTAACTCCTTAAAATTCAATGAAGAAAATGTCCCTGATACAAGACGCAACATTCTCTCATTGTCCGATCTCATGCAGCAATAGTAAATTCATTAGCCGGAGTGTAAACGGATAAGTGGCGTTCCCGCGTCAACTGGCTTTGGTCGTAAGTATTTATCCAGTCTCCTAATCTATTTTTCCTTACGCTGATTGCAGATCCTCTCAGTCGTATAACCCGTATGCACCTTCTATCGCGTGGATCAGATCCACAATCAGGGTATTGTAAGGCGTTGGCACACCATAGCGTTTGGCTTGTTCGACAATCGCGCCGTTGATGGCATCAATTTCCATTTTGACCTGGTTTTTGCGGTCCTGATACATGGAGGAATAGCCATCGCCGGCGGTTTCACACACACTTTTAACCATATTCAGCGCTTCGCGACGGTCAAAATAGGTACCGTCGGCTTCGGCAACTTCAATCGCCTCATAAATCAAACGCTTGGCAAAGTCCCAGGCATGTTCGTTCTTGATCATGTAACCAATTGGGGTTTGGGTAATGGCGGTAAACGTATTGACCGATAAGTTCACCAGCAGCTTACTCCAGATAATTCGCTGAATATCATCGGTCGCTTCGACCGCAAACGACGCTTCCAGTAAGGCGCCTTGCGCCAGCGCAACCTGCTTATCCGCATTATGATTACTGCCGATGGTGGTGACCCCAGAGGCCGGATGCTTGATTTGGCCTAGGCCAAGATTGACCGCATTATGCTTGCTGGTGCCAATGATGATGTTTTCCGGCTTCACATACTGCTGAATCAGGCGGTCATTACCAGCGCCATTTTGCAGCGTCATCACCAGGGTTGACTCTTTAAACAGGTTTTGGTTTTGCTCCAGAGCGACCTGAGTATAGGTCGATTTGACAAAGACGATGACCAAGTCCATCGCGACGTCACATCGACCGGATAAGTATGCCTGAACACGGGGAAAATTCACTTTTTCACCGCTTTGCTCTTCAATAGTTATCCCTGACTGCTGAATCGCCGTGACCTGAGATTCCAGTGCGTCGATCATAAAGACCTGATGCTGCTGACTTAAATACGCACCGTACAGACACCCCATGGCGCCGGCGCCGATCACCGCTATTTTCATATTTTGCTTCCTGTGATGTTGACTCCGTGACCAGCGCGGAAGTGTCCGTTTCCTGACTGCACGGTTGCGCTGAGTATATCGGTAGCCTTTAAGCCACGACAAACTGCATAAGTTTCATTTAACGAAACAAAATTTTGATAAATTCTCTTTTAAATAGAAAAAAGTCCACTTATTTGCTAGTTTTGCAAAGCAGAAAATCCATTCATCAGCAAAATCACGCAAATGCACCGTTATACGAACGTTTCATCCGGTCATTGATTAAAGGATCTGAATATCATGAACCGACCACCGACAGATCATGTGGCGATTAATCGCCATATCGGCGCCAGAGTCCGTACCCATCGTAAAAACCTTGGGCTCACGATTCAGCAGTTGGCCGATCTGATATTTAAAAGCCGAGCTACGGTATCAAAATACGAAACCGGCGAGATCTCTATCGATATGGTAACCCTGTTTACCATTGCCGAAGCGCTTAAAGTCACCCCAACTCAGCTGATTGATTATCGCGTCAGCCCAAGTATTGAACCGGCCCCGCCAACATCTGGCGTTCAAACCTTTCACAGTGCTGCGCGGCTGTTTTTCTATTTTTACGACGGCCGCTACAACCGGCTAAAAGACGGGGTGATTGATATATTGCCAGACAAGCAAGGCAGCCAGCAGACCGCGACACTGACTATCAGCGTCGTGACCCCAGACGGCAAAAGTAGCGAGATCTATTACAGAGGCTGCGTGACGTACAGCGATCGGTTGATCCGCTTTTCATTTATTAACCAGTACAACACGCTGGAAGAATGCCTGCTGTACATATTTAACCCGCTGGAATTGCGGGACAACACCTTCGGTCTGTTATGCGGGATTTCATCGGCCGATATGCGGCCCTGCGCGTTCAAGTGCCTGGTCACACTCAACAGTCGCCCCTATTCCGATGAACTAAAAGAACAACTGCGCCTGACCAAAGAAGAACTGAAAGAGTCGAAAAAGCTCAACATGCTGGTCGTCAATAACGTTTTGTAAAACATCGCGTTATTAAATATTAAAATAAGCGCTGATCGCTCGTTCTATGTATCTTTGCCAGTTATCAGTAACAAAGCGGTCAGAGCAAACTGCTTTGACCGCTTGTGAATGCACGTCTGATACGCTGGAAGCAACGCAGGCAAAAACCTGACGCAACACGTTTGGAGCGAAATAAACGTGCGACGTCAGATGAAGATAAAGGACGTAAGGAGCAAAGCACAGCCTAGTGTGACAGTATCAGATATAGCGTGACAGTATCAGATATAGCGTGCTTACCAAACTTTCAGCGAGTAAGGACGGAGGCTAGCGGGTATAGAACGTGCGTTTCAAAGCCAGCTCTACTCCGCGAATTTCCGCCAGACCTTTCAGGCGGCCAATACAGGAATAACCCGGATTGGTCTGCTTTTTCAGATCATCGATCATCTGGTGACCATGGTCCGGACGCATTGGAATACGTCTGACATCACCCTCTTGTTCACGACGATGCTCTTCTTTAAGCAACGCATTGATAACGTTATACATATCCACATCACCATCCAAATGGGCCGCTTCATGGAAGCTTTTGGGATTGTTCTCTTCCCGCTGTGTTGAACGTAAATGGGTAAAATAGATACGGTCACCGTAAGTTTCAATCATACGTACCAGGTCATTATCACCGCGCACACCGTAAGAACCAGTACACATGGTAATGCCATTCATCTTGCTCGGTACGGCGGTTGTCAGCGCCTCAATGTCTTCGATGGTAGACACAATACGCGGTAAACCCAGGATAGGACGCGGTGGATCATCCGGATGAACCGCCAGTTTCAGGCCATATTGTTCACAAACCGGCATCAGTTCCTGCAGGAACAGCACCATGTGTTCACGTAACTTATCTTTGTCAATGCCCTGATACGTATCAAGTCGGGCCTGGAACTCATCCAGAGTGTAACCTTCTTCCGCGCCTGGTAGACCAGCGATAATATTCGCGGTCAGCTTATCAATTTGTGCCTGAGACATGTTCTCAAAGCACTGCTTCGCTTCGACTATTTCCTGCTCAGTGTAATCGGCTTCGGCACAAGGTCGCTTGAGGATAAACAGTTCGAAAGCCGCAAATTCAATCTGATCAAAGCGCAGTGCCTTGGAACCATCCGCCAACTGATATTCCAAATCGGTGCGGGTCCAGTCAAGTACCGGCATAAAGTTGTAACACACGGTATCAATGCCGCACTTGGCCAGATTGGTTAGCGACTGTTTGTAGTTATCAATCCACAACTGATAATCGCCGGTTCGGGTTTTGATCTCTTCGTGCACCGGCACACTTTCAACCACAGACCAGTTAAAACCTTTAGATTCCAATAACTCTTTACGGGTCAGGATTTCTTCTATACTCCACACTTCACCATTCGGAATATGGTGTAAAGCAGTCACAATACCGGTTGCCCCGGCTTGTTTAATATCATCCAACGATACCGGATCATTCGGGCCGTACCAGCGCCAAGTTTGTTCCATGATAGTTTCCTAGTTATATATTGTTGAGCAACATCGTATGACTGCTTCAACGAGACATCCAACCAATTAGCGAAACAGATAGCCATCAAAAGAAGGGTCATCCACATCGGATAATTTGAACAACGTCTGCTTAACGTTCTCGATGTGTTGCCACATCGCTTGTCTTGCCCCTTCCGGGTCACGCTTCTTTAACGCCAAGAGGATTTTTTCATGATCCTCTAGCCATTGATAACGGTACGTATTACTTGTAATACGTGCATGCAGTTGTTGCCACATTGGACTCTCTGCTCGCCGGTCCCATAAGTCTTGGAGAATGTCACTCAGGACGCTGTTTTGCGAAGCTTCAGCAATTGTTAAGTGAAACATACGATCGCATTCATAATCTTCTTTATCATCCTCAAGATTAATTCGCTCTTGATCCAAATAGGATCTAAGACGGGAAATATCACTTTTAGTAACGTTAGAAGCAGAGAAACTAGCGATCTGACTCTCTAAAACCTGACGAGCTTGTAACAGTTCAAACGGACCAACATCGCTATTGCGATTTAACTCAGGATCCTGATTATCGTTTAAAGAGTCCGGAAGCTTGATCACGTAAACTCCCGAACCTTTCCGTACTTCAACAAACCCTTGAAGTTCCAGCATGATAATCGCTTCACGAACGATCGAACGGCTAACATCCAGCTCTTCTGCGATTTCTCGCTCAGGAGGTAATCTCTCCCCAAGAATAAATTCACCAGACGCAATCCGTTTCTGTAGCCCGAGGCCAATTTCCTGATAAAGACGTTTTGGATTTATCATGCCAACACTAATCGTTAAGTTTGTATTAATACCCATATGATCTCACTTAATCCACTACCGGTATTGCCCTGTACAGATATAACTATAATCGAACCCCGAATAATTGGGCAATCAATCTAAGTTCAAGCTTAGATTTGACCAACTAATTCGACGCTAATGCATCAATTTCCTTCACATATTGGGCGATCGCTTGATTGTTTAACGCCTCATCATGTATCGGTTTAACTGCGTCGATAAACGGCTGTTTCTCGACAGAGACAAAAGAAACGCCCATCGCTGACTTTGCTTTTTCTCGCGCTTCAGCGATCATTTTGGTCCACAAGTCTTTATGGTAAAGCATCGATTCTTGCGCCGCTTTGCGCACGGCAATTTGCTGTTCAGCAGTGAGTTTATCCCAGGACTTTTCACTGATGACTAATACATCAGGAATCATGGTGTGCTCGTCCAAACTAAAATATTTCGCCACTTCACCGTGACGAGAGTTTGTTAACGCCGTTTCGTTGTTCTCAGCGCCATCCACCACGCCTTGTTGTAGCGCTGTGTACAGCTCACCGTAAGCCAAAGGTGTCGGTGAGCCGCCCATTAACTTGATCATATTGACAGCAGTAGGGCTTGGCTGAACTCGAATCTTCATCCCTTTGAGATCCGCTGGTGCCTCAATGCGTTTTTGAGCGTAGAAACTACGCGCACCGCCGTCATAATACGTTAAACCAATAAAGCCTTTACCCTTTGATGCAGCTAAAATGTCAGCCCCCACTTTACCCGTTAATACTTGATAAAAATGGTTACGGTCGTGAAAAATATAAGGGATATTGAATGCGCCGTAAGCCGGTTCAAACGACTCAAGCTCACTGGCGTTAGACTTGGCGATGTCCAGAGCACCGTTTTGCAGTAGTTCCATTGACTCTCGTTGCGTCCCCAGTTGACCATTCGGATAAATGCGAATTTTCACTTCTCCATGCGTGTATTCCTTCACTTTGTCAGCCATGTAATGCATCGACTTATGCACCGGATGATTTCTATCCTGGTTATGACTCAGTTTCAAAATGGTGGTTGCAGAGGCAGAAAAAGAAATGGAAGCAGCAGCCACACAAGCGATCGCAGCAGACAGTGTTTTTTTACTAAACCGCATAATGTTCTCCGTTTAGAATGATGTTGTTTTCATGCGTTATCTTTCCAATCACTGGATGAGTACACCATGCATTCCTACCTCATCTGCAGCAATTCGTTGTTAACTTATCCGCCAAAGCGAACCAATAGCAACCAAAAATCTCAAATTGGTTGACCAATATCATAAAAAACGCACTCATCTGTTCAGCCAAAATAGTAATGGGAGTTAGATCACAGGCTAATTTGGTAACACATGCTCTAATCAGCGCCGATCTTATGGAAAATAATCTATCCCTACGCACTTATAACAAAAAATTGGTTTACCAGGAGTCATTATGGACAAGTTAATAGGCGTCATTAATAGAGGGCTGTCGACATTCTGCATCGCACTATCCAGCGTTCTCGTTACCTGCGTTGTCTGGCAAGTTTTTTCTCGCTACGTGCTCAATGCTCCCAGCACCACAACCGATGAGCTTGCCCGCTTCCTATTTATATGGGTTGGACTCTTGGGCGCCGCATATACACTGGGACAGAAACGCCACTTAGCCATTGAATTACTTGAACAAATACTAGAAAACCATCCGGTAAAAATTGGACTTCTGCGTCTGGTTGTTAACATCATTAGCATTATCTTCGCCAGCGTAATCATGATTTATGGTGGTGGTAAACTGATGCTCCAGACCCTGGCAAGCGGGCAGGTTTCCCCTGCTCTCAGCCTGCAGATGGGCTATGTGTATTCCGCCATTCCTCTTAGCGGAATATTCATGTTGATATACTTATCGGCTGACTTCTTGACCAATCTGAGGACATGTAAGGACGGGAAAACGTCCGAGGTGGATTCTGTGGCTAACCAATTTAAATAGGAAATAACTCATGGATTGGCAAATTATTATCGTCTTGTTTGGAACTTTCTTTGTTTTCCTCGGATTAGGGGTACCGATTTCTTTTGGGATCGCCATTTCTTCGTTACTAACCATCATGCTGTCATTGCCTTTCGACTCAGCCATTGCGGTGATCTCTCAAAAGCTTGCCTCCGGCCTTGATAGCTTCTCATTACTGGCCATACCGTTTTTCATTCTGGCCGGCAATATCATGAACCAAGGAGGGATTGCACTTCGATTAATCGAATTTGCAAAAATTATTGGTGGCCAGTTACCAGGTTCACTGGCACACGTTAACGTTCTGGCGAACATGATGTTTGGGTCCATTTCTGGTTCCGCTGTGGCCTCTGCGGCGGCGGTCGGCGGCACTATGTCGCCATTGCAAAAGAAAGAAGGTTATGACCCAGCCTATTCCGCTGCGGTCAACATCACTTCTTGTCCAACGGGATTGCTTATTCCACCCAGCAACACGTTTATCGTCTATTCGTTGATTTCTGGCGGTACATCAATCGGGGCATTATTTCTGGCCGGATACATTCCCGGTCTTATCATGGGTCTAGCGCTCATGATCGTGGCAGCTTTAATCGCCAAAAAACGTAACTATCCCGTATCCGCAAAACCCACCCGCCGAGTCGTGCTGCAAAAAACGCTGGATGCGTTACCTAGCCTTGGGCTGATTGTGATCATTATGGGTGGCATCATTGGCGGAATATTTACCGCAACGGAAGCATCCGCTATCGCAGTCGTCTATACGCTTCTTCTGGCAGTCGTGTTTTACCGTGAAGTTAACCTCAAGCAATTGCCCACCATCATTCTGGAGTCTGTCATCACCACCTCGATTGTTCTGCTACTGATTGGGGCATCAATGGGGATGTCCTGGGCGATGGCCAATGCCGATATTCCATACATGATCAGCGACGCCTTGATGGCTGTGTCCGAAAACCCCCTGGTTGTCCTTCTTATCATCAACCTGATTCTGTTGATTGTTGGTGTCTTCATGGATATGACGCCCGCATTGCTGATTTTTACACCGATTTTCCTACCTATCGCGATGGACTTGGGCATGGATCCGGTTCACTTCGGCATCATGATGACGTTTAACCTATGTATCGGTATATGTACCCCGCCGGTCGGCAGTGCACTTTTCATCGGCTGCTCTGTCGGTAAAGTAAAAATTGATAAAGTCATCAAGCCCTTATTACCGTTTTATGCGGTATTGGTGCTGGCACTGATGCTTGTCACCTACATTCCAGAAGTCAGCCTCACTCTGCCTCGGGCTTTACTCGGCTATTAATCCAATTTGCATTTTCAAAGCGCACCCAGTGTGCGCTTGTATTTAAGGACTCAATAATGAAAACACTGAAACACTGGGAATGGGACTCAGCTAAAGGCAACGAAGTAGTCCTTCGGTGCGATTCTAAGCATACGCTGCATATATTTATCCTGGAACAGGACATTTTCCGCATTCTGATAAAGAAAAACCAACAACTTCGCTTGGACAGAACATGGACCGTAGCGCCATCAACCGATGATGTCGAGTGGCAAGGCCGTGAACGAGTCTCCACCCAAGGTTATTCCCTACCCGACTACAGACTCACACACACCAAGGATACGGTCGACATTGAGACCGACCGCCTGAAATTAACCATCAGTCAGCCACTACAGATGCATTGGAGCTATTTAAGTGAAGGCCAATGGCAACCGCTGGCCCATGATCGTAAAACTGGAGCCATTCAACTCGCCACCCAGTCGCAAGGTATTGCCCATTTCATGCACCGTGGTGATGACGAATATTACTTTGGTCTGGGCGAAAAAACGGGCAATCTCAATCGTGAAGGACGTCGATTTGAAATGCGTAACCTGGATGCCATGGGGTACAACGCCAGCTCAACCGACCCGCTCTATAAACACATTCCATTCTATATCACTCGCACACCACAAAATGTCAGTTACGGCCTGTTCTACGACAACCTGGCCAATTGCTGGTTTGACTTGGGCAATGAGCTCGATAATTACCACATAAAATACCGTAGCTATCGCGCTGAAGATGGTGACCTTGATTTCTATTTTATCCTCGGCCCTACCGTCCTGGATGTCACTCGCTCCTTCACGCGATTAACGGGTGGGACGATATTCGGCCCCAAATGGAGCTTAGGCTACAGCGGCTCGACAATGCGATATACCGATGAACCTCATTCTCAGCAACTGCTGGAAAGTTTTGTCGATCAATGCCAGCAACATCGGATTCCGTGTGACTCGTTCCAACTGTCATCCGGCTATACTTCAATCGGTGACAAACGCTATGTCTTTAACTGGAACCACGACAAAGTGCCGAGTCCGGAAGATATGTCACACCACTTCCACCAGCATGATATGAAGCTGGCCGCCAATATCAAACCCTGTTTACTGCATGACCATCCAATGTATCAGGACGTCAAACAACAGGGGTTGTTTATTCAGGATTCGGAAAGCGATACGCCGGAAATTTCTGTGTTCTGGGATGCCGATGGCTCACACCTCGATTTCACTAATCCCAAAACGATCGACTGGTGGAAAAGTAACGTCACTACCCAATTGCTTGAAAAAGGCATCGATGCGACCTGGAACGACAATAACGAGTATGAAATATGGGATCACAGCGCACGCTGTTTTGGCTTTGGGCAATCGATTCCAATTGGGCTGATCAGACCGTTACAGCCTTTATTAATGATGAAAGCATCGTATCACGCGCAACGCGAATTCGCGCCGCAATTGCGCCCGTATTTAATCTCACGCTCTGGCTGCCCGGGAATGAACCGATATGTGCAAACCTGGAGCGGCGATAACCGTACCAACTGGACCAGCCTGAAATACAATATCAAAATGGGTCTCGGCATGAGCCTGTCTGGTTTGTACAATCTGGGACACGATGTCGGTGGTTTTTCCGGTGACAAACCCGATCCTGAACTATTTGTCCGCTGGGTTCAAAATGGCGTGATGCACCCGCGCTTTACCATTCACTCCTGGAATGACGACGGCACAGTCAATGAACCCTGGATGTATCCTGAGGTCACGCCGATTATTCGCAAAGCAATGGCGCTCAGATATCAACTCATGCCGTATCTTTACGATACCCTGTGGCAAGCACACCGCTATCATCAACCGATGTTGCGGCCGACGTTCCTTGATCATGAACACGATGCCAACACGTGGGAAGAGAATGACGACTTTATCCTCGGGCAATCTCTGCTGGTCGCATCCGTGGTTGAACCTCATCAACGTGAGCGTGAAGTGTATCTCCCTGACAACGGTCTGGGATGGTATGACTTTTATACACATCAATGGTTTAGCGCAAGTCAAATCATCACACTACCGGCAGCATTGGAAACCATTCCACTTATGGTCAAAGCTGGATGTGCTTTGCCATTGAATCCCGAAGTTGGGGTACAGACCACTCAGGATGATAACCAGCGTACAATTCTGCTCTTCCCGGCTCAGGGTGTGCATCACTTTACCCAAACCATTTTCGATGACGACGGTGAAAGTTACGCTTACCAGGATGGTGAATACTTGGAACTGACCCTGGTGGTTACAACGGACGCGAAGTGTATTCATGTGGTAATCACCCAATCTGGTGAATTCAAGCCAGATTACTCTGCAGTCGAAATTCGCCTGCCAGCAACCGAACAACGAACGCTCGTTATCAACGGTGAATCTGCAGGCAACCTTTATCGCCTTTCTATCTGAGAGTCTACCAAGATGAAAAATATTTCTAATACGCTGCTAAAATCTGACGTATGTCTGCCCCAATATGATCGCAGCCGTTTAGTGACCAGAATCGTTCACTTAGGTTTTGGGGCGTTTCATCGCGCCCATCAGGGATTATTCACCCATGACATGCTGACCAAAACGAACAGTGATTGGGGAATTTGTGAAATTAATCTTTTCAGTGGTGCCCCACTGATACAAGCACTCAGACAGCAAAATTGTCTTTACTCTGTGGTAGAAAAAGGCGTACAGGAGACAGAGGTTAAGATCATCGGGGCGGTGACTGAAGCCATGCATCCGGCGGACAATGGCATTGATGCAATCTTGGAAAAAATGGCCGAACCTCAGGTCGCCATCGTCTCTATGACCATTACCGAGAAAGGTTATTGCACCGATCCGGCCACAGGTAAACTGGATATAAATAATCCGCTGATTCAGGCCGATTTGAGCAATCCAAAAGCACCAAAATCAGCCTTAGGGTACATAGTGCAGGCGCTAAAACTGCGCCGTGAACGCGACTTAACACCATTTACCGTCATGTCCTGCGACAACGTACAGGAAAATGGCCATGTCGCCAAAGCCGCAATTCTGGAGTTTGCCCAGTTACTGGATGCTGAATTACGCGACTGGATAGAAACCAACGTGGCCTTCCCAAGTACCATGGTCGACCGTATCGTCCCTGCGGCAACCGAGGATACACTGGCTGAAATTTCCTCTCTTCTGGGCTGTGATGATCCATGCGGCATTGCCTGTGAGCCATTTCGTCAATGGGTGATTGAGGACAACTTTGTGGCCGGCCGGCCAGACTGGGACGTCGCCGGTGCGGAATTTGTTCAGGATGTCGTGCCTTATGAAGAGATGAAACTGCGCATGTTAAACGGCAGTCACTCTTTCCTCGCCTATCTGGGTTATCTGGGGGGCTATGAGCATATCTCCGACACCATGACCGACGCAGGCTATCGCAAAGCCGCCTTTGACATGATGATGAAGGCGCAGGCACCGTCACTGAACATGCCTCAGGGAACGGATTTGGAAAGCTATGCCACACTGCTGATTGAGCGCTTTACCAATCCGAGTCTCAAACACCGTACCTGGCAAATTGCCATGGACGGCAGTCAGAAGATTCCGCAACGCCTGGGCGGCAGTCTCAAGTTCCATCTCGCCAACGACAGTGACTTCTCCTGGCTGGCGACCGCAATCGCTGGCTGGATGCGTTATGTCTCCGGTGTGGACGAACAGGGCAATCCGATTGATGTCCGCGATCCTATGGCCGATATGCTGCGCCAAATCTGCGATCAGCATGATCACAACATCTCGGTCGTACCCGCTTTACTGAGCGTGGAGGCGATCTTCCCGCCAGAACTGGGGCAGAACCCGGCCGTTATCACAGCTGTCAGCAAAGCTTACCAGTCCCTGCTTGATCACGGTGCGCGTGCCACCGTTGCCGCCCTGTAAGGAGAACCCAAATGAAACCATTTATGTGCGAAGATTTCCTGCTTTCCAACGAAACAGCACGCCGTCTGTACCATGAGTACGCCAGCCACCAGCCGATTTATGACTATCACTGTCACCTCAATCCGGCTGAAGTGGCAGGTAACCGCCGCTTTGAAAACCTGACTCAAATCTGGCTGGCAGGCGATCACTATAAATGGCGCGGCATGCGTTCCGCCGGGGTCAGTGAGCAGCTAATCACCGGTGATGCGAGTGATTATAACAAGTACCTGGCCTGGGCCAACACAGTCCCGCAAACCCTGGGTAACCCGCTGTATCACTGGACTCACCTTGAGCTGCGCCGTCCATTCGGTATCACGAACACCTTATTCGGGCCAAAAACAGCCGAATCAGTCTGGCAACATTGCAACGAATTACTGGCAACACCAGAATTTTCTGCCCGTGGGATCATGCAACAAATGAATGTGGTCATGGCAGGAACCACGGATGATCCTATTGATTCTTTACAGCATCACCGCACAATTGCAGAAGATGAAAGCTTTAATGTCGATGTGCTGCCAAGCTGGCGCCCGGATAAAGTGTTTAAAATTGAACTCGATGGATTTACCGATTACCTGCATCAGCTTGGCCAGGTCAGTGATATTGAGATTCGCCGTTTCAGCGATTTACTCAGCGCTCTGGATAAACGTCTGGCCCACTTTGACGCTCATGGCTGCCGCGCCGCGGATCATGGCATTGAAGTGGTTCGCTTTGCGCCGGTTCCTGAGGAGAAAGTGCTCGATACCCTGCTGGCTAAACGTTTAGACGGCGCTGTGCTCAGCGAAACCGAATGCGCCCAGTTCTCAACCGCTGTGCAGGTGTGGCTTGGTCAGCGCTATTGCCAACTGGGTTGGGTTATGCAACTGCACATCGGCGCGCAGCGTAACAACAACAGCCGTATGTTCCGTCTGCTCGGCGCTGATGC
The DNA here is from genome assembly GCF_004804295.1 of Vibrio sp. H11. Classification (NCBI taxonomy): domain Bacteria; kingdom Pseudomonadati; phylum Pseudomonadota; class Gammaproteobacteria; order Vibrionales; family Vibrionaceae; genus Vibrio; species Vibrio sp. H11. The sequence continues at coordinate 455,463 of NZ_SSHN01000003.1, read as the reverse complement.
CGGTTTTGACTCGATTGGCGACCGTCCGTTTGCTTTTGAACTCGCCAATCTGCTGGATGCGATGGATAAAAGCGACGAGCTGCCGCGCACTATTCTGTATTGCCTCAATCCGCGCGATAACGAAATGATGGCAACCATGATTGGCAACTTCCAGGGTGGCGGTATTGCCGGTAAGATTCAATTTGGGTCCGGCTGGTGGTTTAACGATCAGAAAGACGGCATGCAACGTCAAATCGAGCAACTGTCACAACTTGGCCTTCTGAGCCAGTTTGTCGGTATGCTGACCGATTCACGCAGCTTCCTATCCTACACCCGTCACGAATATTTCCGCCGTATTTTGTGTGACATACTCGGCCGCTGGGCAGAAAATGGTGAAGTGCCAAACGACCTCTCCTTGCTAGGATCCATGGTGGAAGACATCTGTTTCCATAACGCCAAACGCTATTTTGAGCTGCGCAGCTAAGCTTAGTTTCGTTAAGTACGGTTTCATTAAGTACGGTTTCGTTAAGTTCAGTTAACGGGCAGAAACTCAGGGGTTTGCCAGCTAGAAAGATAAAAAGGGAAACACCGATGTGTTTCCCTTTCGTTTTTCAGCAGTAAGCCAGAGCCAGGTTAAGCCGCTGTGGTCGGAATAATATTATCCGGTTTGGATTTTTCCAGCTTAATCGCGACAAATTTAGAGGTCGGAGTAAACGTACGATCGCCGTAGCTTTCCAGCGGAACCAGCGGGTTGGTTTCCGGGTAGTAAGCCGCTGCCTGACCATTTGGCATATCATAGGGCACCAGTTCGAATCCGCTGACGCGGCGTTCAATCCCGTCTTCCCATAGCGTCACCATATCCACTTTTTCACCCGGTTCAAAACCAAGGCGCAGGATATCGTCTTCGCTCACGAACACCACTTCACGTTTACCAAACACACCGCGATAACGGTCATTCAGGCCGTACAGCGTAGTGTTGTACTGATCGTGGGAACGCATGGTCTGCAGGATCAGATCCGGCGTATCACCGAGTTTAGTGACCGTTTCATTAATCAGCTGCGCCGGTAGCGTCGACGCAGAGAACTGAGCCTTACCACTGGCCGTATTCCACTCGCGACGTGCCGCTGTGTTACCCAGATAGAACCCGCCCGGGTTGGCGATCTTGTGGTTAAAATCGCTAAAGCCCGGAATCGTATCTGCAATCATATCGCGTATCCGGCCGTAATCTTCAATCGCCCAATCCCAGTCTATCGGGAAATTGCCCAGCGTTGCTTTGGCAATACCAGCCAGGATAGCCGGTTCAGAGCGCATTTGATCAGAGCGCGGTTTTAACTGACCGTAAGAGATGTGTACCATGCTGAAGGTATCTTCAACCGTCACACCCTGCGGGCCGTTGGCCTGCATATCCACTTCGGTACGCCCCAGACACGGCAGGATCAGGGCATCACGGCCGGTCACCAGATGAGAACGATTCAGCTTAGTCGCAATATGCACGGTCAGCTCACAATTACGCATCGCATCGTGAGTTCGCGGTGTATCCGGTGTCGCCTGGGCAAAGTTGCCGCCCAGGCCAATAAAGACTTTGGCACGTTTCTCTTCCATCGCCTGGATGGCCGTCACGGCGTTATCGCCGTGGTGACGCGGCACCTTAAACTGAAAACGTTTTTCGATCGCATCCAGCAGAAACTGTGGCGGCTTCTCGTTAATGCCCATAGTACGGTCGCCCTGCACATTACTGTGTCCGCGCACCGGAGACAGGCCTGCACCCGGCTTACCTACGTTACCACGTAACAGTTGGAGATTAACCACTTCCTGAATCGTTGGCACTGAATGACGGTGCTGCGTCAGACCCATTGCCCAGCACATCACTACGCGCTCAGCACGACGGAACATCAGCGCCAGCGTTTCAATCTCATCCAGACGCAGGCCAGATTGCTGCACGATGTGATCCCAGGAGGTCTCTTCCACGGCTTGCAGGTAAGCATCCAGTCCTGAAGTGTGTTCACGGATAAAATCGTGATCAAAAACTGGCTCGTCACCATTTTGCTGCGCTTGCTGCTCCCAGGTCAGCAGGAACTTCGCCATACCACGGAACACCGCCATGTCTCCGCCCAGAGCAGGACGGAAGTAAGCACTGCTGGTTGGTTTAGAACCATTACTGAGCATTTCGATTGGTTTCTGCGGATTCTGGAAACGTTCAAGTCCACGCTCTTTCAGCGGGTTGAGACAGATAACCTCAGCGCCGCGTTTAACCGCTTCACGCAACGGTTCCAGCATACGTGGGTGGTTGGTACCCGGATTCTGGCCGATAACAAAAATCGCATCCGCGTGCTCAAAATCATCAAACACGACGGTGCCTTTACCAACGCCCAACGTTTCCGACATCGACACGCCACTCGCTTCATGGCACATGTTTGAGCAGTCTGGGAAGTTGTTGGTGCCAAAAGCACGCACGAAAAGCTGGTAAAGAAATGCCGCTTCATTACTGGCACGGCCGGACGTATAAAACTCAGCCTGATCAGGTGATTCGAGAGATTTCAGATGCTGGGCAACCAGCGCAAAGGCATCTTCCCAGGAAACCGGAACATAATGGTCACTGGCAGCGTCATAACGCATCGGTTGGCTAAGACGGCCTTGATATTCAAGCCAGTAGTCGGTCTGTTTGAACAGTTCACTCACACTGTGCTGAGCAAAAAACGTCGCATCAACCAGACGACTGGTTGCTTCCCAGTTGACGGCTTTGGCGCCGTTTTCACAGAAATTGACCATACCGCTTTCCGGTGATTCGCCCCAGGCACATCCCGGACAGTCGAAACCGTTATTCTGGTTGGTTTTTAACAAAGCTCGCAGGTTACGAAAGCCATTTTCACTGCGAAACCAGCTTGTTGTTACCGCTTTTAATGCCCCCCATCCGGCAGCAGGGCCATTATAATCGGTAATATTTTCCTTTTGGTTCATGACGACACTCCTCGTTAGGAATAACAATGAACTTACGATCTACCTGTGAGCATGTGGCAAACTTCCCCTGAAAACAGGCATCATTAACCATAAAAGAGCAATGCATCATGGTGCGATGACAGAAATAAAGAGACAAGTTCATTGAGTTATAATTCAAACTCTCGCAATAAAAATTGCCGAGTTTTTTATTTGGCCTGAGAGTAATCCTAAAATTTTGCATCGTCCAATTGAGGTTATCTAACACTTGATAGATGGCATCTATCGGTTATTTTAAACCCACCTAGTCCACAATTTAAACAAGGTTTAAGACCTGTTTTATACTCAGCTATGCAAGCGCATTTATCAGCCGGCTCTATGGTTTGATAAACACAACCGATTTGATCAGACATAATAGTGGGATTATGATTGACCCAGATCAATGAAGCTGTCGATTTCTTCACCATGTCGATAAGATTTTTTGTCATCAGAACGAGGCAAGCAACAAAGCTACCTGGGATCATCTGATATTTTTATCCGGTTTAACGATCGGTGTAACTCATTTTCTTGCGGTTATTTCAGGTAGCAACAAAATAATTAAGGCGTATAAATTCATTATATATAATTAATTCTCCTCAGTTAGTTTAATACGTCATACAACGTCAACACCTGGCTGAATATACGTTTGGAAATACTATGGTCGTGTATTTTACTCCAAATTTATTTGATATCCTTTTTTCATTAAAAGGGTCTATCGCTAAAAAATAGCGAAACGCATTTTCATGATTACTGCTCTGGCTGCGATCATTGTTCTGGTCGAAAGTGGGTATTCGTCACTGTTTAGTCAGGTCAGAGCGACGCCGTTTACGTTGCTGGGCATCTCCCTGTCGATTGTTACCACTATCGTCAGCTATGCCTTGTTTGGTTTGGACGCAATTGGTGACGAACTGGAAGGCCCGTTCGGTCATGATGAAAATGCACGGCCACTCGATGCACTGGTACGAATCATCGAACGTGATATTCTTGATACTCTGAACGTTACCGAACTGCCTCCGCAGAAAAAGCCGGTGGACTATATCCTGAGCTGAATTTGGCCCTGTAGGGGATCAGATAACCGCCGGCAGAGCCAGGTAGCGGCGCGACGAGAACCGGCTAACAACAAATAAAAGCCGATAATAATGTCGAACTGAATCTATTCAGTCTGTCAGTCTCAACACAAGCGGACCTTTTTGGTCACCGGACATGACGCGGCCTGCACCAAAATTGCCATTCACAGTATGGCTGCCGCAGTGACGAGTGCGCTTAAAGAAAGGGCCGCTTAAGGAAGTAGTATGGACATTAAGCAACTCAAATACCTCATCGCTCTGGATGAAACCCAGCACTTCGGGCAAGCCGCAGCAATGTGTAACATCACTCAGCCGACGCTGTCTATGCGCATTCGTCAGTTGGAAGAAGAGCTGGATCTGACCTTGATCAATCGTGGTCAGCGCTATCAGGGCCTAACCGAAGCGGGTGAACGAATCCTGGCCTGGGCACATACCCTACTGGCGGCGCACGATGCGTTGCAAACGGAAGCCGCTAACTGTCGCGGCCAGGTTGTGGGTAGCCTGCGTCTGGGGATGGTTCCTCTGGCCAGCCTGAATCCAATGGTGTTGCTTGAGCCCTTGTCCAAAAGTTATCCGGAGCTGCGTTATCAGCTCTCTTCATTGACCTCAGAGCAAGTGATCGACGGCCTTAACCGCAACCAGCTCGATCTTGGCTTATGTTATATGGATCAGATTGATACCACTCATTTTGACGTCATCGAGCTGCCTTCCACCCAAATGGGGCTGCTCTACGATCAGCGCTATTTTGATTTCGACGAGACCGAGATGGCCTGGACAAGGTTAAACAGCATGCCTTTAGGCCTGCTCACTCAAGGTATGCACTATCGGCAGTCGATTGATATCAGTTTCAGCAGTAAAGGCATCACACCTAAAATCCTGCTGGAAAGTGACTCCACCTTCCAACTGCTGCAATCGGTCAACGCAGGGTTGTGCTGCGCAATCATGCCGCTCAACAGCGGTTTGGAACACATGAACGATGCGCTGCACATCATTCCGATTGAAGACGCCCGTGTCCGCGCCCGCATGGGATTGCTGATGCGAAAAACCGAACCGCGCTCAGCAGTAGCAGAACGCTGCTTTATCAAGGCACAAGAAATTTTTGCTGCCGGCAGCCATCAGACAGATTAACGCGGAGGTCAGCATGACATGTACATTAACTCAGTTAAGTGAATTGGCTGATACTAACGTTGCCGCGCCAAATCCGGACGAGTACGGCTACGTCGAAATGGATCAGCAACAGAATATCGCTTACAAACCACTGGCCAGTGAAACCGCGCTTTCTATCAGCTATAACGGCCTCAATCATGCGGTGATGATGGTCACGCCCGGTAATATCGAAGACTTTATCTGCGGCTTTAGCCTCAGCAGCGGCATCGTGCAATCGATGAGTGAAATTCGCGACATTCAACTGCGCACCGGCCAGGACTCGCACAATGCAGAAGTGGAACTGAGCAGCCGCGCCTTCTGGGCACTGAAAACCCAGCGCCGTACCCTGGCCGGAACCAGTGGCTGCGGTATTTGTGGGGTTGAAGCTCTGGAGCAGGCACTGCCGCAGCTTGAAGTACTGACTCCGGTAGCCGCACCCGACCCGCGTCAATTCATCAATTTACGCCAACGCATTGCCGAGGCTCAGGTGCTCGCCAGCCAAAGCGGTGCCCTGCACGCAGCGCTGTACGCTAACAGCGCAGGTGAAATTACCTTGTGCCGTGAAGACATTGGTCGTCACAACGCACTGGATAAACTGATTGGGGCGATGCTGCACCAGAAAATTGATCCGCAAACAGGGTTTGTGGTGATGACCAGTCGCTGTAGCCTGGAACTGATTCACAAAACCGTGCGCGCGAAAGTAGCCACACTGGTTACGCTCTCCGCCCCAACCGCATTAACTGTGCAATGGGCGCGGCAACACAATCTCAATCTGATTCATCTGCCCAAGCACAGCGCGCCACGTCTGTACAGCCCGGCTCCCGGCCCACGCAGTACTTCATCTTTAGTGCCTGCTTAGCCGGTTTCATCAGGGCTGCGCCTGAACAGCGCAGCCCTTACATTCTGTCGGTTTATTTTGGCGTGATAAACAGGCATAGTGATCACTCGTCCATGACACAAGAGTCCTCATGCAATTACCTCCTTTTTCAATCCTGGATCTGGCGCCAGTCTCTGAAGGCTCCGATTTTCATTCCACATTCCGCAACTCGGTTTCTCTGGCCCAGCACGCTGAAGCGTTAGGATTTAAGCGCTTCTGGATGGCGGAACACCATAATATGCCCGATATTGCCAGTGCCGCCACTTCCGTACTGCTCAGCCACATCGGCGCCAATACGCAGACAATTCGTCTTGGCTCCGGCGGGATAATGCTGCCTAACCACGCTCCGCTGGTGATTTCCGAACAGTTCGGTACCCTGGAAGCCCTTTATCCGGGCCGGATTGATCTCGGATTAGGTCGTGCGCCCGGTACCGATTATCCAACCATGCACGCGCTGCGCCGCGATCCGGAGCGCATGGATCCTGATTTTGATGAACTGCTGGAAGAGCTGCAGTTTTTTATGGGCCCGATATCCGACAACCAGCCGGTACGCTCCTATCCGGGCAACAACGCGAAAGTGCCTTTGTGGCTGCTCGGCTCAAGTACCTACAGTGCCCGTTTAGCCGGTATCAAGGGATTACCTTTCGCTTTTGCCGCTCATTTCGCCCCGGATTCGATGTTACGCGCTCTGGACATCTATCGTGATAATTTCCGCCCGTCTGAACAACTCGACAAGCCTTACGCCATGATCGGCGTGAACGTAATCGTGGCCGAAACCGATCGTCAGGCACAGTATCTGGGCACGACGGAAAAGCAGAAGTTCCTTAAAATGGCACGTGGCGGACGCGACAAACTACCGCCACCGGTCATGAGCATGGACCCGCTGTGGCTGCCCCATGAGCAGCGCCATGTTGAAACGCAATTACGGGAATCGATCCACGGCAGCCAGGAGACAGTCCGTCGCCGCTTAGAAAATCTGCTTGAGCGGACTCAGGCCGATGAGATCATGGTGAACGCCATGATTTACGATCATCAGGAAAAACTGAAATCGTATCAGCTGCTGTCAGAGTTACGCTAAGCCAGGTCTGAGCGCAACCACAAACAGCACAAAGCCGCGTCAAAACGCGGCTTTGTTGTCGATTTAAAGCACAGTTCCTGCCTACTTGGCGAACAACTGCCCCATATCTTTAAACGCTTTAAATTCCAGCGCATTACCACACGGATCGAAAAAAAACATAGTTGCCTGTTCACCAACCTGGCCTTGAAAACGAATATACGGCTCAATCACGAACTCAATGTTGTAGCGCTTAAGACGCTCGGCCAGCGCTTGCCACTGCTCCCAGGTCAGCACCACACCAAAATGCGGCACCGGAACATCATGCCCATCGACCGGGTTAGTCACCGCCCGCTCCTGATCGGCGGTACGCGGATGAAAATGGATCACCAACTGGTGACCGAAAAAATTAAAATCGACCCAGCTTTCTGCGCTGCGCCCCTCTTCGAGGCCAAAGACTTCGCGATAAAACTGCCGGGCGAGCGGCACATCATAGACAGGTATCGCTAAATGAAACGGTTGTAAACTCATGAGCACTTCCTTGATTTTTGCTACTGCTACAGCACTGCTTTGCCACTGATACTGCATTGTTTTGCCACTAATACAGCGGTCAGACTTGGCGTTAACACCTTACTTCCCTTTGACTTAAGTAGTTGAACACCTCAAACGTCAACCACTTGTTCAAGTGTACCTGTGCCGGCCGCTCTGCCCCGTGCTCACGCGCCCAGAATCAGGGCTCTTTATCAGGTTTTTTGTTTTTAGTCAGGGTCTGGAACAAACCTTCCATCATTGAGGTTGGCATCGGAAATAGTATGGTCGAGCTTTTTTCGCCGGCGATTTCGGTTAATGTCTGCAAATAACGCAGCAAAATGGCATTCGGCTCAGTCGCCAGACGATTAGCCGCTTCCACCAGTTTCTCTGAAGCTTCCATCTCACCGGATGCGTGAATCACTTTCGCGCGTCGGGTCCGCTCAGCTTCGGCCTGACGGGCAATGGCGCGGATCATCGATTCATTCAGATCGACATGTTTTATTTCGACGTTGGAGACTTTAATCCCCCACCCTTCCGTGCGGGCATCGAGAATGGCCTGAATATCCGCATTGAGCATTTCCCGGTTGGCTAACATCTCGTCCAACTCATGCTGACCCAGCACCGAACGTAAGGTGGTCTGAGCCAGTTGCGATGTGGCCTGGAGATAATTTTCCACATTAATAATGGCTTTCTGTGAATCAACCACGCGGAAATAGAGCACGGCATTGACCCGCACCGACACGTTGTCACGGCTGATGACATCCTGACTCGGTACATCCATCACGACCGTGCGTAAATCGACCCGCACCATTTGTTGGATGACCGGGATGACGATGATCAAACCCGGACCTTTCACCTTCTGGAATCGACCGAGGAAGAAAATCACCCCGCGTTCATACTCACGCAGAATACGGAATAAGCGCACTGCGATCAGCACCACCAGCACCACAATCAGAATCGGTGTTAGCAGCTCAGTGTTGACTGGAATTGCTGGCATCGTCTGTACTCCTTTTTACTTGAGAAACTTTAGTGACTTTCAGAATCAAGCCATCCAGTTCAATGACTCGTATCGGGTCCCCTTTGCTTAACGGTACGTCACTGATGGCTTCCCAACGTTCACCTTCGACATGCACAAAACCGTGTCCGGTAAAACTCTCCAACGCAACGCCATGCTCACCAGCCAGCGCTTCGCTGCCACTGACCACTTGTTTTTTGCGCAGCTCCATAACGCGCTTGAGCACAAAAATGATCACCCCTGCCGACACAGCGGCAATCGCATAAATCAACGTCAGGGAAACACGTAGCTCAGGCAGATCGCTGTCGATCAAAAACACCGAGCCAAGTACAAAGGCCACAATGCCACCTGAACCGAGCAACCCAAAGCTGGGCAGGAAGGATTCGGCAATAAACAGAGCGATACCGAGCAACATCAAGCCCAGCCCCACATAGTTCACTGGCAACAACTGGAAAGCATACAAGGCGATAAGCAGGCAGATTGCGCCGGTGATCCCGGCAATACCAAAGCTCGGACTATAGAATTCGAGTAACAGGCCATATACCCCGATCATCATCAGGATATAGGCGACGTTAGGGTCAGTGATGGTGGCCAAAAACTTATTGCGTAAATCAGGGTCACGCTTTTCGACCTGAGCGTGACTAAAATCGAGCATCACTTGCTGATGATTCAGCTCGAGCGTTTGCCCTGTCGCTGCTGACAATAAATCCTGGGGTGACTCAGCCATAACGTTAATCACGTTCAGCTCGAGTGCTTCGCTAGCCGATAAGGTAGCGGCTTCACGCACTGCTTTTTCCGCCCATTCGACATTACGGCCACGCAACTGTGCCAGAGAACGAATATAAGCTATTGAGTCGTTGAGGATCTTTTTCTCCATCGCACTGGGTTCGCTGGGCTTGTCCTGCTGTTCTCCACCCGGGCCTGGGCCACCCATTTGTACCGGCGTCGCAGCCCCAAGTGTGGTCGCAGGTGCCATTGCTGCAATATGGCAGGCGTAAAGAATATAGGTACCCGCACTGGCAGCGCGAGCTCCTGGCGGATGAACCAGACAAAGCACAGGTATGTGGGAAGCAAGGATATGTTGGTTTATATCGCGTAGGCTGGACACCAGGCCACCGGGAGTATCAATCGCAATAACGATTGCCGGAGCATCAGCGATGGAATTGGCACGTTGAATCTCTTTGATCACATAGTCGCCAACAGCAGGGCCGATAGCACCACTGATGGTGATCACTGGAACGGTAGATGAACGCTGTAACTGTGGCAATGCTGACTGTTCTGGCTGCGTGCCACTGTCCGTTTCACCCGTCGCCAGTGTTGAGACACTCAGCAGCACCGACAAAAGCGCTGCAAATAGCCGACGATACATAATCAGATCCGGTATAAAACTCTAATTAGAGTTTAGCTAAAATCCTCACCTTTGCTGTGTGAATATCGCCATAGATAAAACAAGGGCGGGAATATCCCGCCCTGCTGGCTGTTGCTCGTTATTATTGCTCAATCTTCACAACATCACTGCTGAGGACAGGCCATTGATTTGCGTTTCGGCAAACGAATCCGAGGCAGAAGCAGGCCCGCCACCACTAATCCAATACCGGCTAACTGCAATTGAGTCACCGCATGCCCCATCACAAAGGAAGTCAGGACTGAGAAAATCGGCACGAAGTTAAAAAACAGTGCTGCGCTGGCCGAACCGAGGCGTCGCACACCATTGAGCCACAACAGATAACCGGCCACGGTGGCAAACAAACCGATGTACACCACCTCGCTAATGCCGACAGCGCTGGCATTAAACAGTTCGGCAAACGGATGCACGTCAGATGAGAACAGGCACATCACGCCAATCACGGCCGCGCCACTCAGCATTCCTACCAGAGTGTAAGGGATCACCGCCATCCAACGACTGATACCCTGGCTGAAATAGGTGTACAGACTCCAGGCTAGCATGCCTGAGAAGATGAGCTTATCACCATGGTTAATCTGCAAGGAAAGCAGGGTTTCAAGATGGCCGTTAGTGATCACCATCAGTACCCCGGTCAGACTGACCAGCAGACTGAAACATTGTGCGCGTGACGGCCAGCTGCGCTGAGCGACACTAGCGATCAGCGAGGTCATTAACGGGCTGAGAGCCATGATCAGCGAGCCATTGGTTGCGCTGGTATAGGCAAGGCCGGTGAAAAGCCCGAGATTAAGACCACCCACGCCCACAGCGCTGACCGCAAACACCCACAGCCACTGGCGGTTGGTGATGACAGGTTTAGGCATGCGCGCGACACGCACATACAGCGCCAGACAGGCTGCAGCGATAACAAAGCGCCAGAAGACTAAGGTCAGCGCATTCACTTCCTGCAACGCATGTTTGCCGATGGGAAAGCTGCTGCCCCAGAAAAAGGTACAGATAAGAAGAAGCACAACTGCTTTCAGGATTGAATCGGAATTCATCGTCACTCCAAAGAACTTGTCAAAACAGGTTGCCTAGTGTATTGATTTCAACATTAGAATAAATAAGCAAAATTAAGACGGTAAATGCCATAAATGAAACCTAACTACTCTTTAGACGATTTGCGCTGTTTTTGTGCTGTTGCCCGCTTTGCCAGTTTTAAAGAAGCCGCTGCTTATCTGGAAATGCCCCTTTCCACCTTGAGCCGTCGTATCCGCCAACTGGAAACCGATCTGCAACTCAGGCTTCTTAACCGCGATGCCCATCGGGTGATTCTCACTCATACCGGTGAACAGTACTTCCAGCGTTCAGAGGCCTTGTTTGACGAGCTCGGAGACATTGATGAGGATTTACACCGCGATAAACACCAGCCAACCGGAAAAATTCGTATCTCCACGCCTATCAACGCCGGCTCCCAGTTTCTGCGCCCGATTTTTTATGATTTTTTATTGCAACAGCCGGATATTCAGCTCGACCTGCGGTTCTCCAATTCCCTGATTGATATCGAAGCGGAAGGCATGGATGTGGTATTTAGGGTTGGCAGTCCGGTGGTCGATAACTGGATCGCCCGCCCACTCAAACATATTCATTTCCTCCTGTGCGCCCATCCGGATTATGATCTCAGCGCGATACAGCACCCCAAAGATCTGTGTGGTCACCCGACGGTGCTTTGTCACCCTATGATTCCCTGGCAACTGGTGAATAAAACCAATCACCAGGAATTTGATTACCATCCGCAAAAAGGTGTCCGGCTCGAACTCGATGAAATTCAGATGCTGTCGCATGCGGTCAAAACCGGACTGGGAATAGGCTATATCCCCGACTATTTTGCCCTGCCAATGATAGCGCAAGGTGAAATGCAGCACGTATTACCAGACTGGCGCAGTAAAGAACGCACCCTGTTTATGCTGTATCGCGAGCGTCAAAATATTCCTCTGCGCGTGCGACTGTTTATTGAGTTTGTCCTGCAATATTTCGACAGCCATGAATAAATGACACAGAGCGACAGACTTTTTGCTCGCTTAACCTCCAATTCCCAAGCCGGGCACTACACTAATGGAACGGAGGTGCATCATGACGCTCTTTTCCCCGTTAACGATCCCAGTCCCGGCCAAACAGCTGCGTTGTGAAGACGACACACCGGTATGTTGGCTGTTGAGCCAATATCTGCTCAATGAATTTCAGTATGCCCTGCTGCATGAGCCAGGCATACTCGAGGATCGTGATCCTGAGTATCTGCATCAGTATCGGGTCAGCCTGCGCCGCTGTCGTTCCATGCTGGCTATTTTCGCCGTCGTTTATCCGCCTCAGGCCGTCACAAAACTCAGACAGCAGCTTAAAGTGATGATGGAACCCAGTGGATTATTGCGAGACTTAGACGTGTTTACTGATCCCGATTCGCACCCGGAATCGTTGAGCACAATACTCAGTGAGCTGCTGCCTGTTGTGACCGCCAAACGGAGCAGAGTATTTCAGCGTTTTTCACATTGGATCGAGAGTGATGAGTACCAGCATATCACGCAGCAGATTTTTACCCGTTTCATCGATTGTGCTCAGCACCCGACTCAAGCCGGTTTGAAAAGTTTGCATTCTGTCGCTGCTTATCACCTCGAAAAACAGACTCGGAAACTGCTGAAATCCAGCCGCCGAATCAAGCCCGGCAGCACAGACGAAGAGATTCATAAACTGCGGATTGGTTGTAAGAAATTACGTTACCTGAATGACTTTTGCCGCGCTGTGGGGATAACCACTGCAGAGCAGTCATTGATTGAACAAGCTCAGCTAAAACATTGGCAGAGCGAATTGGGAAAATTTAACGATACTTCAAGTCAGTTACATTTTTGTCTGACCCATCTCTCGCCACTGCAGACAAACACAAAGACCGTCCAAGCTGTTGACGCCTTTGTTAAATACAGCCGGGAACAGCATCACGCCAGCAAGCAGCAGGTACTGAACAATATCGCCACATTGGTAAATCACGGAACAAAAAAGGCAGCGCATTAAATGCCTGATAACCTTCACCTTCGTAATACCCACTTAAGAGGTGTTTATTCAGGCTGGCCATCGTGCGGATTGTTCGTCACACCACACACCTGACTCGGCGGGCCGCCAAATAACTTGCCAAAGGCAGTGATAAAGTTGGCGGTATGCTGATATCCGGCCATGAGCGCAGCTTGCTGAATCGAAATCGCCTCCTGTTCCAGCAAAATCTTAGTCTGGTGCAGTTTCCGTTCACGCAGGTATCGCTGCAGACTCATACCAAGCTCTTTGCGCGCGATACGCTGCAAAGTGGACACACTCATCCCCAGCTCAGATGCCATCTCAACCAATGACATTTCGTCCACCTGCTTTTGACGCAGGAATATCTTGAGTCGGGTCGATTGTGGCTTGGGTTGTGGTTCGCTGAGTAATGGCTGATGCTTCATATTAAGCAGAAGATTTTCCCACACCGCCAGGGTGAATGCCTCTCGCATCAAAGCCTCTGCCTGGTTATGACTATTGGTCAGATTCAGCACCTCCGCCATCTGCCCCAGATGAGGGGGTAAAGACCAGTCAAAACGACTCAGGTGCTGGCAAAAACTACGTTCAAAACCTTGTCGCTTCGCACCTGAAAGCTGTTTGTCCAACCATTCCGTAGACAGAGACAGCACGATGCTGCGGCTGCGCACATGCGCTTTCGCCGCACCCTGGACAGAATCCGGTCGTGCATAGAATATGGCCGTCGCCTGGATAGGATCAGAACGGTGATAACGGCAACTCCTCAGACGATGAACATCGCCGTATGTCATCAGGGCTTTACTTTCCAAGGGAATAGCAATGATCAGCTGCGGCGTGAGCTGGCGTTGCGTGGCAAAATCCGCCTTATGCACAATGTCTTTGTTGTGAAACAGGATTCCCTGCTGCATTTTCAGATTTTCGACTCTGCCGGTAAACAGCCCGCGTTGTCGCGCACTGGTATCTTTAACCACGCTATCCATCATCGCTTTATCCAATCCACCATCATCACTTTGACCATTTCAAAAAATAAAATGAACAATCCGCAAAATTCCTGCCGGATACTGAGTGGTATATTAACGCCGACAAAAACAAATGAAAATGATTATCATATCGCTTTAAGGAGTTAATATTCATGGTTGTCGCTAATACTACCCATCTGCGCCCTTTAGCCATCGCGGTCAGTCTTGCACTTGGTGTGACTGCATCTCCATCGCTTTTCGCCCAAGAGCACCACAACACCGGACAGGAGAACTACACCGGACAGGAAAACCACACCGAAGCAGCGGAATCATCTTCTAAAGAGATCCTCGTGGTATACGGTAACCCCCTGTACGGTATGGCCTCTTCTGAAGAGACGGGTGGTTATGGTGTTGATTCAGCGACAGTCGGAACCAAAACACCAGCGGCACTGCGCGATATCCCTCAGTCCATCACGGTGCTGACCAATGACTACATTGAAGAGCGGAATTTTGTTGCGGTCGACGACCTGGCCAAATATACCCCCGGGTTACGTACCATGGTGAATGACAGCGGACGCTCGTCCATCTTCTCGCGCGGCTATGAATACGATGAAGTCAATTTGAATGGCTTACCGGCACCGATGCAAAGTAAATACGGCACTCTGCCTGCGCTGGCTGCTGTAGACCGGGTAGAAATCATGCGCGGCCCCTCTGGTTTATTTAACAGTACCAGCGAACTGGGTGGTGTGATCAACATGGTTCTCAAGCGCCCCACCGAAGAATTCAGTGGTTCAGTGACGGCACGTTACGGCAGCTGGGACCGTCATTATCTCGAAGCGGATGTGGGTGGTTCACTGAATGACTCAGGCAGCGTACGCGGGCGCATGGTTGTCGCTAATGCCGATATTAAAAACCAGGTCGATGACAACGACAATGACAACGGCACCTATTACGGTACTCTGGAGTTTGATCTGACGGATCGCACCCTGCTCTCTGTCTACGCTCTGCATCAAACCAAAGACATTGTGCCCACCAATGGTCTGCCTGCCTACAGTGATGGTTCTATGCTCGATATTAGCCGTACGACCTACCTGGGAGCGGATGACGACAACTTTCATGCTGATACCACAGATGTCGGCTTTTCTTTACAGCACGCTTTTAGCAATGGCGGTGTCGGTCAGATTTCTGCGCGCTATATGGATCATGACATGTCCCTGGAGCAAACTTACACCAACGGCGCCGTTGATGAAGACGGTAACACCGGATTGATGTTCAGCGCGCAAGCTAACCAGCAAAAAAACACGTCTCTCGACATCAACTACAGCCAGATGTTTGATCTGTTTGGGCTACACAGCGAAATGGTCGTGGGCAGTGATTACAAACGCTATGAATCCGATGTACAAAGCTACACCAACCGCAGCATCGCCTCAATTAACGTGTTTAATTATGACCCGGCCAGTGTCACTAAACCGACTTACCGCTACAGCAAAAATGTCCATTCCGAGTCTTCCGAGATCGGTTTATATGGCAAGGTGACCTGGCGTTTGCTGGAACCTCTGGCGGTCATTACCGGCGCCCGGGTATCCTGGTACGATCTGGAAACGGTGAATACTGTCATCAGCACCGGGGCTGACACCAAACAGGAAGACGATTTCAACGCTAAGCTGACCCCTTACGCTGGCGTAGTTTATGACCTCAACGATCAGCATTCTGTGTACGCCAGTTATTCCAAGGTCTTTAAACCACAGACCAGCCAAAATGAAAATGGCGACATGCTGAAACCGCGAGAGGGCCATCAGTGGGAAACCGGTATCAAATCGGCCTTGCTTGACGGCCGCCTGAATACCCGTGCCTCGCTGTTCCTGATGAAAGACAATAATATTGCCGCGCAAGCCTATGATGACAGTGGTGTGGCAATCAGCAACACCTACTGGGCTACCGGAAAAGTCGAAACACAAGGCATAGAACTTGAAGCGACCGGTTACCTGACCGATAACTGGATGACAATGACCGGCTATACCTATACCGACATTAATGAAAAGTCAGGCGATCACAACGGTAAGTTTGATGCCATACCGCACCATTCATTGTCATTGTGGACTGACTACCACCTGGCTGACTGGATCCCGGGCTTACACATCGGTGGTGGTATGACCGCGCTGAGCAACTACTCGTTCAGCAAGAGTGGAGTCACCACACATCAGGCTGGTTACGCGATCTTTGATGCTGCCCTGCGTTATGATATCACCGACAACATGCAGGCAACGCTCAATGTTTACAACCTGTTTGATCGCGAATACTTCTACCGTGTCGGTTCTACCACGACATTCAATATGTATGGTGAGCCCGCTAATGTCATGGCTGGTTTTACCTACAAATTTAACTGATACCGATAAAATCCTTTATTCAGCGACCCAGACACGCGGCGTGGCGGGGAATCTTCTGCCACGCTGTTTAGCATCAGTCTGGCCAAATGAGCGAGCGCCGATACACCATTATATGATGAAAAAACTACTGAGTACTCTGATCGCAATGTTGAGCTTCACGACAGCCCAGGCACAACCTGTAAATTATGCTTCGAGCTACACCCACCATTCATCCGTTCTGAATGAAGAACGACAATACAGCGTTTATCTGCCCAAAGAATATGATTCACAGACCGGGCAGCACTTTCCGGTGCTTTATCTGCTGGATGGAGAGCAACACCTGCTAGAAGTTGCCGGTATCACCGATTCTTTGCGGGGAGGGCTCATGCCCGCGCTGCCCGCGATGATCATCGTCGCCATCCATAACACCGACCGAATGCGGGATTACACTCCCAGCCACACTCAAACGCTGCCTAATGGCCAGCCCGCAGGAAAAGCCTATGCTACCACTGGTGGTGGCGACAAATTTTTAACCTACCTCATCCGTGAGTTACGCCAGGAGATTGAACAGCAGTTTCGTACCACACGCCCAGCGTTGTTAGTCGGCCATTCTCTGGGTGGCTTGCTGGCCCTGGATGCGTTTACGCAAGATAATGATGCTTTTCAAGGAATTATCTCGATTGATGCCAGTCTGTGGTTTGATTTTCCCCGTCATAGCGAGCAACTGACGCAGCGGCTCAAACAGAAGCCGCACTTTCCGTCCTCGCTCTTTATCGCGATTGCTAATAATCCTTACACCCCGGGATTTGGCCGTTCCGAATTCCATCGTGACCAACTGCTGAAATTTGCCGATCAAATCCTGCAAGCCTCTGAGCAGAAACAACGCCAGACAGCACCTGAAAGAGATATCACCAGCCGCTATTATGCCGAAGAAGACCATCACTCCGTTTATCATCTGGCGGTTTATCATGGCCTGCAGTGGCTGTTTCGTGGTTATCGCCTTGATTTGAATCCGACGACATTTTCTCTCGAACGCGTCAGTGCAAACTACCAGTCTTTAAATCAGCGCTTTGGCAGCTCACTGAAGCCGGAGCGCAACCGATTACAAGCTCTCGAACACAAAGCTCGCCTCTGGCCTCAGATGGACATTTCGGTACAGCAGACACAAGCGCTCCTGCAGCACTATTACCGGTAAGTGCCACTACCCGAACCGTGCTAATCGGGTCATGTCAGTCACCTGGCTGATTCCGGTTAGCACAACGCCCGACGAAACAGAACCCCGGATAACAGAAAATGCGAAGTTAGCTTTGGACCACAGTTAAATCAGATTGGAATATTCACACCGGAATTTCAGGTATAAAAAAACCAGCGCTTGGCTGGTCGTCTGACGTTCAAGGAAAGAATGGAGGCGCGTCCCGGAGTCGAACCGAGGTCCACGGATTTGCAATCCGCTGCATGGCCACTCTGCCAACGCGCCTTACCTTGAACTTGCATCGGGCTCTCCCGCTGCGTTCGATGCACACTTTACGGATTGAGCCGGGAGAGTCAAACAAAAAAATCATTTTCTTGTTTAGTTGCTGACAAATAAACCAAACTGAATATTTATACGGCAAAAATAGCGTCAATCACCGGTTATCACCATTTTTTCATCAATCGTCCGACCAGATTGGGATGATAGTGCCAACAGTGATCAAACATGCTCATCAACTCCGGGTTACCATATTTGGACAAACTAAGAGCATGAAAACGGTTTTTTCCGGCTTTCAGTCGTTTAACCTGGGCCAGAACCTCTTCATCCTGTTTAGGGGCGATGAAATCGGAAATCACCACCATATCGGCATTTTTATAACGACCACTGCTCATCAGCTCAATCGATTTGAGCATCACCGGCTCAAGGTCGGTGCCACCATGAAAGGCGTAACTAAGGAAGTCGCTCGCCTCACGCAAGCCATCCTGGCGCGTCAGTTCATAGGTAATATGCTCGGTCGAAAACAGCATCACATAACAATCGCGGTCTTCTGCCAGGGCAATCTGCATCAGAGCATAGGCCATCGCCTTCGCGCATTGCTCCGGGAAACCGTTCATAGAACCTGATGCATCCACACACACAATAAACGGCCCTTTCTCAATGTCAGCCTGCTGATTATCCGGACGATGCGCTTTGACTTTGCGTAACGTCCGGGACTTGCCCTGCATGCGATAGTTCATCAACCGCTTGTCGATTAAGTGCTTATAAAACACCACTTCCAGTTCCGGATAAGCCAGAAACAGCGTTTCGTTGGGCAGCAACTTATTGAGATCATCACTTTCGTGAATGCCGACAATATCATCGGTGGCTTCATCGGATTTCTCTTCCACCAATTGCAACTCTTCTGTCGGCGCCCGATTGAGATCCGGATCATCCACATCACTGGCCATTCGGCCCAGCTTCTCGGCAATGTCTTGCAGCCCTTGGTTCTTCTTGAGAAATTCCGCGTGCCGCTTCATCACAGACAGATCACCACGACTCAGTTTCGCCGACGCCATATCCCATAAACGGCCAACACTGCCGGCATCACCCGACTCCGTCACCTTATCCATGTTGCGCAGAGTTTCCATGCGCTGATAAAGGTCAGCCAGCAGTTTTTCCTTGTTCGCTTCCAGCTCCATCACCTGAGCTTGCTTAATCGCGTCCGTTAACGACTGATACCATTGATCGCAAAAATAGTGCGGGAACATCGGGTTGTGGATACCCTTGTTCTTTTCCAACAGACGACGGGCCGGCAAATAGAATGCAGAATGCCATTCCAGCTGTTTGACCACATCATTGATGCGCTCAAAAAACATCTCCTCATCCCAGTGAATCACTGCCTGGTAAAGAGAAAGCTCCTCCTGGAAGCGCTCAGTTTCACACACCCGCGTAATGCGCTTCTTAACGCTGCCACGCCATTTAAGCAGATGGTTTTTGACCGTGGATTTGACCCCGCGGCTTTCGGCCATCATCATTAATTGTGAACGACCCATTAAATCGTTGACGGCACTATCGATAATACCGGAGTCCGCAATCATTAGGGCCAGATTCAATCCGTCCACACCAAGCATAAGTCACCTACGAGAAAAACTGGTCGAGATTACGATAACGTAATACGCTCTTTTCACACTCCGTTTGTATGATTTCCAGTTGTTGTTGCAATTGCTGCAGGGTCGCTTCCATTGCGGTAGGCAGCTCGGGGTCAATAAAGTTGTGAGGCAACGCGCCATGGAACGTTGAACGCACTTTGCGCAGGTGATGTTCGGCGTCAGAAAGCTGTGCCATCGCCTGCTCTGCCTTACGCAGCCACTCCTGATAACGTTCATTGTCCAGCCCATGCTCTGTCACCAGAGAAACCAATACCGAGCGGTTGGCGATATCTTTAATGACCAGTTGATCGCCTGCATCGACATCAAAGCGCAGACGACACAAATTGGTATTCTGGTTCACATAGCCGTACACATCGCCGTGGCCATCTTTGATCACTCGCTCCAGTTCGTTTTTTGGCAGATAAACCCAGCGACTGTCGCCTTTCTCCGACTCGGATACCGACATATTGCTCTGCAGCAGCACCATTTTGACCAAGTCATAAGCCGCACCGATGCGATAGGTTTTAGCGCCGCGGATATCATAGTGATGGATCTGCTTTTTGATCAGGCCGGTCGAGGTCTCTGTCGACAAGTGCATACCAAAATCCGCTTCCAGTTCATCCTGGATAGAAGATAAATCTTCACGGCATAAGGTAATCTGTTGCTCGACCTGGGACTGGTCAAAGGCATGACGCAAGGCAAATTCACGAATCACATCACGTACCACATCACGGGACTCAGGACTGTTCCACAAACAGTCCTGCAACAGCAGCAAGTCAAGCGGATTGATGGCACTGCGACCATTAAAAAAGGCGCTGGCTTTGAGTAGCTTGACCGCTTTTTTCCAGCGTCGATCGGACACATACATATCCATCTCAGCCAGATTGCTGCGTTCCACCGCCTGTTCGAGCAGTGTCTTAAGCTGATACAGCTTTTCAAATACGTCGTCACCCAGAGCAAGCTTGTCAAGCTGAGCCTGCCACTGATGATACTCTGCATCGGTAATCGCCAAGCCTGGCGGGATACTCGCTTCTTGCGGCGTACCGACCGTCAGCATGGATTTAAAATTCTGTTTATTTTGAATACGGTTAACAAACACTCGCACCAACATACGGTCATACAAGGCTTCAAGGCCGCTGTCTTCATCGGGCAATTCGTTGGATGCAGAGACCAGCAGACGCATCGGCACTTTCTCGATCTCATTACCATTTTTGAAGGTTTTCTCGTTAACGACCGTCAGCAAGGTATTCAAAATGGCCGGACCCGCTTTCCAGATCTCATCCAGAAAAACCACCTGCGAGGTCGGCAGATAACCGTCCGTCAGGCGTACGTAACGCCCGTTATCTTTCAATTCCTGAATACTCAGTGGCCCGAAGACTTCTTCCGGAGTCGAGAAACGTGTCATCAGGTATTCAAAATAACTGCTATTATCAAAGGCCTGAATGAGGCGCTTTGCTATCAGACTTTTGGCAATCCCCGGAGGACCAAGTAAAAAAACGCTTTCGCCGGACAGTGCAGCAAGCAGACATAGCTTGATGGTACCTTCACGTTCGTACACACCGTCAGACAGCGCTTTGGCCAGTTTATTGATGCGTTCGGAGAGCAACGCCTGTTGCGCGTGCGAGGCAGAAGAAGGATTGATCATTAAATCGCTCCACGGCGGGGTGAAAAAAGGGCATTTGAATTAATAAATTTATACATTTGTTATCATTTTGTTACAAGTTAAATTTCATTTCAACACGACTTTATATCAGATTCCTGCCTGCGGCCGTAATGCAGAATCAATGATTGCAGATATAACGTTCATAATCTGAACGAATACCCTATCAACGGCGAATAAGTGCCATCAAGTGTCGCACAATTGTATTTGGGTCCGAGCGAAAAGTAAGATAAGGTGAAGACCAAGCCGGAGATAACCTCTGGTTCGCGACTACCGGACACGAAGTACCCCCGCATGAGCAAAACCATACACAGCTGGAAAACTATTGCACTGACCGAAGAAGAGGTGCAGCTACCTAACGGACACACGATTACTCATACCACCATCGAACATCCCGGCGCAGCGGTTATTTTGCCCGTCACAGCCCAAAACAAGATCGTCCTGGTGCATCAATTTCGTCCGTCACTGAAAAAATGGTTGCTTGAGCTACCTGCCGGAACCATGGAGCGCGGTGAATGCTCACTGACCTGCGCGCACCGGGAACTGGAGGAAGAGACTGGCTACAGCGCAAACGAAATGATTGCACTTGGGTCCGTGACACCACTGGCTGGTTTTTGTGATGAAATCCAGTATTTGTACGTGGCAAAACAGCTAAGCAAAACCAATCGGCTGGGCTGTGATGAGGATGAAGTCATCGAAGTCGTCGAGCTGTCGGTGCAGCAACTGGAACAGAAGATTATCAATGGTGACATCACCGACAGCAAAACCATCGCCTGCCTGAGCAAAGCCCGGCTGTGCGGCTATTTGTAAGTCTGCAGTTAGGTCATTATTTACCTGACGAAATTTACCTATCGAAAACTAAGCGCCGTTCAAATCCATCTAAACGTTTTATGTGCTTGTTCTCTTTACCTAAGACAAGTACCTTCCGACTTTGATTCTACGCAATATCGGAGGGCCGTAACATTGTCAGAGCCACATTTCTCCAAAATAATCTTGAGCTTACCCCAAGAGCAAACAGTAGCCTTGAGAGACGATTTTACTGAGAGCTAACCATGCGTTTATCACTTTTCATTAGTATGTGCCTTATCACTCTTACCTCATTTGCATATGACGGCGATCCCATTCTCGGACAAACAAAGATACCCAGTTGCCCATTTTGCCACGGCAAAGATGGCATAGCGCTGCAGGGGCGCTACCCTAATCTGCGAGGACAAGATGAACTGTATCTGTTGCAAGCCATGCGAGCCTATCAAAACGGTGACCGTAACGGCCCCATGGCACGTATGATGCAAATCCAGTTGCAAAGGCTGAATGATGAGGACTTACATGACATTGCTGCTTATTATGCCTCACAGGGTGAATAAATAGCCAAACAGTCCGTAAGAGCGTACTTTTTTCCGTGAAACTCCGGATCAGATCTGGTACAACATCGGCCGACCAGACGGACAAAGAATATAATGACTGAAAAAAGACAGGGGCGACGCAGCGCCCAGGATGCACAAAAGACCCGATACCATATTCTCAAAGTCGCTGCAGAGATGTTCTGCGAGTTGGGTTATGCCAGGGTGTCGCTACGTCACATCAGTGAAAAAGCAGGTGTGTCCCATAGCCTGATCCGCCATCATTTCGGCAGTAAAGAAAAAATCTGGCACAGCATCAGCGATGGCCTGCATCTGTATATGCAGTCCTACATCCGAACCGTGATTGCCCATATTCCTGCTGACACACCAGCCAATATCAAACTTTATCGTTTCCTGATCCGGATTCTGGCTCATGCCCTGATCATCAAACAGCCGATCCAGCTGATTGCCGATGCTGCCCGTCAGGAAAATGCCCTGGTCGACTATTTCATTGATAATGCAGGTGAAATGGAAGCATTAATCGCAGCGCTCGCCGAACAATACAATGAGCAATATCCCGAAACACCGATAAATATCTGGGAAACCAAGTGGCACCTCATCATGTTTGCCCACAGTGCTGCCAGCATGACGCCACTGCTCAAAGATACCTGGTCAGATGAAACCGATGATGTCGATGACTGCCTGCTGCGTCACTGGCAACTGTTCAACCAGATGATGGCGCAGAAATTCCATGTTCCGGAGGAAGCGGTGTTAAAACCGACCTCAGTCAAAGCTCTGTTACATCCCCATGATTATGATTGGGAAAAACAGTGCGTGACTCTATGTTGTCAGGACGACAACAAAGACCGCGAAGAAGAAACGTTACCGTGTCGGGCGTCATTATCAGACAAATAAGCGTTATCAAGCTTAGCAAATTAAGTCTTATAAAATAATGCAGTAAACTGACTCTTTATTCGGATCAAATAGGGGCTGTATATCCAGCCCCTATTTGATTAGTTAACTTTATGCCGCCTGGTTCAGGTTCCCGCTAAACCTAACCACCTAAACCTAACCACAGCACTATTTTTTCTTACCGCGGTTAGCGTGGATTTTCAGCTTGGCTTTCATCTTACGCTTGTCAGCAGAGCGACCTTTACGGCGCGGAGTCTGGCTTTCATCCATCTGCACCTCCAGAGAAGGTTCATACCCTTGCAGCCACTCCTGTGGCAAACGCTGGTCAAGCAGACGTTCAATCGCTTCCAGCAAAGGCTCCTCATCCGGGCTCATTAGTGAGACCGCAAAACCACTTTTGCCTGCACGACCGGTACGGCCAATACGGTGCACATAATCTTCTGCCTTAAATGGCATATCAAAGTTAACCACTTGTTCTAACTCGGCAATATCGATACCACGCGCGGCAACATCGGTCGCGATCAGCGCGCGCACTTTACCGGATTTAAAATCCTCTAACGCTTTCTGCCTTGCGCCCTGGCTTTTATCGCCATTGATTGAGGCTGCTTTGATACCATCGAGTTTGAGCTCTTTAGCCAAATCATCACTGCCCTGCCGAGTGCGAGTAAACACCAGCACTTGTTGCCAGTTACGTGAGCCGATGAGGTAAGCCAGCAATTCACGTTTGCGCCTTTTATCAACCGGATACACCATCTGCTGCACCGTTTCAGCGGTTGAGTTGGTCGGGGTAACCTGTAATTCAGCCGGCGTCTGCATCATACGATACGCTACTGCTTTGATCTTGCTGTCGAACGTCGCCGAGAAAAACAGCGTCTGGCGCTCTCGCGGCAGCTTACGCAGCACACGTTGAATATCGGGCATAAAGCCCATATCAAGCATGCGATCCGCTTCATCAAGCACTAATACTTCCGTGTTACCCAGATAGAGTGTTTTCACATGGGCATGGTCGAGTAAACGTCCTGGCGTTGCAATCAGAATGTCTGCACCGCCTTTGAGGTTCTGAACCTGGACTTTCATACTAGTTCCGCCGTACGCGGTGACAATTTTCAGCTCACTGTCAGCGGCATAGGCCGTCAGGTTATCAAATACCTGCTGCGCCAGTTCGCGGGTCGGAACCAAAACTAATGCCCGAATATCTTTCGAGTTGGCTTCGCGTGCTTTCGGCTGATTGGCGAAGCGCTGAATGACAGGCAAACCAAATGCGGCCGTTTTACCCGTTCCGGTTTGTGCTCCGGCTAATACATCCTGACCATTTAATACCGGCGGTATGGCTTGCGCCTGAATTTCAGTCGGTGTTTTTATCCCCAGCCTATCGAGCTGTTGCGCCAGTTCTGGGGCAATACCTAAAGAAACAAAGGTCGAAGTCGTTTCGGACATATCAGAATCTCTTAAACAATGAACCGGTTTATCTCACACAGAGAGACATAAACGGATGTGAATGTGTTGAATGGGCGCGAATTGTATCAGAGCTCAGAGCGTTTGGCTTTCTCTAATACATCCGGATACAGGACGGTAAATAGCTCGGCTAAGCGGGAGTAATGGCGGCTTAGACCATCAAAGCAGTGCGCCAGCTTCCCCATACGCACACTGCGTTGCGACATACGCTGCAGAGCAAATTCGATATTGCTGAGTTCTGCGTAGGATTCAAGCCAGCCGCCCTGCCACATCGCACCGGAGACGCGGTTAAAACGGTCCGGCAGGGCGATGGGTTGAGGAGACGCGCTCGGTTCAGAAGACGCTCTGGTTTCAGAAAAATTAGCGGCTGCAGCAAATGTAATAGCTTGCTCACGGGTTACGCGCTGGTGCGCCTGACGCACAAAACGCGATAAACTCAGGTCATGATAGTGGGCCCACTGACTGGCCAGACAGTGATCCCAGAACATATCGAGGGCAATGGGTGCGAAACGACGGGTATCGGCGCTAAAGCATTGTTTGGCATGCGAAATGACAGGATGACTATCGGTATAGGCATCCACCAGCCGATGCAGCCGTATCCCGCTGGCGATGGGAGCCACATATTGGCTGTCGGGATCACCTTTCACGAAATCGCCCAGCAGGTTGCCCAGCAGACTACTCTGACAGTGATCGGCAATATGCAAATGGGCGAGATAGTTCATAGGTTAATCGTCAATATGCAAACCGGTATGGTGATTAAGACGCTTCAGCGAAGGCTTCGCCGTCATTATAGTCTGTCAGCGCAAAGCCGATTTCCAGCGCATCAAGCAGCTCCAGACTCTCTTCTTGCTGTGTTGATTGGTCACTCATTGTTGACCTCCTTCTTTTTGTTCAGGCCTGCCCACCCTGGGCGACCAGATTCCATTTTATACCGTTTATATGACGCCCGAATGAAAACCGAAAGTCATTTTGCAGTAAAGTATGATGTTTATCATAGGTTGTTCGCACACTCCACTCTTTCACCGATCATTATCTTGGCTTCGACAGATGTACGAAATTATTTACGGTTTTGGATTTTTATTTTTACAAACGCATTGACCAAACCTTATTCCTGCTACAAAATAGCCAAAATCTAGCGAATATGGCAGTTATTAGCGTTCATTATTCGCACAACGCACTATGCAACCACAACAACTGTATAAGAATATTTACACTATGATGAAATCAAAGCTTTTTGGCAGTACTTTGATTATCGCCGGCACCACGATTGGAGCCGGGATGCTGGCTCTGCCGCTGGCATCGGCTGGAATCGGTTTTTCAACCTCTCTGATGATCATGTTCGCCCTGTGGGCCCTGATGGCATTTACCGCCTTGCTGATGGTGGAAATTCACCAATATGCAGATAAAAGTGCTACGCTTCACACCCTGGCCAAACAGATCCTCGGTACCAAAGGTAAATGGATCGCCACGTTCGCTATGCTGTTCCTTTTCTACGCACTTTGCGCAGCATACATTGCCGGGGGCGGCGCACAGTTTAGCAGCCGAATCTCAGAGCTGGCTGGTATCCAGGTTAGCGGCACGGCAGGTACGCTGCTGTTTACTCTGCTTGTTGCAGCCGTTGTAACCATTGGCACTGGCACGGTCGACAAAGTAAACCGCCTGCTATTTACCGGTAAAATGGTGACTATGGTGATGGTACTGAGCTTTCTGGCACCGAATGTTTCGGAATCTTACCTGCTGAGCATGCCGCTGGGACAAGGTCTGGTGATCGCGTCAATTCCGGTTATTTTCACCTCATTCGGTTTTCACGGCAGTATTCCGGCCATCGTCAACTACCTGGATGGGCACACACCATCATTGCGCAAAGCGATCGTGGTGGGGTCAGCCATCCCACTGCTCATTTACGTCTTCTGGCAAATCGTGACTCTGGGTGTGGTCAGCCAACCTGATTTGGTCGAAAACGCTGGCCTGAGTGCTCTGATTGGTACTCTGGCGCAGACAGTTCATCAATCGAATCTGAGCAGCGTTATCGGGGTATTTGCTGATTTGGCTCTGCTGACTTCTTTCCTTGGTGTGAGTCTGGGCCTGTTTGAATTCATGGGCGACTCCATCAATAAGAAAAGTGCGTACAAAAGTGGCACGATCAAGCGCGTTACCGCCGCTCTGATCACCTTTATTCCGCCGCTGATGTTCGCGCTGTTTTACCCGCAGGGTTTTATCATGGCTCTGGGTTACGCAGCTATCGCGCTGGCAGTTCTGGCGATTTTCCTGCCACTGAGCATGGTCGTGCGCGTTCGCCGTCAAACCTCGGATCAAGAGTATTACCAGGTCATGGGTGGCACTCCAGCTCTAATGCTGACAGGCGTCGTCGGCGTTGTGATCATTGGGGCGCAGCTGATGATCACCTTCGGAATCTTGCCTGCACTTGGCTGAACCATTTCACAAGTTTTTCATCGTTCACTCTGAACGATGAAAAACACCACAAAGGGTGACCTATGCAGGCCACCTTTTTTTATACGCCAATAAATATGACATAAGTCTCAATTATGACATTTCAATAACATACATTGCATGAATTTATGCAATGAACCGCAAGTTAACAGGTACGATGTGCAGAGTTTAAGCGTACTTTCATCTGCATCGGAGTAACCATGAAAGAAGTTCAATTCAGGACGATTGACCGCGTGTTTATCAAGATGTCCATCAACGACAAAATGTGGGTCATCTTTGCCCTGTTTATCGCTGCCATATCCAGCCTGGCCGCTCTGCGTTATGTTGACACTCTCGACCAATTCGAAACCCAATCGAAACAGGCGGTTGAATATAAATTACAGGGTATGCTGAGTCACGGTGACGTGAATACGCTGCCGGGTTTACAAAGCCGCAGTACATTGTCCCCAACCTCATACTTAAGCGGTAAAGTGACCGCTACGGCGCAAGCGCAAAACGGTGGTATTTTCGCATTGTCAGAAGACTTTTCTGCTCAGGAAGCGGCAACCCGCTCTGCTGCAATGACCTCTTTTGCTCTGACTTATCTGTGGGCCATCCCGTTTGCGATATTTACTTATTGGGTGGCAACGTTTATCGGCGGGGCGCTGTGGGTGCTTTACACCACCACGCTTAAGATTGCGGACGGTGATTTGACTTCTCGCCTGGGCTTTTATCCGGGACGTGATGAATTCGGCACCATTGGCTGCGCACTCGATAACGCGATGGATACCCTGACCGATCTGGTGGTGACGGTAAAGGGCAACTCAGCAACTCTGCGTGAGAGTTCGACTGCTTTTGCCCGTGAGATGAAAGAGAGTGAATCCCAGATCCACCAGCAATACGCCTCCCTCGATTCTGCAGCCACGGCGATGGAAGAAATGACCGCTTCTGCTCAGGAGGTGTCGGGGATTTCACAGCAAGCGACACAACAGGCTGAGCAAGACGCACTGCAGGTCGATAGCAGCCGCCAACGTGTCGAGCAGGCCATTAATGAAATCAACCAACTATCACATTTCATTTCGCAGACTTCCTCTTCGGTGACCACGCTGAACGAAAACGCGATTCAGATTAACGAAGTCATCACTGCGATTAATGCGATTTCAGAACAGACCAACCTGCTGGCGCTGAATGCGGCCATTGAAGCGGCGCGCGCCGGTGAGCAAGGACGTGGCTTTGCCGTCGTTGCGGACGAAGTCCGCACGCTGGCAGGACGCACGCAAAAGGCGACGGTTGAAATTCAGTCGATGATAGAAAAACTGCAGGCTGAAAGCAGAAACATCGCCGATATGACGCAGCAAACCGTCTCCCAGGCGCAAAGCAGCAGTGATCTGGTCGCAGATATCGGCCAGGATATCAACCAGATTGCCGATTCGGCCCAACGCATTAATGATATGAGTATTCAAATCTCGACTTCAGCTGAAGAGCAGAGTTCGGTTGCCAATGGCATCGCCGCAGAACTGAGTGATATCCGCAGCCAGTCCAACGCGATCCGCAGCGTAGCGCAGCAGTCGTCAGCCGGTATTGCCAGCATCGCTCAGGCAACCGAAAACCTGAGTAAAATCCTGGCTCGTTATCACACCAACTGATGAGCATGCTGCGAATGGTTCGGTAATGGCTGGCCCACAAGCGGCACCTCTGCTTATGTTAGATACAGTCTGACAAAAAAGCCGGTCAGTTCAGTGAACTGACCGGCTTTTTATTACCACTCGGATAAAAGCACCAAATTATGCGTCCGGATAGCCCTGCGGGTTCGCTGACTGCCAGCGCCAGGTGTCGGTGGTCATCTCTTCCAGGCTACGTTTAGCCTGCCAGCCCAACTCCTGCTGCGCCTTGGTTGGGTCAGCCCAACACTCCGCAATATCACCCGGGCGACGTGCAACCAATTGATAAGGAACGGGCTTTTGCGATGCCTGTTCAAAGGCTTTCACCATCTCCAGCACACTGTAACCATTACCCGTGCCCAGATTATAAATATGCAGACCGGCTTTTGCGCCAACCCGTTGCAGTGCGGCGATATGACCATCAGCCAAATCCATCACATGGATATAGTCACGGACACCAGTGCCATCTTTAGTTGGATAATCGCTGCCAAATACCGACAAGAATTCACGCCGTCCAACTGCAACCTGGGACACAAATGGCATCAGATTGTTGGGAATACCTTGCGGGTCTTCACCCAGTTCACCTGACGGATGAGAGCCGACCGGGTTAAAGTAACGCAGCAGCGTAATGCTCCAGTCCGGGTTCGCAGCCTGAAAATCCGTCAGACACTCTTCCACCATCAGTTTACTGCGCCCATAGGGGTTGGTCGCGCTGGTCGGAAAATCTTCCGTAATTGGCACGCTGGCCGGATCGCCATACACGGTAGCAGAAGAGCTGAAAACCAGAGATTTCACGCCGGCTTCACGCATTGCATCCACCAGTACCAGGGTGCCGTTAACATTATTATCATAGTATTCCAACGGCTTTTGTACCGATTCACCGACCGCCTTCAATCCGGCAAAGTGAATAACCGATTCAATCTGGTGGTGTTGCATCAGTTCAACCAGCAACGCTTTGTCGCGAATGTCGCCCTGCACAAACTGCGGCTGCACACCGGTCACTTTTTCAATTCGTGCCAGAACGCTCGATTTGCTGTTGTACAGGTTATCGAGAATGACCGGCGTCATTCCCGCTTCTATCATCTGAATACAGGTGTGGCTACCTATGTACCCCATCCCGCCTGTTACTAAAACCTTCATCACTAGCCTCCTTTGCGTTTGCGCATATTGTAGCGACATTAGTTACTGAGATCATTTAACAATCTGCGATTTTTACCCAAAGCGGGGCAAGTCAAGCCAAACTCTGCCACCACAAGCAATAAGCGCGATGATGCTACTCAGCTGATTTGGCAGCACTGTTTTTGTGACCGCCGGAGGAAGCTGCCTGACATTGTGTCAATCCAATATTCATTCAATGTTGCTGATCTTGACTAAAAAAATGTAGACAAAGCCTGAAGAAACAGCACACTAGAATCTATCGCTCTTTTAGCCTCAGATGCTAAGCCAGCCATCGCCAGGCAAAAACTCCGCCAGAGCTGCATCACTCCAGGCAAAATTGCCTAAGCTGATTAGGTGGCGCATAGAAAAGAGTATGCACAAACTGTGAACAAGCAAAGACAGCAAGCATAAAACGAGCAATGCGTATAATGCTGTGCTCTGTAAAATTCATCCTTTAACCCTCAAGGACAGTAAACCGGTGACGAAACGAACAATCAAACTCAATTGTGATATGGGCGAGAGCTTCGGAGCCTGGACTATGGGGGCCGATGACCAGGTAATGCCTTATGTGGATATGGCCAATATTGCCTGCGGCTTTCATGCCTCAGATCCGCATGTGATGAGCAAAACTATCGATCTCGCGTTACAGCACGATGTCATGATCGGTGCCCATCCCGGCTATCCGGATTTACAAGGTTTCGGGCGCCGTTCCATGGCCTTTAATGAAGAAGAAATCTGCGAACTGCTGATCTATCAGATTGGAGCTTTGAAAGCACTGTGTGAGAGCAAAAATGCCGAGCTTGGTTATGTCAAACCACATGGCGCGCTTTACAACGACATGATGCGCGACCAAAGCATTTTTCGCGCCGTAGTCGATGCCGTGTCCTGCTTTAATCTGCCGCTGATGATCTTGGCTTCATCCAATAACCAGGACTATCTGGATATTGCCGACCGTTACGATGTCCCGCTGCTGTTTGAAGCCTTCGCAGACCGGACTTATTTAGCAAACGGGACACTGACTCCCCGTTCAATGCCTAATGCCGTGCTGAAAAATGAAGATGACATCCTCGGTCAGGTACAGCAGATCGCCCATTACGGCAAGGTAACCAGCGCCGACGGTTTTGTCGTTCCGATTGAAGCAGACACAATATGTGTGCACGGCGATAACGATGAGGCCATTGGCTTGATAGCCAGAATTCGGGATCTGTTATAAGCCGGGTCATCAAACGAAAAAGGATTTTCAATTGCAACTCAACTATTCCATTGAACCGGTCGCCGAAAGCAGCCTGCTGATTCGTTTTGGTAACGAATCCAGTGCCGCGCTTTCGCTGGTGATCGGCGACATCGCCAGACGAATCCGTTTGGCGCTGGGTGACTACATCATGAACGTCACCCCATCTTACACAACCATCTTAATCGACTATCTACCCTACCGTATCGCCAGCAAACACTTTTTAAAAAGAGTGATTGTCTGTATCGATAAAGCGGTTAGCCAGGAAAACAGCCTCGGGGAGATCGTCGAGCTGCCCGTGTACTACCATCCGGACGTCGGCCCCGATCTTGCCCTTTATCAGCAGCAGGGGCTGGAACTTGAGCAAGTGATTACCCTGCATACCGAGCCTACATATACCGTGGGAGCCATTGGCTTTGCGCCTGGTTTCGCCTTTATGACCGAAGTAGCAGCGCCTTTGCGCCGCTCGCGCCATTCCTCACCTCGCCTCAGCTTACCCAAAGGCAGTGTTGCCATCGCGGAACATCAGACCGCGGTCTATCCGAATGCCTCCCCCGGTGGCTGGAACATCATCGGCAACTGCCCGCAGCCACTGTTTACACCCGACCACTCACCTATGGTGCTTTGGGAAATCGGAACCCGGGTCAAATTTCGCGCCATCAGCCGCGAAGAGTTTCTCGATCTGGGGGGAGAAATTAGCCCAGAACAATTTCAGTGGGGACGCACATCATGAGCGGTTTTATCACAGCCATTAAACCCGGCCAGCTCAGCCTGATTCAGGACTTTGGCCGCTTTGGTCTCAGTCACCTTGGCATTACTCAATCCGGTCCGGTAGACGATTACGCTTACAGCTGGGCCAATCACCTGCTTGGCAATCCGGTCAATGTTCCGGTTCTGGAAATCACCCTGGGACAAGCGGAATTTAAAATCGGTCATGCTTGCCAGCTCGCCATCACTGGCGGTGATCTGGCTGCAACGCTGGATGGCGTACCGCTGACAAACTGGTGTACGTTCAGCGCACGTAAAGGTCAGCGTATCAAGTTTGCCTTGCCGAAAAACGGCCTGCGCGCCTATCTGGCGGTACGCGGCGGTTTTCATGTCGAGCCTCACCTGGGCAGCGTTGCTACCGTCACCAAAGAGAGCTTGGGCGGATTACATCACAATGGTCAGCCACTGCAGGCTGGCGATAAACTGCATTTCGCCCCCCATACGCTGGATAATAAACCGTTGCAGATGACGTTTCGCCTTAAACCGGATTACAATCTGCCACTGCGCCTGCGGGTGATTGAAAGTTACCAGAATGAGACCTTCAGTGACGCGGCGCGCCATACCTTTTTCACCCGTACTTTCACTGTGAGTCAGCATGCCGATCGTATGGGATATCGTCTTACCGGCCCGGCTGTCACGCCACCACAAGAGCCGATTTTATCAGAAGGTATCGCTCTGGGCTCGGTGCAAATCCCGCCGGACGGCCAGCCGATCGTGTTACTCAACGACCGCCAAACCATCGGGGGGTATCCGAAAATCGGATGTGTCGCGAAGATCGATTTACCGAGACTGGCTCAGGCCAAACCCGGCCAGAGCGTACGTTTTGTCAAAGGTGATTTGGAAGGCTTACAGGAAGTATGGTGCCAGTGGGCGCGCTTTTTCGGCTATTAGTCTTTTCGACAACTCTTTAATAGCAGTCGTGCTCCTACGGGTTCCCGTCCACGACAGAGAACAAAAAAGCCCTGAATAATCAGGGCTTTTTTCCATGCAAACCAATTTAACGACTGATTAAGCACTACCAACAACCTTAGCCAGCGCGCGCGGATAACCGCGTTCATCAGCCAGTTGGAGAGCTTTCCGTTCAACCTGCTCAGCCGTCAGTCTCATACTGACCGGATGCAAATCTTCAATCGAACCAGTCTGATTCGCCTTCACTAAATTCCAGGTTGCAACGATTTTCTCTGCCGCTTCTAACGCAGAAGAGCCTTTCACGACCTCGATACGCGCGTAATGCTGGCCGGCAAAGGTCACATCCGCAGCACGCAGTGTGGCATCATCACCCGGAATTTGCTGCGCGCCAAACAGAGGCTTACCGCCCACTTCCGCACGAGCGAAGTCAGGAATAAACTGACTCATATGTACAATCGCACGCTGAGTCCGTTCCTGAGTCGCTTCCGGCTGCCAGCCGCGGGTAATTTTGTTTTCCAGATGTTGAGGTAATTCTGGCTGGGAAGAGGTTTCGTTTGAGGCAACCAGACCGTCATCGAACAAGGTAATGCCCTGTGTCATGCCATGCAGCTGGAACACACCATCGGCGTATGGCGTCAGCTGAGCCATCCCCTGCGGCGTGCCACGCGGGCCATGGAAGATAACTTCCGGCCAGGCCTGCTGACATTGCGGCCACTGAGTGACATAAGCAGCCTTAAACTCAACCAGACGCTGACGCTGCTGACGCGCCATATCGTCCAGCTTACCTGTTTCGAAACCACAGGCATTGACCAGATAATCGCAGGCCGCATAGCGGGTTTTGCCCTGCTCATCCAGATAGGTCAGTTGCCATTGATTGTCGACAAAATCGCACGCTACCAGAGTTGAACGGGCCAGTACCCGGCAGTTTGGCAGCGCCTCGAGTACCAACTCCGCGCTGGCAGCAAGACGAAAAACACTCCAGCCATACTCCTGTACTGCGATCACCGGATATTTAAGCGTATCCAGATCGGTGTGCTGGGCAAACGGGATCAGCCACTCTTCAATCGTACCCGGTTGCTCGGGTTGAGTCAGCTTGGCAAGGCGATCAAGATCCTCGCGCATAAATGTCTGATAGTACTCGGCCGGAGAACCCAGTACCCGATTGCGTTCATCTTCATCCACCAGTTGTTGATAAGCGCGTTGAATCACTCCCAGACGCGGCAGGATATCATCCGGCACACCGGGATCAGAATGCGGCACGGCTATCACGGTAGGACGTTTATTGAGCGTATGCGGATAAAGGCGCACGGTATCTATCGACTGACGCAACAGTTCAATGCACTGCTGTAAAGAGATCTCTCGATACAGGTTGCCACCAGCATGTAAGTGACAGATAGGCGGACCGTTGACCAGCCCCGGACCTTTTTCCATCAGCAATACATCAAGCCCTAGCTCGCTCATATGTACTGCTGCGGTAGCCCCCGCAACACCACCACCGATAATGGCAACGCTGGGTGACACGCTATTTTCGGATACTTGTAACATTTCACTGCCGATTGTCATTCATTCACTGCTTATTCTAATGGTTGTAAAACGCTATGAAAATCACATTTTTTACGCGGTCTTAGCACGTAAAAACAATACCTTTCATAACCACCTCCCATTGTATGTGCATTTAGGCGCTTAGATCACTTCATGAACAAATCAAGACAAAAAAATGAAAAAAAATGCTTGACTGATAATTGCGAAAAACCAATTTTCACCCCCTTGTGTATAACGCATTGGCGGGATCCTCCGGCCCACAAGGCTGGCACGAAAAGACCAGTTATTAACAGGTCGAGTTATCCCAAACTTTATCCACTGTTTTTGTGGATAACTCACCTGTTCAGCTGATTCGGTTTTAATTAAACGCTTTATTTATAGGGACTAACAGCCGCTTGATCAGACTGCTGACCACCAGCGCCAATGTGCAAAACGTGATAACCGGAAGCATCAGCCAAAGCATAAAATGCACCGACGGCGTCAGCTCAAAGCCAAATTTCATCACACTGGCGACGACAATGTCGGCGCTGAGGCTGGCAACCAGACCGGCAATCAGCGCCATCAGGCCATATTCAGCCCAAATGGTACGTGTAACCCGCCTGCGACTGGCCCCTAGTGTGCGATAAAGCTGAATCTCCTGCTGGCGCTGACTCAAACTGAGCCGCAAGAGCGTGAAGATCAACAGGATCCCCGCCACAACCCCCAACGCTGCCAACACGGTAATCGACCAAACGATCTGAGTCAGCAAATCCTGTATCTTGGCCCCCATAGAGCGAATATCAAGCAGACTGACCGTTGGATGGCTACGTGACAGCTGGTTGAGTAGTGGGTCATTTTTTGCTTCCACCCGAAAACTGACTAGCCAGCTGCCGGCAATGTCACGCATTACATCCGGCGTGAAGATAAAATAGAAGTTGGGCTTCATATCGCGCCACTCCACATGGCGAATGGTATTCACCACCGCATCAAACCGCTGACTGTTAATAACAAACGTCAGGGTATCCCCGATCTTAAGTCCCAGATCGCGCGCCACATCCTCTTCAACCGAAACACCATTGGTCTTGGTCCACTGGCCGGACAGCACCTCATTGTACTCAGGCAGGCTGTCACCCCAGGTAAAGTTGAGCTCACGACGCAGTGCATCGGAACCTTCTTCGCCCTGAGTCTGCGCCTTGGCATCGGTGCCGTTAATTTCAGTCAGACGGCCACGAATGATAGGAAACGCCTGCGAACGTGCAATCCCAGCTTCATCCAGAGTCGCAAGATATGCATCCTTTTCATACTCGGCGATGTTAAGCGCAAACGCATTCGGCGCATCCGGTGGCAGAGTTCTGCGCCAGTCAGACAACAAATCAGTGCGCACCAGCCATATTACCGCCAACAACATCAGAGACAGAGCCAGAGCACCAAATTGGATCCCTGTCGCCGTGCCGGAGCGGTTAATACGGCTTAATGCCAGCTTCATTGAAGTATTGAGAGGTAGCCTGGCCAGCAGACGCGTAATCGCGATACTCAGCACCGCAAGGACGGCAAACAACACCACAATACCGGCCAGAACTATCCACACCAGACGGTTTTGCCAGTAAACCAATACCATCGGCACTAAGGGCACCAGAATCAGAGCGAGATTCCAGCGTTTACGGCTCTGCTTTTGGGCCGGTTGCATCACACTGACCGCGCTGACACTGAGCAAATGTCCGAGCGGGATACCCAACGCAGGCACCGCAATCAACACACTCGAAACCAGAGCCACCAGCGCCGGGGTAATCCCATAGCCTGGCAACGGATTAGGTAATAAATCCACCAGCGGAACCCGAAGCAGATATTCCAGACCGATACCAATCACAATGCCCATCACCGAAGCAAACGCGAGCAGCATCAGCACCTGCAGCGACAACCAGCGTCGAATCCAGTGTTTACTCGCCCCCAGACTTTTGAGCATTGCAATAGTGCGAATCCGGGTTGAGACATAGTGTTGACAAGTCAGCACCAGGGTCGTGGCCGCCATGATGATCACAATCGCCACCGTCAGCGACAAATATTGTTCCGTTCGTTCAAACACCTCATTAGTACGACTTGCGCTATTCTGGTCAAGCCAGCGATCACTGGGTGAGAGTTCGACGGCAGATTTGAGCTGTTCAACCTGCTGGGGCTCTGCATTGATAAATAAACTGAAACGGACCCGACTGCCCAGTTGCAAGGCGCCGGTGCGCCCGACATCCTGCTGATGAATAAAAGCAGATGGCATTTGCTGAAACGGGTTAAAGCTCAGGCCCGGCTCTTCAACAATGCGCCCGTTGACAATGAAGTCCGCGTCACCCACCGTAATCTGATCGCCAATCTCAACGCCAAGCTGAGAGAAAATACGTTCATCAAGCCAGATTTGGCCTGGTTGAACCTGTGAATAAGTCTGCGTACCGTCTGACAGTTGCATTTCACCGCGCAGCGGATACTGGCTGTCCACCGCTTTAACCGTAATCAGCTGCATACTGTTGTCACTGAATGCCATAGTACGAAAACGGGTCATACTTGAGGTAGCAATGGCTTGCTGCTGCGTAAGCTGGGTTAAAGACTCCGGTATCGGGTTGGCCGACACAAACACGCTGTCGGCCGTGAGGGCATCTTTACCCTGTTTGACGACCACTTGCTCCATCCGGCTGGCCAAGGCTGTCAGAGCGAACACACAGGCAATGATCAGGGTCAGCGCGACCGAAATCGGCCACAACTGACCGTGGCGAATTTCGCTGAGGCTCCAGCGAATGAGACGGCGATTGAGCGCCGGGGCCGAGTCATGATTCATGTGCGTTCCTCCAACATTCCTGCCTGCATATGGAAACGACGCTGACAACGTGCCGCCAGTTTCGGGTCATGCGTCACCAGGATCAGTGTGGTGCCATGCTCACTATTGAGATCAAACAGCAGATCAATCACTTTCGCTGCAGTTTCCTGATCCAGGTTGCCGGTCGGCTCATCAGCAAACAGCACTTGCGGGCCAATCATAAACGCCCGTGCTAGGGCGACCCGCTGCTGCTCACCGCCGGATAACTGACCAGGCGAATGGTGAATACGATGTTCCAGCCCGACCGACGCGAGTAATGCCGTCGCACGTTCTTTGTCTTCTGCCTCGCCTTTGAGTAGGCAAGGCAGAGTGACATTTTCCAGCGCAGTCAGGCTGGGGATGAGAAGGAAACTTTGAAAAACAAACCCGACCGATTCACTGCGAATCGCGGCCCGCGCTTCGTCATCCAGGGCAGAAAGAGCCTGCCCGAGCAAGTGAACTTCTCCTCCACTCGGAGTGTCTAAGCCAGCAAGCAGGGTCATCAGCGTCGATTTACCCGCCCCCGAAGTACCGACAATAGCGACACTTTCTCCCTGATGAATCTGCAGATTCACTTCTTTAAGGATTGTTAATTGCTCCTGATTGGTGGAGACTACTTTGGATAATGATTGAGCTGAAATGACAGGTGTTTGCATGATTCGACGATTTTCCTTAATTCTGATTCTACTGTTTTCGGCCGGCGCAAACAGTCAAACCTTACTGGTTCTCGGTGACAGTTTGAGCGCGGGCTATCAAATGCCGATTGAGCAAGCCTGGCCCAGTCTACTCGGTGGTGCGCTCGAGGAAAAAGGCAAAAGTGTTTCAGTCATTAACGGCAGCATTTCCGGCGATACCACAGGCAATGGCCTGGCCCGTCTGCCCGCGCTGCTCAAGCAGCACCAACCCGACACTGTGCTGATTGAACTTGGTGCGAATGACGGCCTGCGCGGCTTTCCGCCTAATGTGGTTGAAAACAACCTGCGTGCCATGATTGACCAAATCAAAGCAACCGACAGCCAGGTTATCCTGATGCAGATCCGCATCCCGCCTAACTACGGTCAGCGCTACAGTAACGCGATTGCCCAGCTCTATCCGGCGTTATCGGATGAGAAATCCGTGCCTTTGATCCCTTTTTTCCTCGAACAAGTGATCGTCAAGCCAGACTGGATGATGAACGACGGCTTACATCCTAAGCCTGAAGCACAGCCCTGGATCGCTGGCTTTATGGCAGAACAGCTTTCTCCGTTGCTCTAGATAGCTCCTTTGACTGAAAGAGCCCTTGCCGAAATGTTTACTTAAGAGCGGTTGCACTTGCTCAAAATTAAACCAACATTATGTTTTTAAAACGAACAGTCATGAGCAACAGAACCGCACTTAAAAACCGAACCGCACTTAAAAACACAA
This sequence comes from Vibrio sp. H11, assembly GCF_004804295.1. Taxonomy (NCBI): domain Bacteria; kingdom Pseudomonadati; phylum Pseudomonadota; class Gammaproteobacteria; order Vibrionales; family Vibrionaceae; genus Vibrio; species Vibrio sp. H11. The sequence goes on along the minus strand of NZ_SSHN01000003.1, from coordinate 416,671 downwards.
CAACAGGAGGCGGGCCGCACTCAATCTGCTTCCTGTTTTATTATAGCCAGCCTGGTGGTATCAGCGGCATCTGCTGTCAACGCTCAGCCTGCTAAGACTTTTAAAACCCGGCTACCGCTTTTAGAGCTTTGCTACCGCTTTTAAAAACCTGCTCCAGCTTTAAAAACATAGCGCGTTTTCACCCATTCTGGTTCAGAACCCATTCAATCCTGGATAGCGGTTGAAGAGGCGTTCTCTGAGTTAAAATCCCCCCTTTTAATGGTCTAGCTCAATAAACTTTACCCAGCTTTACGATAATGTAACGACTTACCCTACTTTAATTAAAAAGGTAATTCTCCATGCGCATTGAGCCTGTTATCCAGGGAGTGGTAGCTCGCACCGCTCATCCTTACGGTTGTGAACAAGCCGTATTACAACAAATTCAGTACGTTAAATCCGCAAAACCGATCACTGGCGGACCCAAACGGGTACTGATCCTTGGTGCTTCCTCTGGTTTTGGACTCGCAGCACGTATCGCGTTGACGTTTGGTGGTGCAAAAGCAGACACCATCGGGGTCTCTTTTGAACGCGGGCCTTCAGAAAAAGGCGTTGGCAGTGCAGGTTTTTATAACAACCTGTACTTTACTGAATACGCGGAACGGGAAGGTCGCACCGCCGTCAATATCAATGGCGATGTGTTTTCCGCCGACGTGCGCACTCAGGTCATCGAAGCGATCGAAACCTACTTTGAAGGTGAAGTGGATTTGGTGATTTACAGCATCGCCAGCGGTATGCGTCGTCGGCCAGGCAGTGATCAGTTTTGGCACTCAGCGATTAAGCCGATTGGCGAGCCGGTATCCGGTTCGACTATTTTGCTGGAAAACGATCAATGGGTGGATGCCACTCTGGAACCGGCCAGTCAGGAAGAAATCGACAGCACACTAAGGGTGATGGGCGGCGAAGACTGGGAAAGCTGGATTGATACCCTGATCAACAACGAATCTGTGGCTCCGGGTTGTAAAACCATCGCCTTCTCTTATGTCGGACCGGAAGTCACCCATCCAATTTACCTTGATGGTACGCTGGGCCGGGCTAAAGTCGACCTGCATCAGACCAGCCACTCTCTTAACCTGAAACTGGCCAATTTTGACGGCGCAGCGTATGCCACTGTGTGTAAAGCTCTGGTCACCAAAGCCAGTGTGTTTATTCCCGGACTCAGCCCTTATATTCTGGCCCTGTATCGGGTGATGAAAGCGAAACAGACCCACGAAGGGTGTATCGAACAGATGCAGCGCCTGTTCAGCGATAAGCTGTATGGTCAGAACAAGGTTCCGGTTGATAGCGAGCGTCTGGTGCGGATGGATGACTGGGAACTCAATCCTGATACCCAGGGAAAAGTCCGCCAACTGCTCAGCGAAATGAACGGACACAACTTCCAACAAATCGGCGATTATGCCGGTTTCAAAGCGGAGTTTCTGCGATTGAATGGTTTTGGATTTGACAACATTGATTACAGTGCCGATGTCGACTTAGAACCCTTTAAAGCATTTATCTAGTCTGCAGTGCCAGATTTATTTTAATTAACGTCAATATGTGAAGATCCCGACCCTTTGTCGGGACTTTTTTTGTCTATCCCCACCAGTTCTTCTTATACTCAAACCAGTAGCCGCATGATTACAGAGCTCGGAGCGCTCACTCTTTATCGACTTGCTAAGGATGGCGTTTATGTCGAAAGTAACCTCCCCAAAACCTTTGGTTTCAGACCAAATTCTCAATGGATGGCAGACTCTCATCAGTCAGTTGGCGGATTTTGCCAACGTATCACCCGCAATGATAACGCTCGGCCCATCGCTCAGTCATCACATATGCAGTTGCAGTAACAGCCGTAGCCTGGCCGATAACAGGGCCAGCAAAGAGAACAGAGTGAAGGCCGCAAGCCGTCAGACCGCCCACTTATCACCATCGGAAGAGGCGTCACATATGGCATGGTTTGCCTCCGGAGATACAAAACGGTCGGGCACCAATTACGCACCATCTGCCGTTCTGACGTTGTGCTGGCCTGACGGAGAAACGTTCGGGGCTATCTGTTTACCTGAATTATCCTGTTTACCTGAATTATCCTATCTATCCGAATTATCGGCGGCGAAGTTATTGCATGATGATAAAGAATCGTCTGATAACGCCACGCTGGCGTACAACCACTACTTGCAGCTACTGAATGGCTTGCGACGCACGATTGAAACTCACCTGCACAGCCTGTGGCAACAACACTCACTGCAGCGAGAAAACGAGGAGCTGCAAACGCGTTTACAAAGTCGTACCCAGGATCTTGCCGCACTCAATTATTCCCTCAATCAGGAAATCGATAAGCGCCAGGCCGCGGAGCAATTATTAGTACATCAACATTTGCACGATGCCGGCACCGGCTTTTTTAATCAGCAGGGGTTGGAAAATCAACTCGAGCGCCTCCTGGCGGCGGACATCAATGCAGAAATAGCAGTGTTGCATCTTGGTTTTGCCAATGGCCGTCACTTACAAGCGCGCTTTGGCTATCAGGCCTGGGAGCAGATTTTGCGCCTGTATGCCAGACACATTGAGTCGAAGCCGGAACTTAACCTGACCATCGCTCGCCCCAGTGCAACCGATCTGGTATTGCTGATCGCCTCTTCACATCTCAGCTATCATCTCAACACCTTGTGCCATCAACTGCTCAATCTGCACCAGTCGGAATGGGAGTGGCAGCATCAACGATTTCATCTGCATGCCTACGTCGGTATTGCTACCAGCCTCGACAGCCGTGATGTGCACGCCCTGCTTGAGCATGCGCATGGCGCCATGCTGGTGTGTAAAAACTCTGGCTATGGTTTTCACTACCACTCATCGGCGACAGAACAGACGTTCAGTCCGGGCAATGCATTCTCAGGCTCCCTGCAGCAGGCGCTGCAGGGGGACGAAATTGTCATGCTGTTTGCGCCTAAGGTACAACCCAAATCGCGCCTTTGGGTCGGCGCCCAACCACAGCTGCGCTGGAAACATCCGCAACTTGGTGACATCCGCCACGATAGCCTGATGCTGATTGCCAGACAAAACGGCCTGGGTGCCGAACTGGGTAACTTTATTCTGCGTCAGGCCATAGAGACAGCGAGTCGCTGGTATAGTCAGTTCAGCCAGTTGACCATCGCCATTCCGTTGTCAGCACAACAGATGGAAAATGGCCAGCTCGCCTGGCAAATCGAAGCGCTGCTTAATGCTCATGATCTATCCGCCATCCATATCGAACTGGAAATACCGGAGCACGCGCTACAGGGTGATGACGTCACCCTGCGCAATACGCTGAGCAGCCTGCACGATATGGGGATTCATCTGACCTTAAGCGAGTTTGGTTCCGGGCCTACCTCTTTTCATCAACTTAAAATGCTGCCTTTCGATGGCATTAAGCTCGATAAACACTTTATGCGCCAGCTCTCCTCAGATCGTGGTGACCCATCCACCCTGCGTTCCGTTATTCATATCGCCAAAAAACTCGGGCTGCAAATCGCTCTGGAAGGGATTGACCACTCGGATCAGGAGGCTTTTTTTAGCGCAGAGGGCTGTGATGTCGCTCAAGGCGCTTTGTATGCGCAGCCACTCACCGCCGAGGAGTTTGAACTGGTCATGTTTAATCAGCGTGAGTCGATTGCCAAATAAAATCTGCCCGCAGCGGACAACTTACAGGCGTGACGATGATTAAGCATCATCATGCCTTTACTCACAGGACACAGCTTCCTATAATCGCCCCCCTTTCTCTTTCTCAACGAGCGACCAAACGAGATGGATGTATTAACTGCTAATCTGAAAAAACTCGAAAAACAGAACTATCGGGCATATCAGCAAATTAAAGGCCAATATGATTTTGGTGATTTCACTCTGTACATCGACCATATTCAGTCTGATCCATATGCTTCTGCGTCTCGTTTGCGTGCCACCCGCGCCTGGTCACTGACCGGCCTGGAATGGCTGCGCGAAAAATCGGCGTCATACCAAATTGCCGCCCGTGACTTTATCGCGCGTACTTTCGCCGAACTGGCCAAACAAGAGAATGCACTGTCAATAGCTCTGACCGGTCAGACCGTGCTGGATAACACCGCCGTATTGTTTAACGATCAGGGCATCGAACTGCGTTTTCGCATGCACATGCCAGCTGAAGGCCGCAACATTCTCGCCAAGAAAGCACTCAATATTCTCACCTTCCACCTGCCAAAGTTCATTCGACGCGCCACACTGGAACGTGAACTGGACAAAGCAGCACTCATTCATCACTGTGAAGTCGTGGAAGATCAGGATGCGCTTCGCGCTCAACTTACCGAGCATGGCCTGGTCGCCTTTGTCGCCAATGGCAGTATCCTGCCCCGCGTTGCCGGTAACTGTGATTTACCAATGAAAGATGCGGTTGCGTTTAGCGCGCCGTCATCGCTGAGCGTGACACTTGATACACCAAACCAGGGTCCATTGACCGGATTGGGTATTCGTAAAGGCATTACCCTGATTGTGGGTGGTGGTTTTCACGGCAAATCAACGTTGCTGACTGCGCTGGAACGTGCGATTTACAACCATATCCCCGGCGATGGTCGTGAGCGTATCGTGACCGATGCCAATGCGGTTAAAATCCGCGCCGAAGACGGTCGCTGCGTACACAGCCTCAACCTGGCTAACTACATCAACCATCTGCCGATGGGTAAAAGCACGACAGATTTCAGCACTCAGGATGCGTCTGGTTCGACGTCACAAGCAGCCTGGCTGCAGGAATCAATTGAAGCTGGCGCAAGCACCCTACTGATTGACGAAGACACCTCAGCCACCAACTTTATGATTCGCGATGAACGTATGCAGGCGCTGGTCAGTAAAGGTGATGAGCCGATTACGCCATTAGTTGACCGCATCGGTCAGCTGCGCAATGACCTCGATATCTCAACTCTGATCGTAATGGGCGGCTCCGGCGATTATCTGGACGTGGCAGATAGCGTGATTCAGATGCACGACTACCAGGCCGTGGACGTAACCGAAAAAGCCCGTCAGGTGATTGCTCAGCACCCGAGCGAACGTCGTAATGAATCAGAAAGTCCACTAGCAACCTTTGCGCCACGCAGTTTGAATCGTGCCGCGCTGCAGAAAATTCTGGCTGATGGTAAATTCCGTGTCGCGGCGAAAGGGGTTGATTCACTGCGCTTTGGTAAAGAATTTGCGGATCTGACCGCACTGGATCAGCTTGAGTCATCCGCTCAGGTGCATGCTATCGGCTGGTTGTGGTTCCAACTGGCACAACTGCCAGGCTGGTCGAAGAACCCGGCCAAAGATATGGAAGCCATGCTGAGTGAGCAGTGGCACGTCGTGATGCCGAATCATGGCGATCTGGCGAAGCCACGTATTGTGGACGCGATGGCCGCACTAAACCGGATGCGTAAATCCCAGTTTAAAGCCTGTTAATTCTTTAATTCTAAGGCTCTGTTAACCCTCGCACATCCAGACTTATCGGAGCATTGTCAGAAGAACTGATACTGCAAAGAGCTTAAGTAACAAAGCAAAAAACATAAGGCTCGCGAAGTGAACATTCGCGAGCCTTTATTTATTGGCGCTTATATTGATTTGTGAGGCGATTCATCATCCTGACGCAGCACATTCCACGCCGCACACAAGACACGAAAACGCTCGGCATCACCGTTATCACGGTCCGGATGCCAGCGCAGGGCCAGTTTGCGCCAGGTCTTACGGATCTCAATCGCACTCGCATCGGCCTGCAGTTCAAACAGGCGCAGAGCGTCACTGCGTTCCAGACTTTGCAGATTATCGCCCCCCACAAAGCGGCGGTAACGGGTCCAGAACTCGTTAAGCAGGCGTTTAACCTCGCCCTCACTCGCTTCGTAATGCTCCCAACGGGTGTAGTAATCACGCAGGGGCTCTTCGGCATCAATCACATGGCTAGCATGCTGAAAATTCGCCATCAGAACAATGTCCATCGCCTCCACTTGCAGCCACTTTTTCGGGTAGAGGATTTCCTGCAACTGGTACAAGGCATTCATGATGAGAAAATTGCGTTTAAACAGATCCTTATCTGGTGCTTCATCCAGAACCGGAACCAGCTCCAACTCGCTGAGATGGGCCGCCAGAGTATGGACCTTCCAACCGGACGGTTGACGTTTCAGCACTTCCAAAATAGGCCATAGCAGCGGGTTTTCCATATAAGTCTGGAAGCCCGCACTCAGCGATTGTGTATCAGACATAATTAGCTCATTCAGCAAACTCTGCTTTAATTCAAATCTATACACTGCAATTTGTCGAGCAACCTCCGCTGACTGTGTGTCAGTTTTTGGACTCAGCTCTTTTTCTGATCAATCTCTGACACAAAAAAGCCAGCGTAATGCTGGCCTCAGATTGACTTTAGTAGGGTGGCTCGAGGTCAGATAACACCGAGCTCGCGCAGACGCTCCATCAAATAGCTGTGCGCCGTATAACGCTCAGACAGCACGACATCCGGCTTAGGATGCAGAAACAGCGGCAGTGAAATACGCGATTGAGTCTGGCGCTCACCGGTCGGATTAATAACGCGGTGTGTCGTGGACGGAAAGTAACCGCCGGACGCTTCCTGCAACATGTCACCGATATTGATGATCAGGTTACCAAAATCACAAGGCACATCGATCCATTCACCGTCACGGCCTTTCACCTGCAGGCCTGGCTCGTTCGAAGCCGGCAGCACTGTCAGCAGGTTGATGTCTTCATGCGCGGCAGCGCGAATCGCCCCCGGCTCCTCTGCACCACTCATTGGCGGGTAATGCAGCACGCGCAACAGTGTTTTCTCACTACTGCGGATCATTTCCGATAGCGCAACCGAAAAACGTTGTTGTACATCCGCCGGAGCATGCTCTTCCACCCAGGCCAGCAGAGTGGAAGCAAATTCATTCGCACGCTGGTAGTAATCAAGAATTTCGTCTTTCAGTTCTTGCGGAATCTGTCCCCACGGATAAACATGGAAGTATTCCTTGATGTCTTTAACGGTTTGACCCTTAGCGACCTCTGAAACCGATGGCGGAAAATAACCATCCTGGGTGTCGACATTAAACTGGAACTCATTCTTACGTTCTGAAGTAAAAAATTGATACCAGTTACGGTAGATAGACTCAACCAACTCTTTCGGGATCGGATGGTTTTTAAGAACTCCAAATCCGGTATTGCGCAGTGACTGTACGAACTGCTCCGGGGCATCTGGTGCCAGATAATCGATAGTTTCCAGTTTCATAACTTTACTTTTTGTTGTTTGCATCTGTGTGTAACGATAAGCGCGCGATTTTAAGAGCCACTGTGCTGTAAAGCAAACGTTAATCGGAACTTGCGCCTTAAATCGGGCAAGTTTGGGCGAATTTCGCTGTTTTCAAGCAAATTGGTTATTTTTGGCCCGGCTGATTATATATTGAACTTTAGCTGAGTTGAAAAAAGTTTACGCGACTCTGACCAAATTTCCAGCGCAGACAATTGTACAGTGTTCATTAAAATGGCACCATGATAACAGCTAACTAACAAGGATGATAAAAACAGATGAGTGACAGCCCTTCTTTCCCGAAAAGTTTAATTGGCCTCAGTCTGGCTTACGCCCTGGTGTTCCTGTTTTCTGCCATCGCGCCATCATCACGCTCAGTATGGATTGCGGAAATTGTCCCGGTGATGCTGATTCTGGCAGGGATATGGTGGACCTCCGCTCACCAAAGACTCAGTAAAACCGCCTACCTGCTGATGTTTGTCTGGCTGACCTTGCATACCATAGGAGCCAAATACACCTTTGCCGACGTACCGTTTGACTGGTTTAATCACCTAATCGGCTCAGAACGTAACAACTTTGATCGCGTTGCTCATTTTGCAATTGGCCTGTATGCCTACCCGATCGCCGAATATCTGATCCGCAAAAAACTGACCAACGCCTGGATTGCCGGCATGTTTGGCCTATTTTGTATTATGAGTATCGCTGCAGGTTATGAAATCATCGAATGGTGGTACGCGGACCTGGCCGGTGGAGAAGACGGCATTGCGTTTTTGGGTTCTCAAGGTGATATCTGGGATGCACAAAAAGACATGCTGTGCGATACCCTGGGCGCACTGACCGCCCTGTTGATCCTCAGCTGGCAATCGGCACGGCAGCCAAAACGTTTCGATTAAACCCGGCGCTGGCCTGGATGAAGCTGCTCAGCGGGGAGTGTTGTGCTCAATCCAGGCCAGGTAAGGGTGAAACCCTTCCACTATCGGTACCTGGACAATCTGCGGCACCTCATAGGAGTGCAGCGTTGCCAGTTCCCGCTCTAACTCGGCATAGCACGCTTTTCGGGTTTTGATCACCAGCAAGATTTCATCATCACAACACACCTCATCGTTCCACATATAGTGACTTTGAATCGGCATACTCTGCACGCAAGCAGCTAACTGCTTGGAAAGTAGGCTCTGGGTAATCTGCAGGGCATTTTCCTGACGATTGGTGGTGGTCAAAACGATACAAAATGCCTGGCTGTCCATAAATCCCTCCTTTATCGGTCGCTCTGTTATCTTGCCTGACGATCTGCTATCTTGAGAACGGATACTGACATAATATCAAGCATATACCGACTTGTTATCGTCTGTCCTACCATTCTTTCATTGTGAGATCTCCGTAAGGTTTAACCGTGAGATCCAGCTAAAAGTGACTAGCGAGCTCCGGATAAACGTTCCGACGGAACAACAAATTGCGACAGGTTATCAATTTTGTCCAGAATCACCACTTGCTGATAAGTGGTACGGTTACGCTGGTTGAGCGGTTGCAACTGATAGGTAGTGACGCCAGCCAGAACCCCCGCTTCCACCCCTTTGGCGGTATCATCAACGTAAACACACTCGTCCAGTCTGAATCCCATATTCATCGCGCAGTAACGGATCAGGTCCGGCTCCGGTTTCCAGCTGTTGGCTTCGAAAGCAGAGAAAATACGCCCCTCGAAATAAGGCAGTAATCCCGCCAGTTTAAGGGCAAATTCAATACGTTTGGGTGGCGCGTTTGAAGCAACGCAAAACTCAACCTGATGGTGTCTGAGGGTGTCGAGCAAATGCACTGCACCTTCCATTGGCTGCAATTCGCGAATCAACAGACGTTTAACGGCACGGCGATAACGTGACTCGAGCAGGGTCAGGTCGGCACTCATCCCAACCAGTTCTAGGGTGGAATTTAGAATTTCGGCAATTTTCCCACCAGCGAAGTGAGCGGCCACATCATCAAATGTGAGTTCAACCCCCAAGTCGTTGAAGATGTTAACTAATGCCTCACAGCACAGACGTTCACTATCGACCAACGTACCTTCACAGTCGAAAATAACGCAGTTCGTTTTTTTGTCAGACATATACGCTCCTTTTTTAAGCAGTGTATCGTCAGACTGTGAAGGAGAGATGATCGATTGAAGGAAATGAAACCGCTCTCACAACTGTAAAATCAATTTCGCAACTAAGGTCACTTTTTAACCGTCCAGAATCATTCTCTGTCTTGGTGCTGAAATACAACCAGACTAGCGTTGCCAGTAAACCTGGCCACTAAACTCATGTGCCTGACGCCATTTTGCCAGCACTGCCAGGGCAAATTCTTTTTCAGCACCAAATGGTTGCGCGTTTTTCACCACGATATCCGACACAAGAACCTGGTTATCTTGCTCAGTGACTATCGCCGCTGCCGCTGGCTGCCCATTGGCAAAGCCAAGATAAAGCGAACACGGTTGTGAATAGATGATTTGAGTAAAAAACTCCACCAACAGGTTTTGTTGCTGTTCGGAATCAAACTGGGTCGCTTGCAGAAGTGCGAACATAATCGTCAGGCGATGAAAGTCGACCAAATAGATATCATCCAGCACCACATCGGGCTGCAACGCGGAAACGCTGAGTTCTTCAACCTGGCGTGATTCAATCAGCGCCTGGTACAGCGAGCGCCCCTGCAGGCTTTCCGCTGTCGGGTATTCGACGTCTACCTGGCTCCATAGCCATTGATTTTTGGTATCAACAATTGGAAGAGATGACTGGATCATAAGACCTTACTTCTTTTTATAGGACAATACATCATAAGCTGGCCAATCATCTCACACATGGCGGGATAGTAAGCGAAGCGTCGTAGGCTGCAGTCTATCACAACTCAGGCTGGTGTTTCATAAAACCTCGGTCTTGCGGAAAAGATAACAACATCGCCCTATTCTCACCACATGGCTCTGTCATTCTCAACACATGCTGCTATCATATTTCCAGCATAAACAGTTGGAATAGTAATATGATCAAGAAATTAGCAGCGGTTGCCCTGTGTGCTCTGGCATTAGCCGGTTGTGACCGTTCCGAAGTCGGTGATGTCAGCCTGGGACTGTTCACGACAAAAGACATTAAACTCAATAATTTAACTGACCCTTTAGTACCAGGTGTCACCTGTCACATCGCCAGTATCGAAGCCGATTTGAGCCTGGCTGACCCGTCTGATTCATCGATTGCCTGTCGTCAGACCGGAGAAATTACCCCGGAAATGATTGCTCAGATCGACAAATCCAAATCCGGCGAAGTTGTATTCCGCAAATCGAAAAGTATCTTCTTCAAAACGATGAAAATTCGTCGTATTTTCGATGAGCAAACCCAGACATTAATGTACGTGTCTTACTCGACCAAAGAGACCTCAGGCAGCTTTAAGCACAGCCTGTCGACCGTGCCGTTGTGGGGAACAAAAGCTTACAATGCGTTTCCGGCCGAGACATCTCAATAAGCAAGATGTAAATACAATAAGCAGGTGTAAAAAACAAACCGGTAACCCACGGCGCCATTAAATTACAAGCATCACGCGGCCCGACTTGAGTCGCGTGATATTTACCAAGAAATGAAATGTAAAAATGAAACCTCAGTGAATTTTTTGTGATACTATCCGCGAAATTTTCCCATTTTGCCCACTTAACCGATGAAGTTTCCTGGACAACGCAAATCTAAACACTATTTCCCTACCAGCACCCGTGATCCTTTGGTCAATCAGCTGCGTGAAACCCCGACCATGCACCGTCCGACTATCGTCGGCATCGGCCAGACCATGGTGGATATCGAAGCCAAAGTAGATGACGAGTTCATCGCAAAATATAATCTGAGTAAAGGCCATTCGCTGGTGCTTGAAGAAGCACAAGCTGAAGCGCTCTATCAGGAGCTGGTGGAAAGGAATCTGATCACCCATCAGCACCCGGGCGATACCATTGGCAATACTCTGCACAACTACTCGGTACTCGCCGACAGCAAATCCGTACTGCTTGGTGTGATGTCAAAGAACATCGAAGTTGGCTCTTACGCGTACCGTTACCTGTGCAGTACATCGTCCCGGATGAACCTCAACTACCTGCAGACAGTCGATGGCCCGATTGGTCGCTGCTACACCCTGATCTCAGAAGACGGTGAGCGTACTTTTGCTATCAATGAAGGTCAGATGAACCAGCTGCGTCCGGAAAGTATTCCGCAACGAGTATTTGAGAAAGCCTCTGCGTTAGTCGTGTCATCTTATCTGATGCGCGGCAAACCGGAAGATCCGATGCCAAAAGCGGTACAGCGTGCGATTGAACTGGCGAAGAAAAACTCGGTTCCTGTCGTCCTGACTCTCGGCACCAAATACGTGATTGAAGGTAATCAGGCCTGGTGGCAAGAATACCTGAAAGAGAACGTCACGGTTCTGGCGATGAACGAAGATGAAGGCGCAGCACTGACCGGCTTTAGCGATCCGCTGCAAGCCGCGGACAAAGCACTGGACTGGGTCGATATGGTGCTGTGCACTGCAGGGCCAATTGGCCTGTATATGGCCGGTTATGTGGATGATGCGGTCAAACGCAGCACCGAACTGCCTCTGCTGCCAGGCCATATTGCTGAGTTTAACCAGTATGAATTCAGCCGTGCGATGCGTCAGCAGGATTGTTCGCAGCCTGTTCGTATATACTCCCATATCGGCCCGTATCTGGGTGGTCCGCTGAAAATCAAGAACACCAACGGAGCCGGAGACGGAGCGTTGTCGGCACTACTGCATGACATGGCAGCGAATAGCTACCACCTCAAGAATGTGCCAAACTCCGCCAAGCACGATCGTCACTATCTGACCTATTCATCACTGTCGCAGGTGTGTAAATACGCCAACCGAGTCAGTTATGAAGTACTGACTCAGCACTCTCCTCGCCTGTCGCGCGCATTGCCGGAACGAGAAGACAGCCTGGAAGAAGCTTACTGGGACCGGTAATCGGAGCTGATTAGGGTTAACGCGGCGCAGTGTAATGACTGAGCAGCCACTACAAAAAGCATATTTAAGCGGTCTTCGGACCGCTTTTGCGTTCTTAGCCGGTCATGGTTTCGCGCTAAACAGAGATAATTTTGACTCAAATCAGGAAAAAAATACAATATAATCCGAATGATATATAAACAATTTCGACTTATCATAAAAGCTGGCGCCAGGAAACCGTCAATGCAGTAAGACATGCGCAATCGCACGCTTATTAGTAGAGGGTAATTTCATAATTGAGACATCGTTTCATAAACGTTATCATGGTTGCATAAAATAAAAAGTAACTTCAATACGTTCAGTTTGCCCTTGCCGCTACATGAGTAGCCATTTTCATCGTTAAGCTCGAATCAATGCGATTCTAAAAAGAGCCAGGTACATTTGTTATGCCATTGACGCAGGGACTGTCCCAAGGCACGAACCCCAACCTCACCGATACCCAGAAAAAACGTCTGGTGCATATTTTTGATATCGTCAGTGAAGGTATATTTCATATGGATAGTCAGGGCTGTTTAACTTTTTACAACCCTGATTTTTACCAACAATTTGGTTTTAGCGCTCATACTATTCAATTGGAAGAATGGTACGCTGTTGTGCACCCGCAAGATCGCGCCATGCTGAAAAAAAGGGTGCTTGAACACCTGACCAACCACAATCAAGTGACCTCGCATTACCGGGTTCGTAAAACTAACGGTCAATACATCTGGCTTGAAGGTATCGCTATCAATCGCGAGTTGAACGGCGACAGATTTATGGTCGGCTATCATCGCGACATCTCTGATCAAAAATTGATGGAGACTTTCCTTAATCAGGCAGCCTACTACGACAGTATCTCCGGCCTGGGCAATATGACCAAACTGCTCAAAGATATTGATAACGCAAAACAGGACACTCAAGCCTCTAGCTCACTGATTTATCTGCAGATTGACGATATTAAATCTTACGAAAATCAGTATGGCAGCGAAGTCAATGAACATGTCCTGCAACACGTTATAGCCGCATTAAACGGAATCCGATGTGAAGACGGTGACTTTTACCGTGTACGCTCGGACGATTTTGCGATCCTGTTACACCGTACCGACAGCGATACCGCACTGCGCGCTTTGTGTCAGGACATATTGCAACGCTACACCAAATCGGTCCAAGAGCAAGGCCACCTTTTTGGCAACCATGTGAGTATTGGCCTTTATCCGGCGTTCAGCAACGAAGACACGGCCGAAGAGATCGTCAATATCGCCTCACGCACTTGCCAGTATGCACGTGAAACCAACCGCTCACGGGTTGAACTGTACAGTGGAAAAACACAAAAACGCGTGGATCGCTATTTCTTCATTGAACGCGGACTGAAAGAAGCTCTGAGTTCACGCTCTTTGTCGGTCAAATTCCAGCCAATACTCAACGCCCAGACCGGGCAGGTTTCTAGTTTTGAAGCCTTGGTACGCTGGCGTTCTAAAGAATTTGGTGAAATCTTTCCGGATGAGTTTATTCCGGTGGCCGAGAAGAAAGGCCTGATCACAGATGTAGGCTATCAGGTATTTGGCAAAGCGTGTGAATTCATCGAACGCTATAACAGAATTAACGGGCTGAGTATCCGGGTCAACATCAATGTATCGGTATTGCAGTTACTCAATACCGCTTTCCCTGCCACGATACAAAAAATGGCCGAGCAAGCCGGAATCGCTCCGCAATCTATCGTGCTCGAGCTGACCGAAACCGTGATTCTGGATGGTAACAAGAACGCACTCGAGCAATTAGTCACTCTTAGCAACCTGGGATTTCAGCTCTCTCTGGATGACTTCGGCAGCGGCTTCAGCTCAATCAACAGTTTTTTCGATCTGCCGCTCAATCAAATCAAAATCGATCGCTCAATGGCCGCTAAAACGTTGACTAATCAATCATCTGAACAATATCTGCAATTTATCATTCAGCTTTCTAAAAGCAAAGGCGTCGATATTGTGATTGAAGGGATTGAGACCGGATCCATGTATCAGAAATTCAAGGCAATGGGCGCATCGTACCTACAGGGTTACTGGTTTTCCAAGCCTCTGTCGCTCGCGAGTGCCAGCCGTTATACCTTGTCGAGCAATCTTACACTAAACAAGGACTAAGTTGTGAGGTAGCTCAGATTAACTCTGCAGGTCACAAATGATTCATGGCTTCAGAGTGGATTTTAGTGATATTGCTCCATATTATCGCCGAAACATAAGGAATTGTTTCAGCGTATGATCCTCAATCAGACTCCTCTCTCGACTTCATCATCGTTTCATCTTGAAGTGAAATGCCTGCTGTTTACGCTGGTGATCATTTTTTTGATCAATACTCCGATGCGTTTTATCAAAGCTGACAAGCAGGCAGACTTCAGTATGCAACTCAGCACGCTACAAGACACCCTGTTACTCAAGCGCTCTACGGCAGATAGCCTGCTTGCCCTGGCCGATACTCAGATCGCCATCGATTACTTTAGCGAACCACAACAGTTTAATGATGTTTCAAAGCAGCTGCTCAGCACACAAACCTTGGTTAAGTCCCTGAAAATTATCTCGACGCAACCCGATGACATACGCTACGCCAGATTAATCGAGCAATATAACCGTTATTACACCAGTGACCTGAACAAACAGCAAATACAACTGTTTATCGCCCCTCATTCCCGCCTTTTAACCGAGTTTAAAGCGCTCTATCAGGGCACTCGTCACATCGGCTATCTGGTGCTTGAAGCTGACCTGAGTGAATTCTCTGAAGTGTCGCGTAAGGATATCCTATTGCTGGGAGAGGACGGCACTGTCTATTCAAGCACTGACCGAAGCTTAAAGGCCTTGGACTCAATCGCCACCAAATATCCCCAGGCCTGGCGCGACCTGCAACTCAGCAACCGTAACGCCGGAATCATGGAATATGACGATGTCAGTTTTATTTACCGTAAATTTAAGCTGTTCAGTAATCACACCAGTTACCTAATCAAAGTGGTTGATAATCATGAGCTGGTGCCCCCCTATTTTTATCTGGTGCTGCTCCTGGGCAGTATCACGGCCGGGGTAAGTCTCTACCTCTATCGGTTACGCAAAGACAAGCTGGAGCTGACTAAAATCACCTATACCGATGAACTGTCCGGCCTTCACAACCGCCACTATCTGAAAAAAGTCAGTGCGCAACTTACCGCACAACAAGGCTACTACGCCTGTATTCTCGATATCGATCATTTTAAAGCGGTTAATGATAAATACGGCCATGATATTGGCGATCAGGTGATCAAGCGCGTCTCATCAGTAATAAAAAGCCGGATAAGAATCACCGATTACGCCTTTCGTTTTGGCGGTGAAGAGTTCGTTGTGGTGGTCAAAACCGAATCGGCGCAGCAGGCAGTCAACATCTTTGAGCGCATCGGAGACGATGTCGCCCGTTTTATCCAGAAACCCAACGTGACGATTTCGGGCGGTGTCTGGCCGGTGAACGACTCACTTGACGAGGCACTTAAGCAAGCAGATGTCTTGCTGTATCAGGCAAAACAGAATGGCCGAAACCTGATCATCAGTCAGGCAGCGTAAGGTAAAGCCGTAATCAAGAAAAATGGAGAAATAAAAAACGCCCGGCATTCAGGCCAGGCGCTGGTTTCATCATTGTCGTTAAGCCGGACAAATCAAGCTCATAGCTCTACAGTCTGTCGTCTGCGCCAAAGCGCAACGCCAGCCAGCATGGCTAACAACCAAGGACCAAGTGAACCGCCGCCACCACCGCTTGAAGGCACCGCAATACCCGAAGGCATCTCTGGGTCAAAGGTGCCGTTGGCAAAAGCTTGACGCTTTTCATCCGTACCGACAAACGTGGCCGTTTCACTACCTGCTAGTACGCGGTCAATCCAGTTACGATAGTCATAGATTTCGGTAAATACAGCGGTCACATCAGAGCCAGAGAAACCGACCCCACAACGGGCCGGACCAAAACTGGTAATGCCAACCTGAATTAACCCATTCCCACTATCCCAGTAAACCGGACCGCCGGAATCGCCCTGACAGGTCCCGCTGTCTAGATTGGTATCCGGGTCAGTACTCGCGCCTTTAAAGCAAATCTGCTTATTGCTTAGTAATGACAGCCCGTTATCACAGGTGTCATTTGGGACGTAAGTCATGTCCGCCACTTGCAACTGACTTGTACCATCAATATCCGTTTCAATATTGCCATGACCGACAATCTTAAACGCATAATCGTTAGTATCATTATCACTGCCATCAGAACCGAGACGGTAACTCTCATCATTGGGCCGTGCCACTGTACCTTGAGGATTGAGAGTACTCTCCATTTTTATAATAGCAATATCATTCGCCCATAAACTGGATGCAGTATCTTGAAAATTAGGGTGGATAAAAAATTGTTCAGCACGTACGGTGGTGCCGTACAGAGCGTAGTCAGCTTCATTAGTTGCCTGCCCGACGGTCGTGTAGAGCATGTACTCATAGTTAAGTTCTCCATCCTCATCATACAAGCAATGAGCTGCCGTTAACACGTGAGTTGAGTCCAGCATGGTGGCGCCGCAAAAGCTGCGCTGACCATATTGCCCATTATCAGACTCACGGGGAAATCCGATACTGTTGTAAAACAGACTGGCGAACGATGCGTAAGCCGAAATGGTCGTGTTTTCACCATTAACAATATACGTACTGACTTCCGAATCTGCCTGTACGCCCGATGCCAGACCCAGTGACCAGAACAATGCCGAACCGGCTACCCATTTATTCATATTAATCATCCTTTAGTGACTACTTAAAGACAGGACGTTGTTGAGTTCGCTTAATTTAGTTAAGGTTTTAATTGTTATTATTAATGTAAGTATCAATATAATTCAATGTAAAATAAAAGGCCCTGTGAAACACAGGGCCGATTTATGCAAATAATGACACCAAGGTGTTTATGCGTATCGTTGCTATAACGATGGCCCAGAAGCCTTGTACCACATATTCACCGGATTGCAAAACAAATCGTTCAATAATTAACCACGGTAATAACGCTGTGGTACAAACGGCAGTTTTTCCACCAGCATTGGCAGCATCTTACCACGGACTTCAGCAAACACTTCAGTACCAACATCAGCCAGATCAGCGCGCACATAAGCCATCGAAACCGGCTTGCCCGCTGTCGGACCCGCAGTACCACTGGTCACGGTACCAATCGGTGCACCTTCAGCATCAAACAATTCCGTCCCTTCACGCACAGGTGCTTTAGTCTGACCAACCAGGCCGACACGTTTGCGCACCACATCTTTAGTCGCGATCTGCTGCAGAATGATGTCGGCTCCCGGGAAACCACCCTCACGCGCCCCGCCCTGACGGCGCACCGGCTGAATTGCCCACAACAGGCTGGCTTCAACCGGAGTCGTGGTTTCATCCAGTTCGTGGCCGTACAGACACAGGCCACACTCCAGACGCAGTGAGTCACGTGCGCCCAGACCAATCCACTCCACTTCGTCAAAAGCAGTCAGAGTACGAGCAAATGCCTGTGCCTGGTCAGACGGAACCGAAATTTCGTAGCCATCTTCACCTGTGTATCCACTGCGACTGATAATGCAGTCAACACCATCGATACTGATTTGCTGCACATCCATAAAGCGCATCTCTGCCAGAGCTGGCTGCAGGCGAGCCATTACCTCAGCCGCTTTCGGGCCCTGAATCGCCAGCAAAGCACGATCTGCGATGATTTCCATCTCAACACCGGCTGGCAAATGAGCATTCAGGTGAGCGATGTCCTGCTCTTTACAGGCCGCGTTGACCACAACAAAAAGATG
This sequence comes from Vibrio sp. H11, assembly GCF_004804295.1. Classification (NCBI taxonomy): domain Bacteria; kingdom Pseudomonadati; phylum Pseudomonadota; class Gammaproteobacteria; order Vibrionales; family Vibrionaceae; genus Vibrio; species Vibrio sp. H11. The sequence goes on along the minus strand of NZ_SSHN01000003.1, from coordinate 398,612 downwards.
ATCGCCCAGATTAGCAACCATAAGATCGTCGAGAATGCCGCCTTCATCATTAGTAAAGAAAGCATAACGCTGCTTGCCTTGTGGCAGGTCGATGATGTCAACCGGTACCAGAGTTTCCAGAGCAGCAGCGGCACCTTCACCACGTAGACGAAGCTGACCCATGTGAGAAACATCAAACAGACCAGCCGCATCACGGGTATGGAGATGCTCTTTTTTCACGCCCAAAGCGTATTGCACCGGCATATCATAACCCGCAAAAGGCACCATTTTGGCACCAGCTTCAATATGAAGCGCGTGTAACGGTGTAGTCAAGAGTTCTTGTGTCGCATGTTCCTGAGTCATTTTTCTCTCCATATAGCCAGACTCCGCTTTGAGTGTAGCCACTAATTTACCCGGCATGACTGCGGTATTAACCCTGCATCATTGCGGGTAAAAACAATATGCCGTTGATTGCACTCCATCGGGTGAGCTTTGCGCAATCATTGCTAAAAGTTTCCGTGCAGGAAAACGTGTTTCCTATAGTAAACAAGCATGCGCCACTTTGACCGAATTAACAAGTTCCAAACAGCGCAAATTGTCATAATTAACAACTCAATCACATTATCGGAGCCCAATAAAAACGCCGCAGTGACGGGTTAATCATCACTGCGGCGTATTTTTGTTTAAATTACAACAAAAAGCAAACGGTTGCTTTCACTATAGGAAACTTTTTGTTTTGGCTATAACTTCTGTATTAACTGGCTATTTCGCCGTCACCCAGAGGATTTGAGCATCCTCTGCACTCAGCGAAACCAGCATATGCCCCATGTTGGCATCGTAGTAAACACTGTCTCCTTGCTCCAGAACCACCGGCTCGTAGAACTCAGAATAGAACATCACCTCACCTTCCAGAATCAACAGAAACTCCTCGCCATCGTGGCGAACCCAGTCACTGTATTCTTCAAAACTGCGGGCACGGATGCGACTTTTAAATGGCATCATTCTTTTATTCGACAACTGGGTTGCCAACAGCTCGTGCTCGTAAGTTTGGGTCGGATGCGGTTTACCTTGATCATTTCTGGTGATATCACGACGACCACTTGCGGTCATTTTCTTAGGCGGTTCAAACAGTTGTGGCATATCAATCTGCAAGCCATTCGCCAGTTTCTGCATTGCCTGAAACGTCGGTGAAATTTGCTCGTTCTCGATCTTGCTTAGCGTTGAGCGCGCCAGGCCAGTACGCTGACTGGCTTCTTCCAGTGTTATACCCAGCTTGGCACGAATATCTTTGATTCGATGTCCCAGCTTTAACGGTTCAATGTGTTGCTCGCCTGCTTCCTTGGCCAGTGTCAAAGATGGGTACTCATCATAAATGTCTTCAGACATGCTTTCCCTCGATTATCTATCCTTCCTGTATCAGAACCGCATTGTTGCACGAAGCGACTGGTTGATTAAAGACCACAATTGGAAATAAAGCGTGCTTTGCATAGCAAAAACGACATCTGTGTTTCCTATAGGAAATTTTTGATTGATTGTTCACACAGCAAAGAGTATGTTACATCCATGTTAGATGTAGAGATGCAGCTTACCGCCTCCGGATGGAATGGATTTAACATTTGGTAGCGGGTTTTGCCCTGGTTTTTAGGGCTTCTACCCAGACAAAATAGCGCCGGACAGATGATAAAAGCAGCGAACCCGCAGATTGCTCGATTTGCTCATTTTTTAATGTCAGCGCCGAATCGCCAGATACCTGATTTGTCAGATGGGTAGGTGATTTAGGGAACAATCCACTTAAGCAGGGTTTGGCGTCAGCCAGACCGTTTAAAAGGACCGACGAGCAGCACGACGCACCAGGCTCGTCAGATTATTGGAAGGTCATCTACTATGAACGCCAACGCAAATAAAGCTTACCAAAATCATCGCCTGGAGAGCTTCTTCTCCACTAATCTTGCGGCTACTGACGACGCAGTATTTGCCGGCATTCAGGATGAATTCGCCCGCCAAAACGAACAAATTGAACTGATTGCTTCCGAGAACATCGTTTCTAAAGCAGTCATGCAAGCCCAAGGCACCTGCCTGACCAATAAATATGCTGAAGGTTATCCTGGCCGCCGTTACTACGGTGGTTGTGAGCACGTCGACAGCGTCGAAGCCATTGCCATCGAACGCGCCAAGAAACTGTTCAATTGCGAATACGTGAACGTTCAACCGCACTCCGGTGCTCAGGCAAACGGCGCAGTGATGCTGGCTCTGCTCCAACCGGGCGATACCATCATGGGGATGTCGCTTGATGCTGGTGGCCACCTGACCCACGGCGCCCGCCCTGCTCTGTCTGGAAAATGGTTTAATGCGGTGCAATACGGTGTAAGCCGCGACAGCATGGAGATCGACTACGATCAAGTGCGTCAGTTAGCCCTGGAAAACCAGCCAAAGCTCATCATTGCCGGTGGCTCTGCCATTCCGCGTACCATTGATTTCGCAAAATTCCGCGCCATTGCCGATGAAGTCGGCGCTCTGCTGATGGTCGATATGGCGCACATTGCCGGCCTGGTCGCAACTGGTGCGCATCCCAGCCCGCTGCCATTTGCCGACGTGGTCACCACCACAACGCACAAAACACTGCGCGGGCCACGTGGCGGCATGATTCTGACCAATCACGCAGAGATCATTAAGAAGATCAATTCAGCGGTATTCCCTGGCCTGCAGGGCGGCCCTCTGATGCACGTTATTGCCGCGAAAGCGGTCGCATTTGGTGAGGCATTAGGCCCTGAGTTTGCAACCTATATTGATTCAGTGATCAACAACGCAAAAACCTTAGCGGAAGTATTGCAGACTCGCGGTTGTGACATCGTGACCGGCGGAACCGATACCCACCTGATGTTGGTGGACCTGCGTCCGAAAGGCCTGAAAGGCAACCTGGTCGAGCAGGCACTGGAACGTGCCGGTATCACATGTAACAAAAATGGCATCCCTTTTGACGAAGAGAAGCCTATGATTACTTCTGGTATCCGTTTAGGTACACCTGCGGGCACCAGCCGTGGTTTTGGCAGTGAAGAGTTTAAACAGATTGGTGAGTGGATTGGCGACGTGCTGGATGGTCTGGTCGCAAGCCCGCAAGGTAACCCGGAAGTGGAACAACGGGTGCGCAAACAGGTTAAGGCGCTATGCCAGCGCTTCCCGCTCTACCAATAAATGACCGTTTTACCAGTCATTTGACGCTCTACAAAAGAAATAAGCGTTAAGCATGATGCGGGCACGGCCCCTGCATCATGTCATTGAACAAAGAAGTAAAGTTGTAAAAAACCGTCGTTAGATTTGAAAGCAGGCTGCCAGCAGGCACTCTGCCTGAACAACAGTTAGCTTAGCCGGAAACTGAGTGTCGTATCCCGAAGAACCACCCCGCGACACAATTGGGAAGGCTGCAATTTAGAGATATATTTTGGAGATAATGCAATGGACAAAACACTGAAGTTTACAGATAGCCACGAATGGGTACGTGATAACGGTGACGGTACCGTAACCATCGGTATTTCTGAGCATGCACAGGAAATGCTGGGTGACGTCGTATTCGTTGAACTGCCAGAAGTGGACAGCGAATGCGAAGCTGGCGAAAGCTTCTCTCTGGTTGAATCTGTAAAAGCAGCTTCAGACATCTACGCACCGGTAAGCGGCGTGATCGTAGAAGTGAACGAAGAGCTTCAGGACAGCCCTGAGCTAATCAACGAAGAATCTTATGAAGGCGGTTGGATCGTTAAAGTAAAACTGTCTGATCCATCTGAACTGGACGACCTGAAAGACGCTGAGGAATACCTGAGCTCTATCGAAGAAGACTAATCGTCTCTGGTTATCAAGTCGCCCTGCGGGCGGCTTTTCAAAACCGCCCAGCCCGAAACGGCGGTTCTGTACCCGGCCCAGTAAAGCGCTCGCCGCCAGCTGTTCCGGGTAGAAAAGGTAAAGGACAATGACAGAATTACTTCACAGCCTAAGCACACAAAATGAATTCGTTGCTCGCCACAACGGTCCCAATGCTGACGATCAGCAAAAAATGCTTAACACCATCAAGGCCGCCAGCCTTGACGCTCTGATCAAAGAAACCGTTCCAGCCAATATCCGTCTGGAAGCGCCGATGAACCTGGCCCCGGCTCAAAGCGAAGCCGACATGCTGAACGCAATGAAAGTGTTCGCAAAACAGAACCAGATCAAGCGTACCTACATCGGTCAGGGTTACTACAACACCTTCACACCAAACGTGATCCTGCGTAATGTCCTGGAAAACCCAGGCTGGTACACAGCTTACACCCCATACCAGCCAGAGATCTCACAAGGTCGTCTGGAATCGCTGCTTAACTACCAGCAGATGGTGATGGACCTGACCGGCATGGAAATCGCGAACGCGTCCCTGCTGGATGAAGCGACGGCCGCTGCCGAAGCAATGGCTCTGTGTCACCGTGCCGGCAAGAGCAAAAGCAAAGTCTTCTTCGTGGCAGACGATGTGCACCCGCAAACCATTGAAGTGGTGAAGACCCGCGCAGGCTTCCTGGGCTTTGAAGTGCAAATTGGCGCAATCGATTGCCTGGCGGAACAAGATGTGTTTGGCGCTCTGCTGCAATACCCAAGCACCACAGGTGAAGTGCGCGATCTGACCAACATCATCGAAAAAGCACACGCGAACAAAACCTTAGTCACTGTTGCGACTGATCTGCTGGCCAGCACCCTGCTTAAGCCAGCCGGTGAAATGGGCGCAGACGTCGTTATCGGTTCCGCACAGCGTTTCGGCGTACCTATGGGTTACGGCGGTCCGCATGCAGCGTTCATGGCAACGCGTGACGCGCACAAACGTACCATGCCAGGCCGTGTTATCGGTGTGTCTATCGATAAGAAAGGCAACCAGGCACTGCGTATGGCAATGCAGACCCGTGAACAGCACATCCGCCGCGAGAAAGCGACGTCGAACATCTGTACTGCACAGGCTCTGCTGGCAAACATGGCATCGTTCTACGCGGTATTCCACGGCGCTGAAGGCCTGCGTACTATCGCTCGCCGTACTCACCACATGACCGCAATCCTGGCCGCGGGCCTGACTAAAGCGGGCTTTGAGCTGGCGCACAACAGCTTCTTCGATACCATCACTCTGAACAGCGGCAGCAACACGGAAGCTCTGTACCAGAAAGCTCTGCAGGCAGACATCAACCTGCGTAAACTGCCAGAGCAACTGGGTATCAGCCTGGATGAAACCACCAGCGTGGCTGACGTTGAAGCGCTGTTTGCAGTATTCGGCGTGACGGAAAGCGTTACCGCGCTGTCAGCAGCCATCGAGTCGAACGAATTCGCAGCAATTCCGGAAGATTGTCGTCGCACGTCATCCTACCTGACTCACCCGGTATTCAACACGCACCACAGCGAAACGCAAATGATGCGTTACCTGAAAAAGCTGGAAAACAAAGACTTCTCACTGACCCATGGCATGATCCCGCTGGGCAGCTGTACCATGAAACTGAACGCGGCCGCCGAGATGATTCCTGTCACCTGGCCGGAATTCGGTTCTATCCACCCGTTCGCACCAAAAGAACAGGCGGCCGGTTACGCAGCCCTGGCCAGCGATCTGAAGCAAAAACTGTGTGAAATCACCGGTTACGATGCGTTCTCACTGCAACCTAACTCAGGTGCGTCGGGTGAATACGCTGGCCTTATTGCTATTCAGCGTTACCACGAAAGCCGTGGCGAAGGTCACCGTAACGTATGTCTGATCCCAAGCTCAGCGCACGGCACCAATCCGGCAACCGCCTCAATGGTATCGATGAAAGTGGTCGTGGTGAAATGTGACCAGAACGGTAACGTCGACATCGACGATCTGGCCGCCAAGATCGAGAAACATCAGGACAACCTGTCGGCTATTATGATCACCTACCCTTCTACGCACGGTGTGTATGAAGAGCAGGTACGTAAAGTATGTGACATGGTCCACGCAGCCGGCGGCCAGGTTTACCTGGACGGCGCGAACATGAACGCTCAGGTCGGTCTGACTTCTCCGGGCTTCATCGGCTCTGATGTGTCGCACCTTAACCTGCACAAAACCTTCTGTATTCCGCACGGCGGCGGCGGTCCGGGTATGGGCCCTATCGGTGTGAAATCACACCTAGCGCCATTCCTGCCGGGCCACATTGAAGGCGGTGTGGAAGGTTCTGACTTTGCAGTCGCAGCAGCTGACCTGGGCAGCGCCTCTATCCTGCCAATCTCGTGGGCTTACATCGCGATGATGGGCGCTGAAGGCCTGACTAAAGCCACGGAAGTGGCTATCCTGAACGCGAACTACGTGATGGAACGCCTGCTGCCGCACTACCCGGTTCTGTACCGTGGTGCTAACGGCCGCGTCGCGCACGAATGTATTATCGATATCCGTCCGCTGAAAGAAGAAACGGGCATCAGCGAAGAAGACATCGCTAAGCGTCTGATGGATTACGGTTTCCATGCGCCAACCATGTCGTTCCCGGTTGCGGGTACTCTGATGGTTGAGCCAACCGAATCAGAAGATCTGGCAGAACTGGATCGCTTCTGTGACGCGATGATCGCTATCCGTGAAGAGATCAGCAAAGTTCACGCCGGTGAATGGCCGCTGGAAGACAACCCGCTGGTGAACGCTCCACACACCCAGGTTGACCTGGCAAGCGATGAATGGACTCACCCGTACTCACGCGATATCGCCTGCTTCCCTTCAAAGCAAGCAAAAGAAGCCAAGTACTGGCCAACCGTAAACCGCGTGGATAACGTGTACGGCGACCGTAATCTGATCTGTTCTTGCCCGAGCATTGATTCCTACCAAGACTAAGATCATTTGCTGTAACATTGAAAAGGCGAACGGATGTTCGCCTTTTTTGTCCGTGTTATAAATGCACGTAGATGGTTAAAAGAAGCTTCTGCCAGTGATTTATGACTGGCAAACCTACAGGGGCAATCCTCAAAGCGAGCTGTCATCTCCCAATTCGAAGTCTGATTCCGTGTACGAACGCATATTAAATACACTGTTTTCGTTGTTTGTACTCAAAACACGGCTGGTTTGAATTCAGCAATAGCCCGCCTAAAAAACAAAGTTGATTTGAATTATTGATTTAAGTTATTGATTTAAGTTATTGATTTAAAAGGACAAAAAAATTTAATTGAGAAATAAATATCTATTATCTCTATATCGTGTATAGTGTCGGCAGCTCTAACAGTGAGCTATTGATAAATTATTTAGTTCAAGATCTTCTCAGTTGTTTTTCGATCCAAGTCGTCATATCTATCCTGCGATAACTTTTTCTTCATTCCTTATTTAGTAGCTTTCTTTTTAACTTAATCAATCTATCGAGATATATATGTCTAATAAAACAACTGGTCTAGTAAAATGGTTTAACGAAACAAAAGGCTTCGGCTTTATCACTCCAGACAATGGTGGTGCTGACCTGTTTGTTCACTTCCGTTCAATCGCTAGCGATGGCTTCAAAACCTTAACAGAAGGTCAAAAAGTATCGTTCGACGTAGAACAAGGTAACAAGGGCCCGCAAGCGGCTAACGTTACAGCAGTATAAGTCTATCAGTAAAGCTCTTGCCTCTTGGTGAGAGCTTTCTGTTAAGTCTTTAGCTGGGAGTTTATAATCAGAAAAACTAATAGAAAAATTTACTGGTATTACGTTTTACGTGAACAAAAATACCAAAAGGGAAAGTTAATTGTTCACAGTTAAATATTTCCTTCATCAAAATAAGACCTCATGGTCATCAACGATACATCAGCTAAATAGCGATGTTTTAAAACGCCATATCCTCCCCAAATTAGAAACCCACTTATTTGACTTAAATTTTTCATTTTGTGAATTGAACAATTCTGGTGAAATAAAAGATTCACAGGGAAGGACTTTAGGTTGTTTTTCAATTCAAATGAATGAAGGATATTGAGCTTGAAGAAACCATTAGCAGGAACCAACTCTAAGATGGTCAAGGGCAAGACTCTTACTAAAGATGACAGCACAGAGAGCATTCATAAGATAAGAAAAAAAATTGAGCATATTTTGTTAGAACGAGAACAAAAGAAGCTTTGGGATTTATAAGGAAGAGTGACATGAGAAAACCAAGCAAAAAATCGAGCAAAAAGATCCAAAAAAACAACTTTGAAGAACGATTTGCGCAGATGGCCGCTGAATACCAGGCAGCAAAAGAAGTCCTAGATGAGATGGCCGAAGGTACTTCTGAGTTTGTGGCTCAGAAGAAAGTATGTGATAAGTTATTCGCAAGCGCTGAACGATACATCAATAAGTTCTAAACATTTACAATAGCTTAGCGACATTCTGGCTAAGGTATACCTCTATTTATTTCTATTACTGTTTGCTTCTATCAAGCATCAGTATAAATGCTGCTAAATACGGCACTACTAATGTTGACCATACTCTTCAATAAGGAGGTCAACATGGACAAACCCAATCTGACTACATTCAGAAGCCGTCGACTCATTAGCGGCTAAAAATCACGGTAGTTCGCTCTTTACCGATAGCGAGAGAGCGAAAATCAAGCAATGTCATTAACGCTTAGCAGCATGGACCTATGTTGCTTCTTAAGCATCAAGCGAACTTTTGTTTCCCAACAGATATAAGTTTGAGCGAGGCCGTCATCGGTAACTCCCAAGTCCATTCATCTTTAACGCTGGCACCTAGTTTACACTTTCCACTTCCAACATGATCCCATGTTGTCTAGCATCGGTTTTGATAAGATCTGAGACTTACTCAAGTAGCATAAAAAGGCGAACCTAAGGTCGCCTTTTTGGCTTTTATTGATTAAATGGCTAAAATCTATCATAATTTTCAGTCACTCAGCCCGCTTGCAACTGTGACGGAATCTCATAACTGCCGATATGTCATGAAATCAGATAACCCGGTTATCACTTGACCTTATTGACACAATGAATAACTATTGAGCAACAAGCGTTGTCGTACTTATCCACCTAAGAGAGTAATGCTATCAAATCCTATAAAATGAGCCGATGGTCTTACGGTGTATTAACCATAGCGTACCTTTTCTTTTCTTACACGGTCATCACCTTGACGACGGATAAGTTTATTGACAACCAAGCCCAGCAAGAAAAAGAAGCCATCCAACACGACATTGCCTTAGTCAGATACAGTATTGAGGCCAACATCTTTCGCGACACCTACCTGGCAGACAGCTTTGCTTCGGTGGTGGCGCTCGATCCCCAATTCGCGACCCACAACTGGAACAAAGTAGGCGAACAATTCCTGGCAAAAGCGCAACTAATCAGGAACATAAGTTTAGCGCCGAACGATGTAATCCATTACGTTTACCCACTGCAAAGCAACGAAAAAGCAATTGGGCTGGACTTCCGAACCGTCCCCCATCAGTACAGAACCGTGCAAATTGCCAGACAGAATAAAAAAGTCTTCCTGGCAGGGCCGTTAGAACTGGTACAGGGCGGCAAAGCGATTATCGCCCGCTATCCGATATTTACCGATGTACCTTACAATACCCAGTATTGGGGCGGTTTGAGCGTGGTGATTAGCTACGACAAACTGATTGCCCTGTCCAACCTGCATAACATTAAAGGAGCGGACATAGCGCTGGTTGCCAACGGCCATGATGAGATCGAACAGAAATTAATTGAAGGTAATAGAGCTGTTCTGTCTGATTTTGACATCCAGTATCCGATAAGTCTGCCTAACGGCAGCTGGACTCTGTTTGCCAAATATAAAGACCTACATGAGATTGAGAACATAAACAGCTTCAAAAGTCTGTTTATGACACTGGGCACCATTATCTTTGCAGCCGGTTTTCTGCTGATCGTATTTTTTATCAGTAACTATTTTCGTGCTCAGAAACATTCTTTGCAGGATGACCTCACCCATTTACCGAACCGCCGTTATCTGTTCAATGAGCTTAACCGCATCATGGCGAAAAATAGCGCCAACATTGTGTTTACGATTCTAAATATTGACCTCAACAAGTTCAAAAAGATCAACGATACTTACGGCCATGAAGCCGGCGACGCCGTGTTAAAACACATCGCAATGTTGCTACAAAAATCGACACGTTCATCGGACTTTATCTCCAGAATGGGCGGGGACGAGTTCATTGTCATTCTGCCACGCATGCACAACCCGGACGATGTTGAGCAACTGATTGATAAAATACAGCTTTTAATTAAGACTTCACCGCTGCAGTGGCAAGGCGAACAGATTCCGTTATCCTCCAGCGTTGGGTTCTATACATTCAAGGGCAAAGCGGATAAGTCGATCATCCACGAAATTCTGTCCAAAGCAGATAAAAGCATGTATCAGAACAAAAATGAGATGCGAGCCAGCGATCCGCTCTGAAGTAGTATAAATCAGGCATAGATCGATATTTAGTTTTGATGGAGACAGATAATCGACACTTCTGAGCTAGCTGGCGTAGCTAGCTCTAAGCAGAAGCGAGTTATAAACCACCTGTTAAATCCAGATAGTTACCCGTTGAAAACGTCGATTTTTCAGATGCTAACCAATAAATTGCTTCAGCGACCTCTTCAGGCAAACCTCCTCGCTGAAGTGGGATTTTGCTTTTTAACCTCTCTATCCGTCCAGGCTCTCCTCCATCAGCATGCATATCTGTGTAAATTAATCCGGGACGAACACAGTTAACCCTGATTCCTTCGGCAGCCACTTCTAACGACAAACCTTTTGTTAATGTGTCAATCGCTCCCTTTGATGCAGCATAATCAATATATTCATTTGGAGAACCAGAACGTGCAGCTCCCGAAGAAACATTAATAATAGCACCACCTAGCCCGCCATAACTCTTTGACATTCGTTTGACGGCTTCACGACTACACAAAAAATAACTGGTTACGTTATTGATAAGAATGGCATTGATTCTATCAGCGCTCATTTCTTCTAATCGCATCTGTTTCTGTAGGATACCGGCATTGTTTACTAGTACGGTCAAAGAACCTAACTCTTTGTCAACAGTATCAAACAAGCGAAGCACATCCGATTCTTGAGATACATCGGCCTGCACTACAATGCATTTGCCTCCTTGAGATGTAATGTCCTTAGCTAAGTAGGTTGCAGCTTCCGAGTCAGACTTATAATTGATGCATACTGCGTAACCATTTTGAGAAAACAATTTTGCGGTGGCAGCACCAATCCCCCGCCCCCCACCTGTGATAATTGCTACTTTTTGATCTTCCATGTTTACCTTGAATCTGAATAAATTATTAGCTGATTCTAACTAACTTCGTTACTGAATTGTAAAAAAATACAAATGACGGCCATGTGTATCTTCGGACAATTTAGGTAGCGGAAATCTTAATGATAGGATAAGAACAAGTGTCAGCTCTGAACTACAAAAGGGTAAAAATAATAAGCCAGATTCGCCCTGAACCTGGTTCAATGAAAAACGAGTACCATTTTTAATTGTTCATCAAATTTAACCGTGGGCGATATAACCGATAGAATAGATGTCGCCGCTCATTTTCTCAGCTAACTCTGGTTGACTGAACCACGAGATACTCACCGTTTCCCAGGAGGTAAAGTTAACACCATGAATATCCGCATCCTCACAGACCTGATGGTCTATACATGCAAGCGAACATTTTGAATTTGGTATTGTTGGTTCATCCTCGATAAACCACATCCTGACTTCCGGTCGACCAAATTGCTCACACAATCCGTTAAATCCTTCACTTCTCAGAAAAGTCACCATAGAGTGATGATCTTTCCATACGTAAAATGGAGCATAACTGTTGCTGTTGGAATAATATTCAGCATCTTTTCGTGCATAAAGGTAGGCCTTAAAAACTAAACCGGGGTATCCATCTAACAAATTTCCTTTTTCTCTGATACGAGTTTCTATTTTTTCCATCGGATAATCCGATGGCAGAACGATTCTATATTGCATTGCTATCATTTTATTGTCCCCACGGCATCTTTCCATGATTGACTAGAAGAGAAAGACCTGTATTCAATTCCATTGAATTGAATACTATCTTCTTTACTGACCTGTCCAAACAATAGCTCTACCGTTAGTTGATGAAATTGTAGAACGAGTTTGGCAAGCAGTTCCATTAAGTGTTTTTGTTTTGTATCCATATATTTTCCCTAGCTGATTTCATCGGCTGGAAAAGAATAAGTTGATTTTTTAATATAAAAAATCAAAACTATTTTGATTAATGATTTTGAAATTTAGGATGATTGAATATGCGAAGTCTGGATTTAGATGCCTTACGATGTTTTGTCCTAGGAATTGAGTTAGGCAGTTTTGCAACTGCGGCTGAACGACTTAATCGTTCACCTTCTGCAGCCAGCGCCCAACTAAAAAAGCTTGAGCAGCAGTGCCATACACCATTAGTGACCAAAATCGGCCGACACCTGGAGCCTACTGAAGCAGGTGAAATCATTCTGGCTTATGCCCGGCGCATGCTTCAGTTAAATGACGAAGCTCTGAACCAGTTAGTGGAAAATTCATTGACGGGAAAAGTAGTTTTTGGTTTACAAGAAGATTTTAGTGATGTGCTATTGCCACAACTGTTAGGTGTATTTTCTCGCTCACATCCAAACTTACAATTGCAATCCATTGTTGGGCGCCATCAGGAGCTGATGGATGGCATTCAATCTGGTGAGTTAGATTTTTCATTAGGCTGGAGAGGTGAGAAATCGGCGCCATATAGTGAGCTTCTGGCAGAATTACCACTGTACTGGTTTGGGCCAGCAAACAAATATTTTAAAGAACCTATTGATACCTCAAAACCTGTACCATTGGTTATGCTTGATGGCGCTTGCACGATCAGACAACAAGCCACAGCAGCATTAGATCGAGATGGAATTCCGTGGAAAATCACCTTTGTTGGCCGAAGTCTGAGCAACTTATGGAGTGCTGTTGATGCTGGATTAGGAATTACGGTGCGCTCTTCTTTCAGTCACCCGAATAATATTAGTAAGTTGGATGGTTTACCGACACTAGGAAAGCTTAGGTTGTGCCTCGATCGTAACCAATATAAGTTAGAAAAAGTACAAAGCCAGTTATATGACGAATTAAAACAACAACTTATTCTTTATCTCGAAAAACAAACTGATTAAATTAGCGCCAAAGAGTCTTTTCATAGCGTACATCGGTGCCAGTTTTTTGCTGGATGCACTGAAACGTCCGTGGGCAACAATTTATCAGTGACTTTGCTACATTTGAAATAGCAAACAACCTTAGGTCTAGAAAAGCTGTTTAAATTGGGATCCAATAATAATGTATCAGATCAACCTTCATTGCGTTGTTAGTGTCGACTTGTTGGCAAATATACGAGCAACGAAATCCATGAAAACAACGGCTCGTTTGGGAAGAAGGCGATTGGCCAGATAAACAGCTTGAATGGGCACTGGTGGAGCTGTGTAATCACTCAGTAGTAGTTGAAGATTACCATTTTTCAGTCCTTCCTCGTATAGCCATTCTGGGCCTTGGGCGATCCCTAGTCCTGAATTTACACATGCACGTATGGCTTCCGGAGAACTCACTCGCAACCTCCCAGAAACAGGGATATCTTCTCCCTTAAAATGCCATGTGGATCCCGTTGACAGCAGAGTATAAATCAAGCAATCGTGCTCTCTCAGTTCATTTGGCGTTTTGGGGATGCCCCGTTTGGCCAAATAAGCTTTGCTTGCCACACACACCCGTTCGAACATTGCCAAACGGCGCGCCCGCATTGCGCTGTCGTCCAGATGACCAATGCGAATCGCCAGCTCAGCCCCCTCGTCGACTAAATTGACATAGCGATCATTAATTTGGAGATCGAGTGTCAATTCTGGATAACATTCCAGAAAACTTGCTAGATGTGGAACCAAGAATGTATGTGCCAGTGCCGTCGGACAGGCAACCCGCAATAACCCAGATGGAGCAATGTTATCCCGCAATGAGGATTCGGATTCCTCCACGGCTTCAAGAATACGCCGCGCCTCTACATAATAGCGTTCTCCTTCTGGAGTCAGAGCAAGTTTGCGGGTTGAACGGTTAAGTAATCTGGTTTGTAGGTAATTCTCAAGCGCTGCAACATAACGGCTGACGTTAGGTTGCCCTAGCCCCAAATCTCGCCCAGCCGCCGAAAAACTTCCAGTCTCAACCGTGCGAACGAAACACGTCATCAACAATAATCGATCCATTCAACAGTCCTGTTATTTATGCATATTTAGCATGAGTCATATTCGAAAAATCCATCTTATCTACGGTTATACATAAACCTATAGTAAAGCTCCTGCCGATCAGCGAATTGACTGATCCAGATAACCTCTAGGAGACTTTATATGTCCAAATTACAAGGCAAACGCACTCTTATTACCGGTGGAACAAGTGGTATTGGTCTTGAGACCGCTAAGCTTTTCCTTTCAGAAGGTGCTCGTGTAATTGTTACTGGCGTTAACCCTGATTCTATCGAAAAAGCGAAAGCGGAACTGGGTAGCGATGTTTTAGTACTGAGCGCTGATTCTGCTAACGTGGATGCACAGAAAGAGCTAGCTCAGGCTGTTAAGGCTCACTTTGGTGAATTGGATATCGCTTTCCTAAATGCTGGCATATCTGCCTATATGCCAATCGAAACGTGGACAGAAGACAATTTCGACCGCATTTTTAACATCAATGTTAAAGGTCCTTATTTCCTGATGCAGGCATTACTGCCGGTGTTCGCGAGCTCTGCATCCGTGGTCTTTAATACATCGATCAATGCTCACACAGGGCCAGTAAACTCTTCTGTTTATGGCTCAACCAAAGCGGCATTACTTAATATGTCGAAAACACTTTCTAACGAGCTAATTGCTCGTGGGATCCGCATCAATGCAGTAAGCCCTGGCCCAGTTGATACGCCGCTTTACGACAAAGCGGGTATTCCAGATGCTTACTATGACCAAGTAATGAAAGATATCGTTGCAACAATCCCCGCTGGCCGTTTTGGTAAGCCAGAGGAAGTGGCAAAAGCGGTGCTTTATTTGGCTTCCGACGATTCAGCCTGGACCGTGGGGTCGGAAATTGTGATTAATGGCGGTAGCTTACTTTAACTCAGTCTGAGGTATGTCTTCCGCTGTTGCCACAAGCTAAGGTCTCGTTGTCATTTAGATCACCCCGATACCGATCTTCCTATAGCACTTCCTCTGGAAAGCCCGTCAACATTTGTTAGCGGGCTTTGTTGTCGTTAGGTCCTCAATGTCACTCTTTCATTGCCTGTCACTCTTGAACGATGGCGTGCACTGCGGTAATCCGGGATCAATTCCCGTCATGGCAACAGAGATATCCCAGAGTCGACGAGCAAGTGCTTCATCCGTTGCCCGCGCTGTGCGAGCAGACTCCCCAGACACACCTCGTATACCGCCAAAGCCAATCGGCCCATAATAACCACCGGATAGTACTGGAGCGGTTGCGGCCTGTAGCGTGGGCCAAGCGCCCTGTGCGGCGTTGTTGAGCAATAAACCCACCAGTGGCAATAGCATTTGGATAGGTCCCATATAACGACCAAGATTGGTCGCAGCTAATCCCGGGTGGCAGCCGACCGCGATGATTGATGAGCCAGAAGCACGCAGACGACGATCCAGCTCAAACAAAAATAACGCATTGGCCAGTTTACTAGCAGCATAACGCTGTGTTCGGTTGTAGCTCCTCTCAGCATTAAGATCATCCCAATCTATGCTCGCATGTCGATGGGCTATGCTAGAAGTCACCACCACTCGGCTCCCTTTAGTTTTGGCAAGTGTAGGCAGCAGAAGAGCTGTGAACGCAAAACATCCTAGATGATTAACGCCAAATTGAAGTTCATAGCCTTGTTTGGTATGTGTCAAAGGCGGGGTCATCACGCCTGCATTATTGATTAGCACATCAATACGTGATTCTTTCGATAATTGACTAGCAGCCTCACGGATACTATCAATATTGCTCTGATCGTAAGGCAGAAAAGATAGATCGGCAGTAGGGCTTAACTGTTGAATTTGGGCGATGGCTTGCGTCGCCTTTTCCTTTGACCTACAAGCCATAATAACCCGAGCACCACGTGCAGCGAGCACTCGGGCGACTTCAAAGCCGATACCTGTGTTTGCTCCGGTGACAATGAAACATTTGCCCGATTGATCAGGGACATTGGCTTCCGTAAACCCAGTTAACTTTGACATATTTTCACACTTCCTTATTGAGTGGATGCCCACTCATTTTTAAGTAAAATCGACTTGGAAGTCCTCTTCCTTTATAGAACAACGCCTGCGTAAAGTAATAACGCTGCGACTGAGTGATATGCGTCAGACAGACGACCAACGTCGCAATACAATACTGGCATTCACTCCACCAAACCCAAACCCGTTTGACAGTGCATGCTGGATTTGCATTTTACGCGCGTGCAAGGCAACCAAATCAAGGCCATCCGCTGCCGTATCTGGGCTGATAAGGTTTAACGTTGGCGGAACAATCTGATCGCGAAGAGAAAGCACGCTAAAGATAGCCTCAATCCCTCCGGCGGCGCCCAATAAATGACCGGTACTCGACTTAGTTGACGTGATAGCCGGGGAAGAACCTTCACTAAATACCGCCTTGATAGCCGCCAGTTCGCTTTTATCGCCAACTTGTGTAGAAGTCGCATGGGCGTTGATATGCTGTATCTCGTGTGGATCAATACCTGCTTGTTTGAGCGCTTTTTTCATGGCGCGCTCGGCACCATTACCGTCTTCTGGGCCTGCGGTTAAGTGATATGCATCAGCGCTGGTACCATACCCAACAATTTCAGCTAAAGGCCGAGCCCCCCTAGCTTGTGCATGCGCCAACGACTCAATGACCAGCAATCCCGCGCCTTCAGCCATCACAAATCCGTCCCGGTCTCGATCAAACGGGCGTGAAGCCTGTTGAGGATTATCGTTAAAGCCTGTCGATAGCGCGCGAGCAGCAGCAAAACATCCGAGAGTAACTCGGTCAACTGCGGCCTCTGTTCCACCGCATATTGCAATATCAGCCTCGCCACTGCGAATCATCCGAGCCGCATCCCCTATAGCCTGAACCCCAGCGGCACAAGCGGTGACGGGGGCACCCAATGGACCTTTAAATCCATATTTTATGGAAACTTGCCCTGCCGCCATGTTGGCTAAAAACGAAGGGGCAGTAAAAGGTGATAGACGACGAGGACCACGGGAATCCGTGGTGCGAACAGCTTCTGCAATCGCGCCAAAACCGCCCACACCAGAGGCAATAATAGTGGCGGTTCGTTCTTGTTCCTCTTGCGTAACCGGGCGCCAATTAGCTTGTGTCAATGCTTCTTCGGCAGCAACCAGGGCAAATTCGATGAAGCGATCCATCTTTTTCCGTTCTTTCGTCGCAATGAAATGATCGGGGTTGTAGCCAGCGAGTGGATCTTCTTCCAAGCTGGGGACTCGACCTCCCACCGCTGTTCCTATGCCAGCCGTTAACTCATCGGACAATATCCGAATACCTGACTGCCCAGCTAATAAGCGCTGCCATGTTGCCTCTGTACCAACCCCTAAGGGACTTACGGTCCCCATTCCTGTGATGACAATTCTCATTTCTTCAGCTCTGTTCATGGATGACCTCTAGTGTTATTTCCTTTTACATATGGCTCGATAGTAGGCAGTCGCATAAGCTTCTTTGCATGATACGTTTCTCAAGCGTTTGACCTTATCTTGAACCAAATCGAATACATGGCAGGTAAGAAAACCAATGTTAAAACGGTTCCGGCAAACGTCCCACCAATCAGCGTGTAAGCCAATGTTCCCCAGAACACAGAGTGTGTGAGTGGAATAAAGGCTAGAATTGCGGCCAACGCTGTAAGGATTACAGGGCGGGCACGTTGAACCGTAGCTTCAACGACTGCATTGAGCGGGTCCAATCCGGATAATTCGTTATGACGGATTTGGCCAAGTAAAATGAGCGTGTTACGCATTAAAATGCCAGACAATGCTATCAATCCAACCAATGCATTAATGCCGAACGGTTGCTGGAACAAAAGCAAAGTAGGCACCACACCAATGAGTCCCAAAGGACTGGTTAAAAACACCATCACCATGCCGGCAAATGAGCGCACTTGGAGGATGATAATCAGTAGCGTGATAGCAATCATGATGGGGAAAATCGGCAACATGGCGACACTGGCCTTGCCTGATTCCTCTATAGAACCCGCTTCCACGATGTGATAGCCGCTAGGCAATTTTTGTATAATAGGTTGTAACTGCTGAGTAATAACATGCGATACGTCTGGCGGTTGTAAGCCTTCGGCAATATCACCGCGCACAGTAATCGTTGGTACCCGATCTCGACGGCGCATGATCGGCTCTTCCATTTGTATCTCAACATTTCCTATCTGGGATAAAGGAATACGTTCCCCGTGGACACCTGCTAACGTGAAGTTTTCTATTTGAGACGGATCAAGCCGTGTTTCGCCCGATGAGCGAGCGATCACCTGAACAGTACGAATATCTTCCCGCACACTCGTTACGGGAACACCGTTTAACAAGAACTGTAACTGTTGAGCGACACTACTGGAGTTCAACCCCAGAGCCTGAAGTCTGTCCTGCTGCAATGAGAAATGTACGGTAGGCACACGAGTTCCCCAATCTGAGTTCACAGTGCGCATCATGGGACTTGCTTTCATAACCTGCTGTACTTCATTCGCAATGTCGCGCAATGTATCTGGATTAGGACCGGTTACCCGATACGCCACTGGAAATGGTGAGTAAGGGCCGAATACCAGTTGAGTCACACGCACTCTTGCTTCCGGCGCTAAACCATCAGCGATAGCTCGGCGCAGACGATGTTTTAACACCTCGCGCTCTTCTTGGTTGTCAGTACGAATAACAATTTTGGCAAAAGAAGGATCAGGGAGCTCTGGGCCCACCGAGAAGAAGAACCTTGGCGCCCCCTGACCGATATAAGTGGTCACAATCCTGGCTTCTTTTTGTTGCGCTAACCACTGTTCAACTTTGGCTGCAGCAGCGCTGGTCTGAGTGATGGAAGTACCGTAAGGCATCTGCACTTCAACCAACACTTCCGGTCGGTCAGAAATAGGGAAAAACTGCTTCTTAACGACCGACATCCCCAGTACAGCTATAACAAACAGGCTTACGACTGATAACGCTACCCACCATTTTTTAGCAATGACCCGCCCCAGAAACCGGCGGAATTGGTTGTAACGTGGCGTATTATAAATTGCGCCATGCCCACCTTCGACTTTCTTAAAGTCGGGCAATAGCTTCACCCCCAGGTATGGCGTAAATACCACTGCCACGACCCAGGATGCGATGAGTGCTGTACCGACGATCCAGAACATATTGCTGGTATATTCACCGGCAGCAGAACGTGCAAAACCGTTGGGCATAAATCCAACCGCGGTAACCAGTGTTCCTGATAGCATGGGGGCTGCAGTCAGACTCCAGGCATAGGATGACGCGGCGATACGGCTATAACCTTCCTCCATTTTCACCACCATCATTTCGATAGCAATGATGGCGTCATCGACCAGTAACCCCAATGCCAGAATCAAAGAGCCGAGCGTGATACGGTCAAAGTTCTTCCCCGTCGCCAGCATGACAACAAAAACAATGGCAAGCGTTAAAGGCACAGCCGCAGCAACAATAATACCTGGACGCCATCCCATACTCACAAAGCTTACCAGCATCACAACAGCCAATGCCGCGAAGAATTTGATCATAAACTCATCGACTGCCGCATGAATGTTCACGGCCTGATCGGTTACCTTGGATAGGCTCATACCCAAAGGCATTTCGGCATTAATCCCGCCAACTTCCTCGTCAAGCGATTTGCCCAAATCAAGGCCATTCCAGCCATCACGCATAACGATACCCAGTAACAGCGCGGGCTCGCCGCCATTACGGACCATGAATGTAGCCGGATCTTCATAACCGCGCTTTACCGTGGCAATATCTGACAGCTTTAACGTCTGCCCTTTCACAACAATAGGGGTATCGCGTATTTTTTTTAAGTTGTCGAAAGCCCCGTCCAAACGAATAAAAACTTCTGGTCCTTTGGTTTCAACCGAACCTGCGGGCGTCAGCACGTTTTGATTGTTGAGCGCAGCAAAAACTTCTTGTGGACTTACTCCTAATGTTGCCAAACGTTCATGAGAAAACTCCACATAAATACGTTCTGGCTGTTCACCGATAATATTAACCTTTTTAACCCCAGGGACATGAAGCAGACGTTGACGCAGAGATTCTGCATCACGAACCAGTAATCGTTGCGACTCGCCTTTGGCTTTGAGTGCATACAGCGCAAAAGTGACATCGGAATATTCGTCATTAATGAATGGCCCCATGACACCAGCAGGAAGATTACGAATTTCGTCGCCGATTTTTTTGCGGGCCTGATAAAACTGCTGCTGTACTTCAGATGGAGGCGTTTTATCCAACAAGGTCAACGTGGTAAAGGCGAGTCCCGGACGCGTGAAGGTTTCGGTACGGTCATACCAACTTAGCTCCTGCATCCGTTTTTCGATCTTCTCGGCAACCTGCTCCTGCATTTCCTGAGCAGTCGCTCCGGGCCAGGCGGTGACAATTGTCATCACCTTGATGGTAAAAGAAGGATCCTCAGCGCGGCCTAGCTTAAAGAATGAGGTTACGCCAGCAATAGAAATCAACAGTATGAGAAATAGCGTGACGGCGCGTTCACGTACTGCGAGCGCGGAAAGGTTGAAACGACTCTCGCTCATGGACGCGATCCCTCTGCAACAGACCCGGAAGAAGAAACCGCAACTCGCACCTGTTCACCGTCGCGTAACAGATGAGCGCCGAGAGCGACGACTTGAGCACCATGTTGGATTGAGCCACTAACAAGCGCAGAATCATCGTCAAGATCTATAACCGTGACGGGATGCCAAGAGACTTTGGCTGGCTCGCCATCGACACTCCAAACGCCAGTTCCTTTACCCGCATCAAACAACGCACCAATCGGTACTTGCAACCCTGTTGTTGAAACGGAACGTTCGTTGGTTGCGTTAATGGTAACGGTTGAGCCCAAAGGCGCATTTTGCAGTGCGCCATTAAGCACATATCTTGCTTCAAAAGTACGGGTGGCGGGGTCTGCGGCATCTGAAAGCTGTCTGAGCGTTGCAACCGACGTCATATCAGGACGGCCAAAAAGATGAGCTTGCCCAGGGGAACCCAATGCAGGACGCAAGGTTTCAGGTAACTGGATCACCGCTTCCCGAGCTCCTGCATGCGCAACTCGGACCACTATCTGACCGGCGCTCACAACTTGTCCCGGCTCAGCAAGGGTTTCAACTACGGTCCCATCAGCATCGGCAACAAGATCCGTATAATGGGTAGCATTGATTGCTACTTCCGCTTGCGCTTGGGCTGCACGAAGCTGAGCCTGTGCGGTATCCGCCGCCGCTTTTACTTCATCATAAGCAGAATCTGATATAGCCCCAGTACCGCGTAACTTTCGGTAACGAGCCTCATCTTCTGCCACTTGTTTGGCTCTTACCCTAGCCGCTACAACAGCTTCTTGTTGGGCGTGAGCGGCAAGTTGCAGGTCGATAGGATCAAGCTGCATCAACACTTGTCCCTTTTTCACAACCTGTCCGGTGTCCACCAGGCGTTTTAGTACCTTACCTGATACTCGAAAACCAAGGTCGCTTTCTATTCGAGCCGCTATGACACCAGTGAAAGAGCGCGATTCGGCGCTGGACGCAGCGATCGTAACGGTCCGCACCAGAGGCGCTTCAGTACGGGGATCGGCTTGCTTTTCTTCACCGCAAGCCGTTAAGGCCAGCGGTAAAGCAGTGATAATTGCGATTTTCAGTATGTTGTGACGAGACATACATAAGCCTCCATGAAGGACTGTTCAGGAGTGCAATTATCATTCTAGTGACCAATTTAGTCAATGGTCACTTTTAGGCTACGGAGCAAGACTGCGAAGAACCAGATTAGAGAGCTGTACCGGGGCCTCTTCAATCACGTCAAAATTGTATTGCAGCATAAGAGGATTCATATAAGGTCGCATGACAAGATAAATAGCTGTCGTCATTTCATCTAATGGTGTTTTACGCTCAAAATCCCCCGCTTGGCGCCCTTCTCGAAGAATTTCTTGCAGTAACGCCTTGATGTTTTGCTCATACTGAATGGTTGCCTGCCAACGTTCAGCGGCAGCGGATGCTGCAATTTCATAGAGCTTTTGGTCTTGAGAAAATAAACGAAAGCTTGCCTGAACAATTTCTTTAAACATCCGACGCAGCTTCTCTGGCGCCTGATCAACATCTTCTATCGCTTTTCGAACATCGGCCTCAATCCCACCTAAGCAGTTTGTACAGATACTTTCGCCAATAGCCTGTTTAGAAGAAAAGAACTTGTATATATATGCCTTTGAAAAACCGATTGATTTTGCCAAATCTGAGACAGTGGTTTTACCGTAACCGTAGCGGCTGAAATGTTCTGTGGCGGCGATAACTATCTGATCCCGCACATCATGCGCGACTGGGCCTCGCTTCAAACTGGAGTGGTTATATTCGTCATTCATAGCCTTATCTCTGACTTTCATTAATTAAATTGTAAATTCTAACCCTTCATGGATACGATAACAACGAGTGAATAAATTGTAATTTAGTCACACTCGCTCTAAAGATAATCCTCCGTCCGCAACAAGTGGCTACTATCGCCGCTTCCCTGAAAACTTGATGGCGAGGATTCCAAGAAGAACAACTTACAGTGATAGCCAAACTAGGTCGAAGGCGAGAGTTGGTTGAACTTACGTTGCCACTGCAAGCTCAACGCAGTGGGTAGACGCCACCAAAACAATCCAAGTAAGGTTAATCGCCAAGACCATCAAAGGAAAAGAAGTCCGTTTATTAACGTCTATGACGAACGCAACGAAATATCCGGGGCAGATATAGCGGAGCTTGACAGTCATCGTTGTGAAATTGAGCTGGGATATCGTGGAATGACATAGGACATGCTTCAAAATCAGCTTACCTTGAGAAGTAACACTCCAGAACTCGTGACACAAGAGTTTTGGGGAATGTTGATGGCCTGCGATTCTTGATGTATCAGAGGGTTTACGTTATTTCTGTGACCATTTGCCTCTATGGATTAGCGAATTGATGTCTTCCCGCGGTAACCAGCCAAATTGTTCCAGCTCGGGTTTGTCATTGAATTTCGATACATAGCCGAGGCACAGATAACCGATGATTTCGATTTCCTCCGGAATATCCAGCGTATCGCGCAAGACCTCATAATGAATAATACTCACCCAGCCAAAACCTAAGTTTTCCGCACGCGCCGCCAGCCACATGTTCTGGATCGCACACACGGTACTGTAGAGGTCCATTTCTGGTTTGATGGTCCGGCCAATTACCACTGGGCCATTGCGTTGGCGATCGCAGGTCACACAGATGCCGAGCGGGGCTTCCATGATACCTTCCAGCTTAAAGCTCTTGTAGGTTTGTTGCTTATCAGCGGCAAACTGCTCGGCAGATTCCGCACTGGCAGATTGGTAGCCGGCCTTAATTGCCTGCTTGGTATTAGGATCGGTGACCAGGATAAAATCCCACGGCTGCATAAAGCCTACGCTCGGTGCGTGATGCCCGGCCATGAGTATCCGTTCTACAACCTCATCCGGTATCGGTTCAGGTATAAAGTCGCGGCGCACATCGCGGCGCGAAAAAATTACTTTATACAGGGCATCTCTCTCGGTTTCGTTAATTCTCATAGTCACCTCGTAACACGAAGCGGGGATTCTGCAATTAACGCGAGCATATTACTACTTTTAATCTCCAAAGCAGCCAACTTTAATGACCAAATTAGCAATAGCACCTTTCAATAGCATCAATTATCAGCGTAAAGGCAAGCCTTTTGCCCCCAAGGGCGGAGGCGTGTCATCTCTTGCCGACGACGCTTTGATTTCCGTTCGGTTACGGCCGTTATGTTTCGCCTGGTACAGTGCATCATCGGCGTTTTTCAGGATGGCATTGATGGGTTCACCGGCGCTGTCCCAATAAGAGACACCAATCGAAATGGTGACCTGCCCTACGGCGTCAAACGGATAGTTTTCAATCGTTTTACGAATCCGCTCCGCGGCATTAAACGCCTGGTTTACATCGGTCTTAGTGAGGAAAGCAATAAATTCTTCACCACCCGCCCGGCACACCACATCGTTATCACGCGCCTGTTTCTTAATTATCTGGGCGACGCTTTTGAGCAGTTCGTCCCCGACATCATGACCAAAGGTATCATTGACTCGTTTGAAGTAATCCACATCCAAAGCCAGCACTGCAAACGGGGTATGCTGCCCACACAGGCGGTCAACGGCTTTCTCTAAACCACGGCGGTTGAGTAAACCGGTCATCGGGTCGGTCAGTGTATCGTTCTGCAGTTGATCTATGGTGTTAGACACAATACCCAACGCATTAAGGAAGGTGCGCTTCAGATGCGAGGCTTCAAAGTACCACGGTTTTATCTGGGTCAGATCATCCATTGCCGCGGAGTGACTGTCGAAGTTTCTCACCGCGCTCGCCAGTTGCCATAAC
Organism: Vibrio sp. H11; assembly: GCF_004804295.1. NCBI lineage: Bacteria > Pseudomonadati > Pseudomonadota > Gammaproteobacteria > Vibrionales > Vibrionaceae > Vibrio > Vibrio sp. H11. The sequence continues at coordinate 374,122 of NZ_SSHN01000003.1, read as the reverse complement.
GGTTTGGAAATGAAGAACGCCGAGATCCAAATAATCAGCAGGGTTAGCAGGGCGATTGGCAGCGTTTCCAGAACAACATTCCACATCTGCTGATCCAGAGTGGAGAGGGTCAGCTCTTTGGGGCGCTGGGCGACAATGCCCCACCCAGCGAGAGCTACAGGAGCGTAACCCGCCAGCATTTCGAAGCCCTGCGAGTTCAACATAGTCTGGCTGCCCTTTTCACCTTCCAGTACGGTATTAATTGCCTTGTTGTTCACAATCACCTGGCCGACTCTGCGCTTATCCGGATGGTAAATCAGTGTATGCCCGCGGTCGACAACATACAGATAAGAACCGTCTTTATAACTGTGTTTTCCAAGTAAGGTGGTTAAAATGTTCTTCTGTTCCAGATAGATACTACCTGCCACATAGCCTAAGTAGTCACCATTTGCGGCAAAAATGGGATAGGAAATACTGATGAGGTAGTTGCCGGCCGGTGAAACAAACGGATTGGTCACGAGCGGCTCTTGTGAGCGCAGGGATTGTAAAGCCCTGTCGCTGGTTAAACGTATCCCTTTCACCTCAATGGTTTCGGGCGAAATGGACACGATCACGCCGTCAGCATTGACGATAAAGGCGGAGTTAAAGGAATCGGTCTGGTTTTTCAGCCGATCCACTTCCTTGCTGAGGAATTTAGTGTCCTGCATTTCCGTGCTGAGCGACTGGGCACTGTATTTAAGCTGCGACATGGCCGAATCGATAAATGCATCCGTCATTTCTGCCATTTTTTCCGCGTAAACACGATTGGATTCCAGCGTGTTATTGATGATCAGATCATGCTGTACGCGATAAATGGAGTAAAACGCATTAAACAGGGTCACCACTACGCTGAATACACACAAAACCAGGATCAGTTTTCCCAAATTTAATTTATCCAACATGTGCCCACTGTCTCCATCTTTCGCTGGCCTGTCACTGGCCTTTGCACCCAATCTAAACGACTCCAGCTGAACCTGCAACTAATGTCTTATAACGTCTTTTTCTCAATTCGAAACCATTGCAGCTTGTTAACAATTTTAAGATTGGATAAGCGCCTCCCCAAGCCGAATGATGGCGACCAAGTTCGGTATTTTAACGCCGTAAACCCTGATTTATCGCAATCAACGCTCTACCTGATAAGTTTTCAGAGCGCTTTCAACCTGACTCTCTGGCGTAGTATCGGCAAAAAGGAAATAACTCGGCGCCTGCACTTTTGCCACTGACTCAACGCGAATTTCAAAGATGCTCTGTATCGGATAACGCTCATCCGCCATCTGACGCAAGTGCGTTAAATACCCTTCCCAGCAGCTGTCCTGCGCTTTCACCACTCGCGCGATACCCTGCACTTTGAATCCGCGTTGCTCAAAGATATCGATAAATGAGACGCACACTTTGGCATTGGAGAATATATTCTGTTCACTTTGTGGTGATGCGATATTGGCGATCAGCATCAGCTCGTCGTCGACAAAAGTAAACATCTCTTTGGGTGAAACATTGGGTGTGGCATCCGCATCCGTTGTCGCCAGCCAGCACAGCACACTTTTTTGTGCATATTCCCTAAGGTTCATCATCATCTCCCGTTCGCTTTGTGGCTCTGTCGTTCTGCAGTTCTAGGCGAGTAAAATTGCGCAAAATACATTCAAAACCATAGATTAACGTCTGGCCAGATACAATATGCCATGCTTAAAGTTATTTTAACTTTTGCAACCAAGCACATATTTTACGTGCAATAACATGATTCTTGTCAGTGTGACTTTGATGAGGGTGCCATCTTGCAGTCACCAGACAGGTTGATAAGTCAGCTGAAATCAGAGCGGCCGCATGCAAAACCCGATGCAAATGACCAAAATTTTACTTGAGCCCCGTCACGCCCGGCCTTACACTGCGAGCTTGTTATTGAAGTAGGCGCTGTATGTCCTGGCACATGATTCGTATTTTCTGGTTATCGCTGATTGCGCTGGTTTTGCCTGCGCAGGCCTTGGCGTCGCTGGATAATAACAAATCAGCATCAGGTAAAGCCGCCGCAACGCTGAGCGCGCTGCTACATCAGAGTGACGAACCAGAATCTCCGGCCCAGCCTCAGGCACCACAGAGCGAAACCCATCACGCCGGATCCAAAGCGGCACTGATCAATTCTGTTCGCTGGGCCCGGAGCGCAGGTTATAACGGACGAGAAGGCTATAACGGACGAGAAGGCTATAACGGACGAGAAGGTTATAACAGCTACGATGGCGACCCGGATCTGCTTGATACTGTCGCGTCCTTCTATCCCGTTACCGATCCTCACCAGACAATCCATCTGGCGCAGTCGACTTCTCCTGCTCCATATCAGGACTTTCATTCCTCCTATCGTCTTTCCGGCTGGAAAGAGACCAATGCCATGTATGTGGCGTTAAACAGCCAGTATTTCTGCTGATATTCCCGAAACCATTATCGGCGCCTGATAACACGCGCTGATCATTCCAGCGTTGCATGATGTGCTCGTACCCAGCGCAGTGCCGAATACGATATTCATTGCACTGACGTAACAAGCCCTCTTCAACGCTGCACATTACCGCTTTTAAACTCGGCTCGTTTGCCGAGGGGATATCTATGAAGAAAAACCCAACCAAAGCACCAAAACGTGTGCTTAACCACTATTCGGCCTGGAAATACGTGGTGCTTGTCGTCACCGTGGTGGTGCTGGCCCTGAGTGCAATTCCAACCTGGTATGGCGAGCAACCATCGATCCAGATTCAGTCATCACAACCTAACAGCACTTTGTCTGATGTAACTTCCGTCAACCGGTATCTGAGCCAGCAAGGCATTCAGGCGCAAAAAATTACCCAACAAGGCGACAGTCTGGTGCTGGTATTTGATAACGAGACCGATCAGGCCCATGCCCGCAAAGTGCTGGATACGCAGCTCAGCGCCAATGACAGTATTACTTACTCTTATGTTTCGGTTGCGCCGCAATGGCTGCAGAATCTGGGCTTTAATCCGATTAAGCTTGGCCTGGATTTACGTGGCGGCGTACAGTTTTTGCTCAATGTGGACGTCGATAAAGCATTCCAGGAGCAGCGCGATACCATGATTGACGAGGTCAAAGATATGCTGCGCAGCGAGCGCCTGCGTGGCGTACGTGTCGCTGCGCAGGGTGTGGAGGGATTGCAGGTTGATACCCAGTCAGATGAAGCGCTGGGCAAAATTATCACTTACCTGAAGCAGAACTACACCGGTTGGGAAATCAAGCGTCAGTCAAATACGCTCAGCGTGCTGCCGACCGCACAGAATAAGCTCGATTTTCAGTCTGCGACGATTCAGCAAAACCTGAAAATCATGCGTGACCGAATTGAAGAACTCGGCATTACGGAGGCTCTGGTCCAACGCCAGGGTGAACACAGCATCCGTATCGAACTGCCGGGTGTCCAGGATCCGTCCCAGGCAAAAAATGTGATCGGTGCAACCGCCAGCCTGGCATTCTATGAAGCCAAAACCGGCGAAGAAGCTTTGTCACGCGATAATCTGGTACTCAAGGATAACGACGGTAAAGCCGTCGTTCTCAATAAACGTCCGGTTCTGACCGGCGATCACATTGTCAATGCCCGTGCCGGGGTCGATAAAATGGGCTTCTCTGAAGTCAACATTTCTCTCGATCATGCTGGCGGCAAGGTAATGAGTGATTTCTCCGGCAAACACATCGGCAAACCGATGGCGACCGTGTATCGCGAATACAAAACCAACGCGCGCGGTGAAACCGAGCGCAGCGAACGGGTAATCAGTGTCGCGACCATCCAGTCACAGCTGGGCAGTCAGTTCCGCATTACCGGAGCAGGTTCGACCGATGAAGCCCAGCAGCTGGCTCTGCTGCTGCGTGCCGGCTCGCTGACAGCGCCGGTCACCATTGTCGAAGAACGCACTATCGGCGCCTCACTCGGTGCAGAGAACATTCACAATGGCTTTGCCGCCCTAGCGTTAGGCCTTGCCATGACCCTGACCTTTATGGCGCTGTGGTACCGCCGCCTGGGCTGGGTTGCCAATACCGCGCTGGTGATCAACATGGTCTCTTTGCTCGGGCTGATTGGTCTGCTGCCGGGTGCAGTGCTGACCCTGCCGGGGATTGCCGGACTGGTACTGACTGTCGGTATGGCGGTCGACACCAACGTACTGATTTTTGAGCGTATCAAAGATAAGCTGGCTGAAGGGCGCAGCTTCGCTCAGGCGATTGATCTCGGCTTTAGCAGCGCGTTCAGTACTATCCTCGATGCCAATATCACCACCATGATCACGGCACTTATCCTCTACTCCATCGGTAACGGTCCGATTCAGGGCTTTGCTCTGACTCTGGGACTGGGTCTGCTGACCAGTATGTTTACCGGCGTGTTCGCTTCACGCGCACTAATTAATCTGATTTGGGGACGCGACGGCCGTCGTGATGTAAGGGTATAAATCATGCTTCAATTTCTTAAAACTCGCATTCGTCGTATTCGCTACATCACCAGCCTGGTGTCTATCTCGCTAATGGTGATTTCTCTGGCCGCTTTTGCCATGCGTGGCCTTAATATGGGACTGGATTTTACCGGCGGTATGGTTACAGAAGCCGTGATCAGCCAGACGGTCACCAACCATGATTTACTCAATGTGCTGCAGCCGGCATTGGGAGAGTCCACATCGGTCACCAAATCCGGCGAAGAGGGTCGCTGGGTGATTCGCTACCCGCTGGCAACTGAAGGCCAGGCCGCAGCGGATATCAATCAGCTTCTGCACCAGGTGTCTGATAACGTAGACATCATCAGCAACAGTATGGTCGGATCGCAGGTCGGCCAGGATCTGGTTGATCAAGGCGGCCTGGCTCTGCTGATCAGTATGCTGTGTATCCTTGGTTACCTCTGTTTCCGCTTTGAGTGGCGTCTGGCAAGTGGCGCGTTACTGGCGCTGATCCACGATGTGGTACTGGTACTGGGCTTCTTTGCTCTGACCCAAATGGAATTCAACCTGACGGTGTTCGCCGCAGTGCTGGCGATTCTCGGCTACTCACTCAACGATTCGATCATCATTGCTGACCGGATTCGTGAACTGCTGGTAGCCAGACAGAGCACGCCAACCGAGGAGATCAACGATCAGGCCGTTGTCGCGACGTTCTCGCGCACCATGGTCACCTCAGGTACGACGCTGATCACCGTTGCGGCACTATGGCTGATGGGCGGCGCGCCGTTGGAAGGTTTTGCAACCGCCATGTTCATCGGGATTATTTCCGGCACCTGGTCCTCGATTTCAATCGGTACCGTGTTGCCGGAATGGCTCAAACTTGAGCCTCGTCATTACCTGCCGGTGGAAGTGGATTTAGCCCCGTAAACCGGGTTAAACCTAAACAACCATTTTGGCCTGTGAATCTCAACGGATTGCCAGGCAGCAAAAAGGGACATGCCTGATCGCATGTCCCTTTTTTACCACGTCAATTTTGCAATAAAGAAACGTTAGTTTTGAAATACCAGTGATAATCCGACTAAATAACTGTGATACATCTCTTGCTAAGAGAGGATATTTAGCGTAGCAATAACACTGCTTTTACAACAATCAAGAAAATAGCAATTATACTTCAGAGGTTTAACTACCACTTTTTGCCAAGGAACCCACATGGAAGCGACGCTAAAGATGACGACGCTGCAGACGACGATGCTACAGACGACATTGCTAGCCACACTATTTCTGTCACCATTCATCGAAGCGGAAGAACTGTCCGATTATGACCGCTGTCTGCTTAACGCCACTCGCGGACAGAGCGGTGAAATGACCATAGATGAAGTGCGTCAGCGCTGTGAACTGCCAGAGGAAGAAGAACCGACTGAGGAGCCGGAGCTGCTGACTCAACGGCGGGAATTAGAAAAAAGCACCGAGTTCCAGCCGTTTGTGATAACCCCACACAAGATGAACTATATTCTGCCGCTCACCTATACCGACAGCGTTAACCGCGAGGCTTATCAGGACACTGGCTGGGCCGAGGATCTGCGTAAAGCGGAAGCCGAATTTCAAATCAGTTTTAAAATCCCGCTGAATTACACCGATCTGCTGTTTGAAGATGATGCCCTGTTCTTTGGTTTCACCCTGCGTTCCTACTGGCAGGTTTACGCCGGGTCCATTTCGCGCCCTTTCCGTGAAACCAACTACCAGCCGGAACTGTTCTACTTCACGCCGACCGTTTGGAAACCCTTTGGCGGCAACACCTGGCTCGGGGTTGGCATTGAGCATCAGTCCAACGGCCAGCGCCAGGATCTGTCACGCAGTTGGAACCGTATCTACGGTTCATTTACCTATGAAAAGAATCGTCTGGCGGTCAACTTCCGCCCTTGGTGGCGTATTCCGGAAGACAGTAAGGGTTACGCCGACGACCCGGACGGTGATGACAACCCGGATATCCGTGACTACATGGGCAATTTCGAGCTCAGCGCAGTGTATAAATGGGACAGTGTGGCATTGAACTTCATGGGCCGGGAAAACTTTGAGACCCACAACGGCTACGCGGAGCTAGGCATGACCTTCCCTATCTGGGGCAAGGTGCGCGGCTATGCGAAATACTCCACCGGCTACGGTGAGAACCTGATTGATTACAACCATAAGCAGCAGCGTTTTGGCCTCGGGATCGCGATAACCGATATCCTTTAATCAGCGAGCATGCTCAAAGGGCTGAGCGACAACGCTAAGCCCTTTTCTGCTCGCCGTCGACAAGCAGGCACAATGATTAATACCATCAATCATTGCCCTGATAACATATAGCCAAAAGCGGTGAATTGACGTCTTTCCTCCCCTCTGCCCGGTAAGCACAGCCCTGCGATTAAAGGGACTGGCACACAGAACGCCCGAATCTGTGACTTTTACTTTCTTACTGACGGAATCTGTTTTAGTATTTTGATATTAAGTCTTGGACGACTAATCTCTCGCCTGCCCAAACTTAATCTAACACTTCATCAAATAAATACAGTAATTAGGAAATCATAATAATGGCGGCTTTTGGTAGCGTGTTCATGCCTAAAATGGCTTTAGCAACATACGAAAATAATCAATGGACTGACGCTCAGATCGTTTCATCAGACAGCATCTCACTGCATCCGGGCGCACACGTACTGCACTACTCAAGTACTTGTTTTGAAGGCCTGAAAGCATTCCGTCACGAAGACGGCAGTGTGCATGTTTTCCGTATGGATCAGAACGTTGAGCGTTTCTCACAAAGCAGCAAGTTGCTATCTCTACCTGAGCTGGACAAGGCGCAAGTCTCGCAGATGATCACTGATATCGTTGCAGAATTCGCTTCTGACGTTCCACAACCACCAGGCTCTATGTACATTCGTCCAACGCACATTGGTACAGAGCCTGCTATTGGTAAGGCGGCGGCAGCTTCCGTCTCTTCAATGATGTATATCCTGTTGTCGCCAGTAGGTGATTACTTCGCTGGCGGCGCACACGCTCTGCGTCTGCTGCTGGACGAAGAAGGTCAGCGCTGCGCACCACACATGGGTATGATCAAGAGCGGCGGTAACTACGCCAGTGCGCTGGCTCCAACTCTGGAAGCAAAACAAAAATATCAGGCCGACCAGGTTCTGTTTTGTCCAAACGGTTACATCACTGAAACTGGCGCGGCAAACTTCCTGCTGGTTGACGGTAACGAGATCATCACCAAAGCACTGGACTCAACCTTCCTGCACGGCGTAACCCGTTCAAGCATCCTGACCATTGCTAAAGATCTGGGCATGACGGTCACTGAACGAGAAGTCTCTGTTGAAGAGTTGCTGGAGCGCGCTGCTAAACCAGGAGTGGAAGCCATGCTGTCTGGTACGGCTGCAGTTCTGACCTCTGTCGGCACTCTGATCCACAACGGTAAAGATTACAAAGTCGGCAGCGGCGAGATTGGCCCTATCGCACAGAAACTGCGCCAGACACTGAATGATATTCAGTGGGGTAAAGCGCCAGATACCCACAACTGGCTGACTAAAATCGCTTAGTGTCGGGTTAGCCGTGTGTCGTTTGCCGGACAGGTCCATCACTTAAATCAGTCGTTCGTTTAAAGTGACTGACCTGACAGCCGTCATACGCCAACCACAAAAACTCAAAAGCCCGCTGTCATAGCGGGCTTTTTGTTTTGCGCAATTTTTGCCTATATGGCTAAGCTTGGTTTGCTTGGTCACTCTTACCTTGTTTAGCCAATATACGTTTGCTTAGGCAAGCTTGATATTAAGGGTTAATCTGCGTAGCCGCTGCCGATGGCACGAAACGGCATTTTCAGCCCCAGTTCCGGCACTTGCTTACCGACCCAGGCCGGGAAAGTATTGCTGTTTGGTCCCGGAAACAGGGTGTATTCATTGGCCCACGGATACAAGCCTACCACTTTCTGTACTTTCGGGATCAACTGCTCAGCTTTTTCGCCCTGAATCGACAGTACTTTTTCAGGTTTTGCGCCGTACCAGTAACGGTCAGGCGTTACCGTCTGGTACTGATAGAGTGCCGGCTGACCGCGGTCAACCCGCCAACCAACCACCTCGTACACGGTATATTCTTCAGCATCCTGCGGTTTGAGCGCCATCCAGGTATGCACGGCAAACCAGCCGCGCCAACTGAACGCATCAGCGGCGTAAAACTCAATCACCGCCTGTTTGTCATTCTGCGGATCAGGGGCGATGCCTGCCGGTTCACGGCTGGCAGAACGCCAGTCGCTCTGGGTACAGCCACTGAGCATCGCCGCGACTGACACCAATAAAATCTGCACCATACGGTTAAAACCCAGCTTCTTCCTCATGCTCATCCCCTCTGCCATCACTTATTGTTCTGAAACTCTCTCGTTGATCTGAAACACTCTCGTTATTTTAGCCTCTGGTTATCTTAACGCTTTCTTTACCTTCGCCCTTTTACCCTATCAAACCCGGAGTCCTGATTAAAATCGTCAATAAACAACAAAAATGTTGCATGGTATTTCATTCACCACCAGGGTCAGTTGTGCAGCAGGCCACAGGCTATCCCTATTGATATACGGCCTTGAGTGAGTAAGCTGATCACTCAAACAGGAGAAACTGATGAGTACACTGGTCGACAAAATCGCAGAACAGCGCATTCAGGCGGCGTTTGATAACGGCAACATGGATGATTTACCCGGCAAAGGTGAGCCATTGCAGTTAGATGATGACAGCATGGTGCCCGAGCAACTGCGTATGGGCTATCGGGTGTTGAAGAATGCCGGTTATATTCCGCCGGAGCTTGCTGAGCGTAATCAGGCAATGTCGTTATGTGATCTAATGGCCCGTTGCGCGGAAGGATCACCGCAGCGCTGTGATGCAGAACATAAACTGCGCCAATTAGAACTACGAATGCGGATGCAAGGTGTGGACACCCGCTTCTTGCACCGCTACTTACGCTCCTTACAAACCGGAGAGCATTAAGGTAACCAATGCTGAATCAAGGCGTGGCCCGGCTGAGACAACGTCCAGCTGAAGGCCGCGATATTCAAAACGATGGTCAGCCAGAGAATAGCCTTAAACGGTTGCTTTTGCGATTTATGCCGTAGCTGATTCTGTGCCCACAGTGCTCCGGGCCAGCCGCCTGCCAACGCTAAAAGGTGCAAGGTTTTTTCCGGTATGCGCCAGGTGCCCTGCAGCGCCGCATTTTTATCCCTGGCATACACCAGGTAGGTAACCAGGCTGAGCAGCAGATAGAGCGGGATAAAGACCACCGCGCCGCCCATCAGCAGGGTTGTACCACTGACAAACACTACAAACGCACAGCCGAATACCACCGCTAGCGGAAGGCTGGCGGCCCCTTGCATGTTAACATTCACCGCATTGATACGCCCCTGGCTGTCACGCCCAAGCTCAAAGCAGACTTTGGCATTCACTTTGGGCCGTAAGCCCTTTTTTCTCAGCTCCGATACATGGACAAAGATTTTGCGTTTGCGCTCCGGCGTCACAATAAAACCATAGCCTTTATCGTCATACCACTCGCTGATTTTACCCTGCATATAATTGGAATTTCCCAGCCTGTTGTTTTGCCTGAGTTTAACTGATATCTGAGCGTTAGAGACAAGCGCTAAGTCAGTTTGACGTAAATCCGCGCAAAACAGGCATTAAAAAAGGCGAACAACCGTGTTCGCCTTTCTGGCGCTAAGGGATGACTGAGGTTTAATAGGTTTTACTCTTTTTATCCTGTTTCATCATCTTATCCTGATCCATCATTTTATCTTTGTTGTCATCACGATCCATATGACGTTCCAGTTTAGCTTCACACTCTTTAGCACTGCGGCCTGATTTTTCGCAGTCCTGCAGCTTCATTTTATACTGCGCACGCTCTTCTTCGGACATGCCCATCATATCTTTGTGCATTTGCTCCATTTCTTGATTCGACATCATCATGCCCTGACTATTCTGCTTCGCACTGTCAGACATCATGTTTTCACCCTGCTTATGATGATTGGCCATCGCACTGGCGGAAAATCCCAGCACCAATCCAAGCAGCATGACTGAGGTTACATTTTTCATTGCCGTTCTCGCTTCTTGTTATGAGGTTTGCTTTGCTGACGAACTCAATGTTCAACCGCATCGTGATCGAATAAAGTCGCCGCCAAGATCTCCTCAATTGTAGTCCATTCTCCATCATGCAACCGCCGCATGCGTTAACTTTGAGCCACCAGCCTTTCATACCGTGGCTGATAGCGCAGTTTTCCGTTTACATGAGCACTTTCCATCAAAGCCACAGAATGCACTGACAAATCCGTGTCCGGCATACCCAGCGCATCCATCGACTGATACAGCTCGACACGACGCCCCAGTGTGATATGAGGGCGATAGCGCCGGTTTTCCGGTGTAAAGCCATTTAACGCAAGTAACCCGCGCAGCTCAGCCTGCAACGCCATTAACCTGGCGTCCGGCTTTACACCCAGCCAGATCAGCCGCCCGCCTTTGATATCGAAATGACCCAGTTGACGACTGTGTAGCAAATGGGGTGGTTCGCTCTCCAACTGAGTCAGTAATCCCCCCAACTGTGCTAAATCGGCATCGCTGACTGCGCCGATAAATTCCAGCGTGAGGTGAAAATTGCCATCGTGGGTAAAACTGCCGTGTGCAGCGTTTCTTTTCAGTGTATCGCGGCTGCGTTGCAGCATCTCCTGCGCCTTCGTATCGAAAGTCAGCGCAAAGAAGCACCGTGTGTTGTCGGACATCGCCGTTCTCCGTCAGATGATCGATATAAGCATACCTCATCATGGCATACAGCTCTGGTTCTGAGATGCAAATGATTTAACCTGATAAGCATCATCTTTAAAAGAGACCAAGTTTCAAGGAGAGAATAAGGTCCAATTTGCCATGACCGGTGCCGGTGGCATCGGCTGTTATTACGCAACTCGCCTGATGAAGGCCGGACATCCGGTGGTGTTTGTTGCCCGGGATGAACATCTCAAAGCGTTACAATCGCAGGGGCTGTCACTGCACCATACCGAACTGATCATGCGTTTGCTGCAACACGCCAGCGGCCAGCTCAACTAAGCCAGAACGCTAAAGGTGCGCAACACTCATCTTCAGGTTGCACTTTTGGCGAGGTAATTTGTGTCAAAAGTACAACCTGGGCACATATTTTCTGCGCTACCTGTGCTGGGCATGAAGACAGCCAACCAGCATCAACCACGCCAGCCAGTTAACACCATTTACTTATATTTAACAGTTAGTTATCACGTAGAATTTATTTTTGCCCAGGCGCACAATTTTGCATCAACCCGGTTAACTTTGCCCCCGTAATACATTCATACTCAGTATCAGTTAAGGGCAATACCAAAACTGTCATGACCTGATACCGGGACAACATAACCGAGACTCAGATTGCAGGTTGGCACAGAATACTCTTCTGCTGGAAATCGCTGGCAGTATTTGAACCCTTCAGCCGCAGACCTGAACGCTGTTATGGTTGCAGTTGTTACCGGTGTAACCGCTGTAATACGGTGCCGTCTATACGGGCGCCGCACACAGTACTGTGCGAAAGCCTGCCTCTGTCCGCCGTTCATGGTGATTTGCCCTCCCGCGATTTTAAATGAAATCAGGAGCTTCACTATGAGTGATATTGCGCTTTCTATCAGCATTCTGGCGCTGGTGGCAGTGCTGGGCTTGTGGATTGGGAACTGGCGGATCTACGGCGTTGGTCTTGGGATTGGCGGAGTACTGTTTGGCGGTATTCTGGTTGGTCACTATACCGGGGTGTGGGGCGTCACGCTCAACTATGAGACCCTGCACTTTATCCAGGAATTCGGCCTGATCCTATTTGTTTACACCATAGGCATTCAGGTAGGGCCGGGCTTCTTTTCTTCGCTGCGCAGTTCCGGCCTCAAGCTGAATGGCTTTGCCGTGCTGACTGTGCTGCTCGGCTGCACTGTGACGGTTGGTCTGTACTATCTGTTTGATGTCCCTCTGCCGGTGATACTCGGCGTCTTTTCCGGTGCCGTCACCAATACCCCTTCGCTGGGTGCCGGCCAGCAGATTCTGACCGAACTGGGTGAACAACGCAGCCTGCTTGACCTGACCGGGATGGGCTACGCTATCGCTTATCCGTTTGGTATCTGCGGTATTCTGCTGACCATGTGGCTGCTGAGAATGATGTTTCGCGTCAATATTAATCACGAAGCTCAGGAGTTCGAGACGCACAACGGGCATAAAAAAGAGAGCCTGCACACCATGAACGTGGCAGTGCGTAACCCCAACCTGAATGGCTTATTCCTCCAAGACATTCCGGCCCTGAGTGAAGGCGACATTGTGTGTTCGCGCCTCAAACGGGGCGATACTCTGCATGTCCCTAAACCAGAATCGAGAGTCGAAGTCGACGATCTGCTGCACTTGGTCGGCGATAAAAAGGCGCTCGATAAAGCCCGGCTGGTGATCGGCGAAGAAGTCGATGCATCCCTGTCGACCCGAGGCACAGAATTGCGGGTCCAACGTCTGGTGGTGACCAATGAGATCGTACTGGGTAAGAAACTGCGCGATCTCGATCTGAAACAGAAATACGATGTGGTGGTCTCTCGTCTTAACCGCGCCGGGATTGAGCTGGTGCCGACCAGTCAGTCGACACTGCAATTCGGTGACATTCTTAATCTGGTCGGCCGTCAGGACGCCATTGAAGCGGTGAGCGGTATTGTCGGTAATGCTCACCAAAAACTGCAACAGGTGCAGATGCTGCCAGTGTTTGTCGGCATTGGTCTTGGCGTGCTGCTTGGCTCTATTCCGTTTTATCTGCCCGGCTTTCCCGCCGCGATAAAACTCGGTTTGGCGGGTGGCCCGCTGATCGTTGCCTTGATTCTGGCCCGGATTGGCAGCATTGGTAAGCTGTACTGGTTTATGCCACCCAGCGCCAACCTGGCGCTGCGCGAAATCGGTATTGTGCTGTTTCTGGCCGTAGTCGGACTCAAATCCGGCGGCAATTTTGTCGCCACGCTGGTGGAGGGTGACGGCCTGAGCTGGATGGGTTATGGCATGATGATCACCGCAATCCCATTACTGACTGTTGGCATTATGGCCCGTTTGTTCGGTCAGTTGAATTACCTGACCATCTGCGGCATGCTGGCCGGTTCGATGACCGATCCACCAGCACTGGCCTTTGCCAATGCGATCCATGAAGAGAGCGGTGCTTCGGCGTTGGCCTATGCCACAGTTTATCCTCTCGTCATGTGTCTACGCATCCTCTCACCACAAATTCTGGCCTTGATTTTGTGGAGCCTGTGACTCGATTTTGTAGAGCCTGTGACTCTTTGTCCCGGTGTCAGGTCGGCCAATACCGCGGTATTGGCCCCGCCGCATGACTCATTTTCTCACTCAGGCGCTTGTGAACTCACTCAGCAAACTTGCCTGGCAAGAGTGCTAACAGCGCCGCATTGTCAGCATATTTCAGTCAAGCTCACCATCATACTTTAGTGAAAGACGGCACAAGCTCACCGTCTCCGGCACACTAATCACGTTATAGTCCAACAAACGAAACACAATAATAATGATTAGGACGAAGTATGTTATCGACTCAACAACGTTTAGCCTTGGCAACCACGCTGGGTGCAGCGCTCACTCTGGCGGGTGGCTGGCGGCTCGGCATCGAAAGTGGCGGCTTCATTTTTCTCAGCGCTGCTATCCCACTGTTACTCGCTCCCTGGCAAATGCGCAGCCAGCATACAAACAGGCAAACCGACTCATACGCCAGCGACGACAATGCCCTGATCGCTGCTCAGATCGGTGCTGAACTGAACAAAAATGCCGTCAGTGCTGCGAAAGTGTCGTATGCACTTGATACGGTAAAACAACAGACATCGCGTCAGGTTACATCAATCGAGCGGATTTCTGACAGCTCAGAAGCGATTACCGACACGCTGGCAGTCAGCGCATCGCACACCAGCTCAGCGCTACAGGCCACTCAAGTGATGCGGGCGACCAGTGAAGAAGGGCGGGCAGAGCTGGATCAAGCGGTGCAAAGTATGCAGCAGCTCAGTCATCAGACAGACGCATCGGTCGATCAAATCAAGACCCTGGAATCTCAGGTTGAACGTATCGAAACCGTGGTCGAGGTGATTGAAAGTATTGCCGCTCAAACCAACCTGCTGGCTCTCAACGCCGCAATTGAAGCGGCACGGGCCGGGGAAAGTGGGCGCGGTTTTGCTGTGGTTGCCGATGAAGTGCGTAATCTGGCAGAACGCACCGCCCGCAGCACCGAAGAAGTTTCGACGATTGTCGGGCAAATTTTCGCTCAGACGCGTCAGGTGACCGCATCGATTGGTGAGTTGTCTACCAATGTGACACAAGGTGTCGCACGAGTGGAAAGTGTCAGCCAACGCCTGGAAACGATCGCCAGCCAGTCGCAACAGGTAGAACAACAGATGAGTGCCATCAGTGACGACGTAGCCACTAATGAGCAGAGCCTGCGTCAGATCGCCCGTTCCATTACCCATAGTCAGCAGGAATTATCAGCCAGTGATCACGAACTGCTCGAACTACAGACCGAAGCAGAACATTTAATGCAACTTGCCGAGCACAGTAACGCGGTCCTGGTCGAACACTATCCGCAATCCATGCACCGGCCTTTCTATGAACTGGCCTCGACGCTGGCAACGGCGGTGGGTAAAAAATTCGAACAGGACATCGCCAGTGGCGTGATATCGCAGCAGGCGCTGTTTGACCGTCAGTATCAACCCGTTGGCAACACCCAGCCGGCCAAATATCAGACCGCATTTGATCAGTATTGTGACTCGGTCCTTCCTTCCATGCAGGAGCCGGTTCTGACTCAGCGTCCAGAGATGGTTTATGCCATTGCGACCGACGACCATGGTTACGTCCCGACTCACAATAATCAGTTCTGTCAGCCACTGACCGGCAACCCGCAGCAGGATATGCTTGGCAACCGCACCAAGCGTATCTTTTCGGACCGGGTCGGCATGCGATGCGGCCAGCATCAGCAGACCATGTTACTGCAAACTTATAAACGCGACACCGGAGAAGTGATGCACGATATCTCGGTACCCGTTTACGTTAACGGCCGTCACTGGGGCGGAATGCGCCTTGGTTATGCACCACCACAGTAATCCGGCCTGCCCTTGAGACCTCATTCGGCCCGTCTGCTTTGATCGGCGGGGCGAATTTTTCATTTCCACCGCGGTGAAAGCGTGCCACAGCTGCGATTACTGCAATCTAACTGTGAGGTTTTGAGCAAGTTTGCCAATTGATAGTGTTGACCAGGTTAATTAGACTCCCGACATGGACCTGCTTATCATTTTCAAACTTTATCTTCTTTCCGGACTGGCTTTTTTTGCCATCGCTTTCGCTATTTTCTCGCGTAACCTCAACAACAGCCAAATTCTAATTGCCAAAGTACTGCCGATTTTCGCCCTGTTCGGGCTTGTTCATGCTGCGCATCTGTGGTCTGAACTCTATTTCGATCTCTATCAGCATGAATTCGCTTTGACCCGGCAGTTGGAAACATTCCTAGTGCTCAAATTGGCGCTCTCATTTATGCCCTTGGCTTACTTTGCCTGGCGCATGCTGGAACTGACACGCTGGAAAGCGTCTCTGCTACGCCGGATTAAACGTGTTATCGGGCTGCTGACAATCATTTTACTCAGCCACCTGTGCTGGTTATACAGCCAATTCAGCTATCCGGTGTTTGTGCACTATGCCAGTAACTATCTTTATTGGACCTTGGGCGTCGGATTCAGCATTCTAGCCGGCTGCACGCTTTTTTCTTATGCACATCGTATCGCTGGCAACGGCTACGGCTCACCGCTACCGTTTCAGGCACTAGGATTATCACTGATCAGCTACGCGCTTTGCGCCAGCCTGCTCGGAGAGGGCACTGAACCTTTGTGGGTACATCTTCTGCGTCTGGTCTGTGCTTATGCCGTGATGCTCAGCCTCTGGCATACACTGCGTGTTTTTGACCGTGAGCACGACCAGCAGTTGCAGTCAAACCTGCAATTGTCTCTGCAGGATGCCAAATTGCGCGAGCTTGGCGAACTGACCTCGGCGATTGCCCACGAGATCAAAACGCCGCTTAGCAGTGCCATGATGAGCTGTGATTTACTCGAGCGCCAACTGATTGATAATGCCAATCACAAGCGCCAGATTGACCGTATCCGCTTTGGCTTGAACCGCGCTGCAGAAATCAGCCAGGAGGTACTCAACTATGCGCACCACAGACCGATTCAGCGTCAGCCCGTCAACCTGTCACAGCTCATTGAGCAAGCTTTAACGCTCAATCAATACCGGCTGGAAGAGTTCGATGTGCAGGTTGACGTTGACCATCAGTTGGGCATTTCCGGTGATGCCGGCTTGCTGGAAGAAGTGTTCAGCAACCTGATTGGTAACAGCGTTGATGCCAGTCATGGCACCAAGGTATTGCGTATCCGGGCTATTCAGAATCAACAATACGCCATCGTCACCTTCACTGACTGTGGGAGTGGAATGCCGGATGCCCTGTTACATAAGGCGACCCAACCGTTTTTTACCACTAAACCCAAAGGTGAAGGAACCGGTATGGGCCTGGCGCTATGCAAACAAATCATTATGCAACACAACGGCGAACTACTGCTCTATAACCACGATAACGGCCTGACGGTGGAAGTTCGCATTCCGAGGAGTATTTGATGACTTTAAAACTGTTACTGGCAGAAGACGATCCACAACTGCGTGAAGTCCTGCTTGAAGCTTTGGCACTGGAATCGTTTGAAGTGACTGCTTTTGATAATGCTGAAGATGCCCTGGATGCCGCGGCCAGGCAGCCGTTCGAACTGGCTCTGTTTGATGTCGTGATGGGTGGCATGACAGGTATTGATGCGCTGACAACA
The DNA here is from genome assembly GCF_004804295.1 of Vibrio sp. H11. NCBI lineage: Bacteria > Pseudomonadati > Pseudomonadota > Gammaproteobacteria > Vibrionales > Vibrionaceae > Vibrio > Vibrio sp. H11. Next base: position 356,793 of record NZ_SSHN01000003.1, on the reverse strand, counting down.
CTACGCCGCCTGCAACCTAACATCGGCATTGTCATCACCACCGCTTTTGCCACCGTCGATCTGGCCGTTGATGCCATGAAAAAAGGCGCGGATGAGTTTCTCACCAAGCCGTTTAATCTGGCCACCTTGTCGGTGACTCTGAAACGGGTCCATGCTGAGCGCAGCCCGAAAGCCCAGATTGAAGAACGTCATCATGACCAGATCTTCAGCGCCCTCTCCAATCCGATTCGACGCACCGTGGTGAAACAGCTCAAATTACACCGCAAAGTCAAATTTATGGATTTGTGTCGCATGGTGGGGGTCGAAGATCATACCAAATTTAACTTTCACTTACGCCAACTGGTCAACAGCGGCCTGGTGGTTAAAGAAGAAAAGCGGGTCTATTCTCTGACCGCACAGGGCCAGCAAATATACGCCAGCTTGCTGCTGTGAATCGTGATCACGTGTAACGCGGCGCGGACAGCGTAAATCGCACAAGTTCACCTTGCCCTTATTGGCAAGGTGAAACCCTAAGCCCTATTCTTTAAATGGAGCTTGTTTCAAGCCAGAAAGGGGGTGACCTATGTTTTCCGTTAACCGTCATGGAGAAAACCGCCTCGATATTCAAATCAGCGGTACTCTTGATAAAGAAGGCATGACTTTCGCTTTGGATCAACTGCTGACCCAGGGTGAAGGCATGCAAAATGGCGTGATGCTGTACGATGTCATCGATTATCATCTGCCAACACTGGATGCCATCTGGGTTGAACTGAAACAGATGCCTGAATTAATTGCCCTGATGCGACGTTTCAATAAGGCCGCGATTCTGTCCGATAAACAGTGGATCAAAACCGCCAGTGAACTGGAGGGGAAACTGATGCCCCATATCGAAATCAAGGCGTTTGACCGCAGCGAAAAAGCGCAGGCTGAAGCCTGGCTAAACAGCTGATCAGTTCTGGCGAAGCAGCCGTTCGACGAAGGGCCGGGCTACCCCGGCCGCTGCGGCTAATCCGCTTCTTTTGCCCCATCTTTCACTCCTCTGTCATTCTTCCACTCTCCCGTCATTCTTTTAACTTTCCTGCCAAGCATCACCATTGACGATAATTTTTGTTATCCATATCATCTTTAAAACAAGCAGTTACATATCAATTCATTGCAGTTATGCTAAGGTAGAAGCCTGTCTATTCATGCAATTTGAGCTAAAAATATTATAAAGAGGCAATAATGAAATTAAGCAGTTGGTTACTTCCTGTAATTACAATCTTTGGTCTCAATGCTGCGGCATTTGCACAAGAAGATAACAATACTGACAAAAAACAGGATATCGGCCATGTCTACATAAACGCAGACTTGGCATTTTTTAACGATGCTGAATTGGAAAGTGGTAACGGCAAAATCAAAGAAAACGGTGACTTTGGCGATTTTGGATACAACCTCGCCGCCGGATACGAATTTAACACCCATCGCGATGTAAAATTGGGCGTAGAAATTGAGTACCGCCATTTCGGCACAGTACAATATGCTGATTTAGTCGATGCAGACGGCGATGCAGTTTTTTTTAACATCAAGCCTCGTTTCATTAAGCATTACAAGCAAGTAGATGCTTATGTTAGTCTGATTGGCGGCATAGGGCATCTTGACTTTGAACTAGAAAACACATCAACCGGAGCTTCCGCGTCAGCGTCTAAGGGCGGCTTCCAGTATGGTGCGGAGATCGGCGTCGCGTTTCGCAACAACATGAGTCTGCATGCCGGATACCGTATCGCTCAAGCACAAGATGTAGAAGACATAGATATCACAGTGTCGACTGGCTACATTGGTATAGGTTACCAGTTTTAATCTAAAGAGCAGGCCTGCCGGCGATCAACATCTATTTTTACCAAAATCTAAAATCTTCGCAGGCCGCTATTGTTCAGGAGATCGTATGTACACAGGAAACATTGACGAGCTGTTGGGGTGCGAACTGCCCATTATTCAGGCGCCGATGGCTGGTGTGCAAGACAGCGAACTGGCCATCGCGGTGTGTCAGGCCGGGGGCCTGGGCTCCCTGCCCTGCGCAATGCTGAGTGCAGACGGCATGGTGGAGGCAATTAAACTCATTCAACGTTCAACGGATAAACCGTTTAATCTCAACTTTTTCTGCCACTCCATGCCTGCCTTCGATCCTGAAAAGCAACAACGCTGGCAAACCACACTGAGCCCTTATTTTCAGCAACTGAACGCCGAGTTACCGGCGGCAGAGAATGGGGCCAGCCGGATGCCGTTCAGCCACGATATCGCCGATGCCATCGAGCCGTTTCACCCCCGGGTACTGAGTTTTCATTTCGGGCTGCCGGAGCCGGATCTGCTCAAACGAATCCAGCATTGGGACTGTACAATTCTTGCCTCCGCGACCACCTTACAGGAAGCACACTGGCTTGACGCTCGCGGTGTTGATGCCATTATTGCTCAGGGCGTCGAAGCCGGAGGACATCGCGGTATGTTCCTCAGTCAAGACACCAGCACCCAAATCAGTACTACCGCACTGGTGCCACAAATCGCCCAGCAAGTGCGGGTACCCGTCATTGCTGCCGGTGGCATCGCTGACAGCCGTGGCATTCAGGCGGCACTGATGCTGGGAGCCAGCGCCGTTCAACTCGGCACGGCTTACCTGCTGTGTACAGAGGCAAAAACATCGTCGTTGCATCGTGCTGCGATTAAAAGTGAGCGCTCGCAACATACGGCCCTGACCAACCTGTTTTCCGGTCGTCCGGCACGCGGCATCGTCAATCGGTTAATGAGCGAGCAAGGTTACCTCAGCGATTCGGTCGCTGATTTCCCGTATGCCGCCAGCGAAATCACTGCCTTGCGTAAACTGGCGGAAAGCCAGGGCCTTGATGACTTTTCTCCACTATGGTGCGGGCAAAACCCATCTGGCTGCGTTGAAATTTCTGCAGCGGAGCTGACCCTGCTGCTGGCGTGTGAAAGCGGAATGATCGATTGTCAGTACCTGCATGATGAGCCCTACCCTTACTCAATCTGAATTAGTTCTCACCATTTTCATCACCAGACACAAACGTGAAAAAGAGTCACTATTGTATCCTTAGTCTTTGACGTTACTGAATATCAAACCGTTATCATCAAGATCAAACTTGCACAGAAATCAACCTAATTTCTTCGTCAATAGCGCTGGCTGATATGCGCTATCATGACCTAAATTCAAACACTGCTGAGAATGATCGTTAACGCGCACTAAAATAGCGATTCAGGTGTATTAAATATACGTAAGATTAAAACCGCAAAGAAATTTAAACTTGGCAGGAAACTCTCTCCATAATCAGTTAATTTCTCAGACAAAAATTTCACACGCCGTCTCCTAACCGCCTTCAAACAACAGGCATATCGATAAATATGAAATTTATCATTTCATTTTTACTGATGAGATTCATTTGTTTTTGCAAAAATAAAGCGATAAAGTAAACACAAGGTTATAAATTAATGCAGACACGGGTGATGTTAACATCATTTGCAATTTTCAATTTATAGGGTATTGGTTTATTAACCCAAATAAAAGCTAACTCTGATTTATATTAATCACCACTCTGAATGAATTTATTCAGAGTGGATTTTTTATTTAAATAATATTTAGATTTGAACCATAGCAAAATAAATTATTATAAATAGTAAACCTATATTTCATTCAATGCATATCAATAAATAACATCACTCAAATATATCAGGGTTGAACAATTTTCTCTTCAACCCTGAAAAATATCGCGAGATAAGTAAGTTTGGAGTTAGTTGCTGACGAAAATTCGCGCATTACGCGGTTGAATCGGACGATTGTTTTTGCCCATCATACCGGTCAGGACCGCCCGTTGTTGCTCCGACAATGCTTTGGGCTGCTGCATAACAAACCAACGCACACCTTCACTGCAGGGTGGTGTCGTGAGAGAACCGTTGAAACGGTAGTAATGATTGGTCTCCGGCAGCAGCGTGTCGACGGCAAACGGATGAGCCAGATCGACCGTGTGCCCCTTATCAGGCAGAGACTCGGTCAATTGCTTGAGAGCAGGATTCTCTGAACCCACATCGAACATAACCGCGACCACGGCCAGATTCCCCTGCTCATCGGCATTCACAAAATGCGCTTCCAGCGGGTATTGATAGGCCTTAATCAGGTTTTCCGACGGAGTATGGAAATGAAACTGCTTGAGGGTGAATGTTTTACCATCAACTTGCAGCTGATTATTACCTTCTACCGTCGCTTGCAAGGTGTGACCATTGTTCGTCAGAGCGGTTACCTGCCCCTGATAACTGACATTGAGTGCGGAAAGATTAGCGGGTAAGGCGCCTTCAATATCGACCGGACTTTGATTTTGTCCCTTCGCACAGGTCTGTGAAACACCGCCCCAATGCGCCGGGCCATGACTCCCCTCATATCCCCATTCCGATGCCGCCGCTCCGGCACTGTAAAAAGCACACACAGACATTGCCAGCAAAAGCTTGTTCATTGTATCTCCTTGGTTTTCTGTTGCCCTGAGGCGTTAAATACGTTGTAAGTTGTCAACACGTTGCAATCAACCCAATGATAAACAGCGAGCTATCGGTTACAACGATTCCCTACTGGTAATCCATCGATGCGCAGTAAGTTATCAACAGCTGCCGGTATCGGATTTGATTTAAAACAACGGGTTGTCAATTTCGTCAGACAGTAAAACCCTTTTTATCCTGTGTGAATGATGAAATATAAGATTGAAGCGGAGAGTTGGAAGGACTATCGCACACATCTCACTGCTAATATGAGTGTGGCCAGTAAAACTGGAAGCTAAATCGCGTCATGTGCGACACACAGTTTCTTGGCTGCTACCAACGAAAAACCCGCTCCGTTTCCGGTAAAAGAAACTGAGCGGGTTTAAGCAGTCAGACGATCACTTAAGCAGAAGGGATAGCTTAAGCCAAATTTTTCCTTAATCGCTGATATGGGTCTGATTATCGGCAATGGTTTGCGTCAGGCGCTCAAACGTCATGGTCAGACGTTCGCACATCCCTTCCACAATTTCGTATTGACCCGGCAACAGAGGATAAAAACGTAATTGCGTCAGCAAGTCATTACACGCCTTGTTAAATTGCGAGGAGAACTGCCCTTTTGAGCACTGCATAAAGGCCTCAGCTAACGCATTCTGCCAGTTCTCCAGACCTTGCTGCAGATTCTCATCCACCACGCTGCCCACCATACGCCGCAGACGTACCGACACGTGCCCAAGGTTAAGACCGGTCAACGCCAGCTCGGTAATATCACGAGTGCGGGCCGCCATACTTTTATCGTACGTCGCAATCCGTAACAAGCGATCGCCCATGCGGGCATTGAACCAGTGTTCAGGTGAAGGATGATTCATGATCTCACTCAGATCCTGCTTGGTGGCACGCAGCAGGCGGTATTGCATAAGCTGTAGTCCAGGTCCGGTGATCATTTTGAACATCCAGTACAACACCGTCACCCCGACAAAAATCGACAGCGAGTTACTCAGGGTGTAATCGACTGAGAAAGCCCGGCTCATATCATTACTCGGGCTGATCAAAATCGTGAACGGAATACAAAAGCCCAGGCCATATGGCATGGTCGCCCGGTTGGCCAATGCCATCAGGCCAAAGAAATACGGGCCGGCCAGCACCATGACCAGAATTTCATAATCTCCGCTACTTTGAGCCAACAGATTAAGGCCGTAAAACACCGCGACCGGCACGGCAATCATGACCCCGACCAACAGACGCTGCAGAACGATCATCAGAATCGTCATTGGCAGACGTGCCAGCATAATCGAGAAAATAACCGGCAGGATCATCATCATCAGCACCGCTGTCGAGCCCGTGCCAATCCACAAGCCAGCCCCGACCAGAAACACCAGCATGGTTCGACCGCCAGTCACCAGCCCCACCAGTGGATCCTTGTAGCTTTTCTGGGTTGGCGCGTTGAGTCGCACAGGAACAGCACTGATAAGCGCATTATAACCTTTCAGGATCATCACCAAATCGGCGCTGAGTTCGAGCGAAACTTTCATCAGCCTTGATTGCAGCGGCGTCAAATCACATGCCTGATTACTGTACACCAACTGGCGGCGGCGCAAAGATTGCGCCTGTTTGTAACATTCGTTGTAGTCGTTGGTTTCTTCCATACGTTTGAAAGAGTCACGCATGTCAGCAAGCATTTCTGCCAGATATTCGCCGATCAAATCAGGATGGTTACGTTGCAAGCGGCCGAAAATCTGAATCATCGCCAGTAGAGACAGGGTTTTATTGGATATCTGGCTGGCAGCGCGGCTTTGACCCGGCCCATCCGGGCCCTCGTAGACGACCGCGCTCTGGTCATCACTCATGGCAGCAATCGACTCCAGTATGGTATCGACATGCTGATGGCGGCCATCGTGAGAACCATTCGGATCCAGCTCCAGGTTCAGGTAACTCAGGGTCTGGTTAATCACATGACGGGCGTGGGCACGCAGCCCGTCTTTAACCTGCATCGGAAAGACCAGTTTACTGACCAGGGCGGCACAAATCGCACCCACAATAATTTCACTGACCCGGGCCTGGGCGACTGCAAAGATGGTCTGGCTGCTGGCGGTGGCCGGAGACACCATCACCAGCAACACAATCAGACATGCCGTGATACCTGCCATCGCAAACAGATATATGAAGTTGGTACGACGCACCATCGCGCCCATGCCTGAGTTGATCCCCAGCCACAGCGCCAGACAACCGATCGCCAGTTCCGGATAAGGCATAAACCATTGCAGGATCGTGATCCCGACAATCCCCCCGACCAGAGTACCGACAATCTGGCAGATACCCTTTTCAATCACCAGACCACTTTCCGGGCGGATCTGCAGAAACACCGCAGAGACCAGCGCCCAGTATGGGCGATCAAGATTAAGAAACATGGCGATATAGAGGGAGAGCGCCATCGCGACCACCCCTTTTATCGCAAATATCACCGACTGTTTGTTCGGCATCAGTAAGGTGTTAAGCAGCACACCCATGACGTTCACTCAGCCTCTTGCAGATAGATCGAGACCGTCATACCGGCACTGATATTGACGTTTTCATCCAGCGGATCGAGCTTGATATCGACCGGAATACGCTGTGCAAGACGAACCCAGTTAAAGGTTTGCTGCACCTGAGGCAATAACTGACCATTACTGCTGGTATTGGTATCCGCGATGGCTTTCCCAATGCTGACCACCTTGCCGGTTAACGGTTTACCACCACTCATCAGGGTGATTTTGGCCGACTGGCCGACTTTAATCATCGGCAGTTTGGTTTCTTCAAAATACCCGGTGACGTAAAAAGAGTCTTTTTTCACCAGCGACAGGACCGAACTCCCCTGACTGACGTAGTTACCTTCACGTAAATTAAGGTTAATCAGCGTGCCATCTGCCGGGGCATGAATCTGGGTACGGTCGAGGTTAATTTGCGCGGTATTGAGCTGTGCTTTGGCAATATCCAGGCTTGCTTTTGCCAGTTCGGTATTAATACGAGCGCTTTCGACGGTCTCTTCGCTGATTAGGTTTTTACCCGTCAATTGCTGTCGACGAACATAGCGGTGACGTTCCAGATCGAGCGCGTATTGTTTGTTTTCTACTTCCGCTTCCAGCTCTTTGATCTTGGCTGCATAGCGGGTGGGATCGACACTAAAGATGAGTTCCCCTTTTGATACCTGCTGGTTATCCTGCACATTGAGGGTATCAACCCAGCCAGACACGTCCGGAGCTATGGTGATCACTTGGGCGCGGATTCGGCCATCACGGGTCCAGGGTGAGTAGAGATAATGATCCCATACCCAGTGGCCGGCAATCACGGCAATGATAACCACCGCCAGAGTGAGACAAATACGCAATACTTTTCCCATATTCAACATTAACTCCCGAAAAAATGAATAATAATCGCCAGATAACAGACAAACAGCCCGACCTCAAACCAAGCTACTTTCCACAGTTTCTGATACACGCCCGTCTTGTGCAGCACTAGCCTGGACACACAGGAGAGCGCAAAGGCCATAGGTGCAAACATCACCAACGGGCTGAACAGCAAGCCTCCCAGCGCTAATTCTTCAAACATAACGAAATCATCTCAGTAGGTTAGATTAATAGTATATACCCAAGTCAGGACAATATGCCGAATTGGTGACACTCCGCCGGCAGGCAGATCACACCGGCTGAATAAGCAGGCCTCAGTTACAATCAACCATCGCTTTCGTAATTCTGAAGAACTCAATGACAGCGCAGGCTGCTGGATCGGCGATCCCGCCAGGTAACCACCGTTTAGTGCCGGCATCAAAAAGAGAGAACGAAATGGGATAAACAGACGAAGACAGCTTATTCTTAATGAATTGTTACTTCTTAATGAGTTGTTACTTCTTAATGAATTGTGACTAATTACACCATTGTGCCTATTTGGCCGCCAGCCATCAAGCACCTGTCAGGACGCAGACTATTAACTTTAAAGAATAAATGATTCCGCAGAGCGTCAGAATAAGGCCTGTAAGGAAAGGATATCGCCCGCTCAAACAACGAGCGGATATCCGGCTGATGCGGGATTGCTTAATCCGTTGTGAAGTGACGACTCACGTGTGATACAGGCCTAAGACGGCTCGACTAGTGAGACAGATGGGTATATTCGATAATGACCTGGTTGCCATCAACCTGAACGCGTTGAATTTCACCGTCGACAGTAATGCGATTTTGCAAACGCACTAAATGCTCACCGGAGGTAAACTTACTTTTTAATGTCGGCAGCACATTGTAAGGCTCGACATGCAAATGCTGGCAGAAGGTGGTCACAAAGGACATGGTCAGCGGAGCGTTACCGCGTAATAGGTTAGAAAATTCCACCTGACTGACACCCAGCCGTTTTGCCATTTCCATCTGGGTTAAATGCATTTTTGCTTTTTGGGACATCCAAATATCGTACAGTGCATGACGATCTTCTGGGCCAAATTCCATCGTATTTCCTCGCTTGAACTCAATGCGATAAAAATGACAAAAACAGTTAATCACAATGTCAATCGAAAGTGAGTTTCTGTCCAGAGTTTGCCCCGCGAGCCTCTGTTTGCGAGCCAAATCGCCCTCAATGTCAGCTCTCTGTCACCAAAGTAACGCCGCAAAAAGTAACGCCCGCAAATCGCGGGCATTGAGAACACAGTCATTCCAGTTGAGAGAATCAGGAGAACAGACTGGCAAACAAGCGCTTAATCCAGTCCATCGCCTGGCTGAACCAACTGCCTTTTTGCACGCTTTCAAGTGCGACCAAAGGTGATTCTCCTACACTGCGGCCATCCACCTGATAGACCACTTTACCCACAACCTGACCTTGTTCTATTGGTGCCTCTAACTCTTTATCCATTTCAATCAGGCCGCTGAGCTGCGCCAGCTCCCCTTTCATGACCGTAATGTATGTGGTTTGCGGCACACCGACCGCCACAGTGCTTTTCTCTCCCATCCAGATAGGTGCCTGTTCGAGGGCTTCACCTTGCTGATGGGGAGCCACGGTTTCAAAAAAACGAAAGCCATAACTCAACAACTGTTTGCTGTCCGACTCACGTCCTTTCTGGCTGCCTGAACCCATGACCGCAGAGATAAGGCGCATGTTACCATTGGTGGCTGACGTCACCAGACTGTAACCAGCGCCACTGGTATAACCGGTTTTCATCCCATCCACATTCATACTGCGGTCATGCAACAGACCATTGCGGTTATACTGCGTGATACCGTTGTAGGTAAAAGACGTTTCGCTATACAGTGGATAGATATCCGGCAAATCACGGATAATCGCCTGAGCAAGCTTGGCAATATCATACGGCGTGGTGTAGAGGCCATCGCTGTCCAGTCCGTGCGGGTTAGTAAAGGCGGTATTGTTCAACCCGAGGCGCTGCGCCCATGAATTCATCAAATCGACAAAGCCACTTTCCGACCCTGCCACATGTTCGGCAATCGCGACGCTGGCATCGTTGCCGGACTGGACAATTAAGCCGCGGTAGAGATCCATCATGTTGACACTGGTCCCTACCTCAATAAACATTTTGGAAGAATCGGGGAAGTTTTTGGCCCAGGCATGTTCGCTGATGGTGACATTATCACTGGCGGAAATTTTGCCGCTTTTCATCTCCTGACCAGCGACATAAGACGTCATCAGCTTAGTCAAACTAGCCGGATTCATTTTTTCATTGCCATTGTGCTCAACCAGGACTTGCCCGGTGTGATAATCCATCAGCACATACCCTTTGGCAGACAATTGCGGCGGATTCGGAATCACGATCGGCTCGGCCGACGCCCATGCAGAAAATAAGCTCATACCGGTCGCAGAAATGGCGACCATCCATCCAGTTGTTTTCATAACCCGCATCCAGAACCATTAATATTGATTAACGTTGTAGTACTGCCAGCCACCTGATAATCAGGTTATCGGACTTTTGATTGTGGTGCTGACAACATGACGACTCGCATCACAATCAGAAATGTTTGCGCCAATACGATGATCCGTTACGCCTGTAAAAAGCAGCGCAACGTAAGGCCATCAGGGCCGGGCATTACGGTGGTTATTGTACCCGAGTCACCCGGTAAGGCTGTGTTCTTTACTTAGACTTACGCAGCTGTAAATGATCGTTACAATCCACCTGAAACTGAGAGAAATCATGCGCCAAAGCGGGCTAAAATTCAGGCTATGGCACAGAAAGTGTGCTTTGGATAACAAAAAACCGAGCCTGTTGAGGCTCGGTTTGTGATTATTTCCCGGCAAATGGTTACAAACTATAACCTGATCGCCAAAGTGTCGGGTGAGGGCGCATAAAACGTCACAGTACCTTGGCCAGGAACTGCTTAAGCCGCGGATGCTGAGGGTCATCAAACACCGCTTTGGGTTGGTCATCCACCAGCAGTTTGCCCTCTTCCATAAACAGGACACGATCCGCCACTTCACGGGCAAAGCCCATTTCGTGGGTTACGATCACCATGGTCATGCCTTCTTTCGCCAGACCTTTAATCACATCCAGCACTTCACCCACCATCTCCGGGTCCAGTGCCGATGTCGGCTCATCGAACAACATCAGATCAGGCTTCATCGCTAACGCACGGGCAATCGCCACACGCTGCTGCTGACCACCGGACAGATGAGACGGGTAGTTGTTCATGCGATCTTCCAACCCCACCCGCTTAAGCAGATTTTTGGCATCCACCATAACATCGCTGTTCTGGCGCTTGGCCACTTTAAGCGGCGCCAACATCACGTTCTGTAATGCCGTCATGTGCGGAAACAAGTTGAAGCTCTGGAACACCATGCCGACGTTCTGCCGCAGTACGTTGATATCGGTCGACTTCGCGTACATATCAAACCCATCCACTATGATGGTGCCGGAAGAAATTTCTTCGAGCTGATTGAGCGTGCGTAAGAAGGTCGATTTACCAGAGCCGGACGGACCAATGATCGCGACCACTTCACCCCGTTTAACCGTGGTGGAGACTGACTTAAGTGCGTGGCATCCGTTCGGATAATATTTGTCAACTTCGCTGGCATAAACCATATCTTCGCCGTTGTATTCACTAGTCACTGGCCGATAACCTCTTCTCTAAACGTTGGATAGCCCACGACAAGGTCCCGGTGACCACCAGGTAAAGTGCCGCTACCGTAAACCAGACTTCAAATGGCGCAAAACTGCCGCTGACCACTTCACGTCCGGCCTTGGTCAGGTCGGTGATGGAAATCACTGAGACCAGTGAAGAATCTTTGATCAGGTTGATAAACTGACCGGCAAGTGGCGGCAGAGTGCGCTTCAATGCCTGAGGCAAAATGACATAACGCATCGCTTTCGGATAAGTCATGCCCAGTGAACGAGCCGCTTCCATCTGTCCATTCGGGATAGCCTGAATACCGGCACGCACGATCTCTGCAACGTACGCCCCGGTAAAGACCGACAACGCAACCACACCGGCAGTAAAGCGCTCGAAATCGAGTACCGTGCCGATAAAGAAGTAAACAATAAAAATTTGTACCAGTAACGGCGTGCCGCGGATTAATTCCACGTAAGTAATGGCAAGATTGCGCACCGTAAGGTTTTTGGACACCCGCATCAGGCCGAATATCAGCCCGAGAATGACCGCGAATATCAATGAAATAAATGAAATTTCGATCGTGACCCACAATCCGGTCGCAATAGGGCCGAATTGCCACTCGTTGAGTTTGGCAACGGTATCGCCCTGGAAGATAAGGTCGCCCTCACCCACCATCAGTTGAGTGTAATCTGTGATAACCTGCGGCGAAGCCTGGTTATCGAATTCTATGACTAGCTGGCCGTCTTTGATGCTTGCTGTGCCATCACCGGTTGCGCGGATCTCCTGCATTTCGGTATTAATGACGTATGGCCACAAACGATCCCAGTGCCAGTTGTAATTAATGCTGCGCCCGGAAAAATACACCGCGCTGACCAGCATTAGCATGATCAGACCATAAATCAGATGTCCGACCCAATTTGAGGATTTTGACTGCATCACTCAGATTCTCTTTATTCTTGGAATGAACCGGGCAGTCGGACCGCCCGGCTTTGGCAACTTAAGTGACGACGTTTACTGTACGTCACTCAGCCAGCTGTCACTTTTGAACCACTTATCGTAGATACGATCATAGGTACCATCGCCCTGAATCTGGCGCAGGTAGTTGTTCAGGAAGTTAAGGAAGTTCGGGTCATCCTGACGGATTGCCCAACCCAGCGGCTCATAGGTAAACGGTTTTTCAAGGTGCACCACTTTGCCCTTGTTTTGCGCGCTGTAAATCGCGTTGTAAGGCAAGTCATAAACGAAGGCATCTGCTTTGCCGTTAACAACCTGCAGCACAGCATCCACTTCCGTGTCATACAGGTCAAGCTTCGCGTTTGGTACGTATTTTTTCGCCGCTTCAGCACCTGTAGTCCCCAGCTTAGTAGCGATGGTGTATTTCGGATCGTTCAGATCTTTGTAACTGGTTACTTTTCCTTCCAGTTTTGGCGACAACACCACAGACTGACCGATAACGATGTATGGCGTGGCAAAGTTCACTTTCAGGTTACGTTCCGCTGTTACCGTCATACCCGCCATAATGATGTCACATTTACCGGTTTGCATCGCAGGAATGATGCCATCCCATGCCGTGTTGACCGGCGTAAACTTCACCCCCATTGAACGCGCCATATATTTCGCGATATCAATGTCAAAACCGATGTAGCGACCATCCTTGGTTTTCATTTCGAACGGCATGTAACCCGCATCGAAACAGACTTTAAGTTCACCTGTATTTAAAATGTTTTCCAGCGCAGACTCCGCCGCAGAAGCCTGAGAGGCACCTAACAGAGAGCAAGCGAAAAGCAGCCCGGCTGCAGAAGATTTAATGAACTTTTTCATATTATCCCTTATGTAGATCTTGTTATTTTGTCGTTCGTCCTATGACAAAAACGCTGTCTGACGACACAAATGTGACTGACATTAACGTCTTGCAGATAATGCGATATTTTATCGCCGAGTTCCACCAACTTTTCGAATTTATAACCAATAGCGTGGTATAAATATGCAACCACTACCTGAGTAAACGCTGCAAGTCCCGAATTAAATCTTCCGCGGCCTCCAGGCCAATCGAAAGTCTCACCACGCCTTGTCCGGCATCGCGACAAAAATCGGCTTTTTGTTGCGGCGTAAAGCGGTAAGTTGACGCATCTAAGTCGTCGGTTCTCATTACCACAGCCAGGCTGCGCTGATGACCAATAGAATAAGCATAATAAAAAAGCGCCGATTCCTGGGCAAAACGCTGCTCGATCATATCAATGTCATCGACCTGGAATGCAATAATGCCGCCAAAATGATCCATTTGACGCTGCGCCAGACTAAATTGCTGGTGTGAGGCCAATCCGGGGTATAAAACTCGTGCTACACGCGGATGGCTTTCCAGCCACTGAGCTATCTGTAACGCGGAGTCACACAAGGTTTTCATCCGCGGATAAAGCGTCTCCATCCCGCGCATAATTAGCCAGGCACTTTGTGCCGAGAGTGTCGCGCCCAGATAAACGCCTGCCATCGCTCTGATGGGTGACAACAGCGCTTTACTGCCCAGGATACAGCCCCCCAGCACATCGCCATGACCATTGATGAATTTGGTCAGCGAGTGGATGACAAAGTCCGCTCCCAGATCCAGTGGACGGGTCACAACCGGGGTAGAAAACGTGCTATCGACACTGAGCCGTACTCCATGAGATTTCAGACACTGCGCCAGCGCGCCAATATCGGTTAAGCGAAGCAAAGGATTACTCGGGGTCTCAATATGCACTAACTTGGTGTTCTTTTTAAGCGCCTGTTGCACATTATTAGTGCATTCAGTATTAACTACCGACACTTCAATCCCAAATCCAGGCAACACCTGAGTGGCAAATTCATACACGGCGGCGTAACACATATCACTGACTATCAGGTGATCGCCTGCTTTGAGTACCGAGAGAAACAGACCGGAAGCGGCTGCCATACCCGTTGCGGTAGCCAGGGCTTCTTCTGCGTGTTCCAGCACTGCCAGCCTTTGCTCTAAAAGGCGCACCGTAGGATTGGTCCATCCGGCATACAGGTAAGGCGCATCCGCAATGTCATCCAGTCCGCAGGCCGAAAATGCGCCACTTTCCGGACTGAAACTGTGATTGACTGACATGACGATACTGGGCGCGATCGCCTGATGAACCGGGTCGGCCTGCAACATAGCATGCAACGCCTGAGTCTGCGGCGCATAGGTCTCTGGTTCAGTCTGGTCAGCATCATGATAGTGCATAATTACTCATTTCCTTTTACACGGGTTTAAATAGGAGGTTGACCACCATTGTCAATTCGATTGGCGCACAAAAATCGGCTATCCTAGCCACCAAGATGCACAATCGCCGCATTTTTGCGGTCAATGATGCGGCCAGACCGCACAAGGATGACTATGAGTTCCCCACTGGATACGTTTGATCAGAAGATTCTCGAACTGATGCAGCGTAATTGTCGCCTGGCGGCAGATGTGATAGCTGAGCAGGTTGGACTGTCCGCCTCAGCGGTGCAGCGCCGGATTAAAAAACTGCGTGAAGAGGGGGTAATCCGGGCTGAAGTGGCGATTGTCGATCCGGCAGTGACCAGCCATAAAATGACGTTTCTGGCCGGGGTTGAGATTGACCGTGATAACTACGCAGTACTGAGCCGCTTCAAACGCTGGGCAGAAGGACAGAATACCGTGCAGCAAGTGTTCTACGTCACCGGCCATGTCGACCTGATGCTGGTGATCACCGCGCCGGATACCCGGGCTTATGACGCCTTTATCGAACAACTGATGCAACTTTATCCGCAGATCAAACGAGTCACCACCAATGTAGTGCTGGATACACCGAAAAAAAGCCTCTACGTACCGATCTGCGACGAAGATATCACCGCTTAAGTTGAGCGCATTGCAGAGGCAACACGGCCACCGAAACGGGGGCGTAAAAAAACCGAGGACAGACCTCGGTTTTGATTGGCTCTTTGCAACTATTCGTCGTCGGACTTATTGGATGCCCACACGTAAAGCAGTTCCAGTGCGATGGTTGCGCCGGCCAGTGACGTCAAGTCACTCTGATCGTATGGCGGAGATACTTCAACCACATCCATACCCACCAGATTAATGCCTTTCAGCGCCCGGATGATTTTCAGAATTTTGTCTGAACTCAGGCCGCCGCACACCGGCGTACCAGTACCCGGTGCGAACGCCGGATCCAGGCAGTCAATGTCAAACGTCAGATAAACCGGCTTATCACCGATAATGTGTTTAATCTGACCGACAATTTCATCCACCGCCATGTCGTTAGCCTGCATTGCATTGATCACGTTGAAGCCATGACCTTCCTGCTTATACTCTGTACGAATACCGATCTGCACTGAATGACGCGGAGAAATCAATCCCTCCTTCGGCGCATGGTAGAACATGGTGCCGTGGTC
Organism: Vibrio sp. H11; assembly: GCF_004804295.1. NCBI lineage: Bacteria > Pseudomonadati > Pseudomonadota > Gammaproteobacteria > Vibrionales > Vibrionaceae > Vibrio > Vibrio sp. H11. Next base: position 340,837 of record NZ_SSHN01000003.1, on the reverse strand, counting down.
ATAGGCGCTGCCATTGGCATAAGTGTCGGTATGAGCGTCGAAGTGAATCAGCGCCATCTCGCCGTGATGCTTGGCATACGCACGCAGAATCGGCAGGGTAATAAAATGATCCCCGCCCAGAGCCAGCATGGTTTTACCGCTCTTCAGGATCTCATTGGTGGCTGCTTCCAGACGATAGGTAAAATCCTCCGCGTCACCGCAATCAAACACCAAATCACCGGCATCAACTACGTTAATGCGCTTGAACAGATTGAAATCCCACGGGAATTTCTTGCCTTCCCACGCCAGGTTAACCGAAGCGCGACGAATGGCATCCGGCCCCATACGCGCACCGGGACGGCCGGACGTTGCCATATCCAACGGTACACCCAGCACGACGATATCGGCGTCTGTTTCCAGCGGATCACGCTGGTACGGACGACGCACGAACGTCATCGCGTTGGAGTAGAGTGAATAATCAGTTTTAGTAAACAAATCATTCATTTAAAAATCCTCTAGATAAGTATAACCGTTCAGGCCCTGTTCCAGTTCGGCCAAAACAGTCGCTTGTTCCTGCGCCGCCACTCGCTGGCTTACCAGCTGACGATAATTGGTGCGAATCGCATCCACATCAATATGTACGTAACGCATCATGTCTTCGACCGTATCACCTTCATTGACGAAAGTAATGTCTGACTCACCCTGATCGGTAATGTTGACCACCACACTGTGTGTATCACCAAACAGGTTGTGCATGTCGCCCAGGATTTCCTGATAAGCCCCCACCAGGAAAAAGCCCATCAGATATGGCTGATCTTGGTTCCAGGCGGGTACCGGCAGAGTCGTTTCAATCCCCTGGCCTTCCACGTACTGTTCCACAGCGCCGTCCGAGTCACAGGTAATGTCCAGCATCACCGCGCGACGGTCGGCCATGTTTTCCAGTCCTGACAAAGGCAGGACCGGAAACACCTGATCGATACCCCAGGCATCCGGCAGCGACTGGAACAACGAGAAGTTGACGAAGAACTTATCCGCCAACCGGTTCTGCAGTTCATCCAGGATTGGACGGTGGAAACGGTTTTTGGTGCTCATTTTCTGGCGCAGTTCATGGTAAATACGCAGTGACAGCTGCTCCACCCATGCCCGGTGCTGCAAATTGATCACACCGGTTGCAAACAGGCTGTGCGCTTCGGACAAGTCACTTTGCGTGTCGTTAAACAACTCAATCAGAGCACGGGCATCACTGCCTTCGCTCAGGTTTTCCCAACTGCGCCACATGTTCTGCAGCAGGATCGGGGCGTCCTCTTCCGGCGCTTCAATCGCTTCCGGCTGGTACGACTCAGCACCAATCACGTTAGTAATCAGCACAGCGTGATGCGCCGTTACCGAACGACCGGATTCCGAGATAATGGTTGGCATCGGCTGGTTGTACAAAGTACACACATCACCGACTGTGTTAACGATGTTGCGGGCGTATTCCAGCAAACCGTAGTTCATCGAGTTCGATGACTGGCTGCGGGTGCCGTCATAATCCACCGCCAAACCGCCCCCCACATCAAAGTACTGGATCTGTGCACCCAGCTCACGCAGCTCGCAGTAGAAACGCGCCGATTCATTCACACCGTTGCGCACGTCGCGAATATTCGCCATCTGCGAACCGAGGTGGAAATGTACTAACTGCAGCGCGTCTAACTGCTGTTCCTGTTTCAGGCGGTCAATCACACTCAGCACCTGAGCCGCCGCCAGACCAAACTTAGATTTGTCGCCACCGCTCGACTGCCACTTACCCGCTCCCTGAGACGCAAGACGAATACGCAGGCCCAGGCGTGGTTTCACACCCAGACTTTTGGCCTCTTTCAGAACCAGATCCAGCTCAGACAGTTTCTCCAGCACGATGAACACTTTGTGGCCCAGTTTTTCACCGATCAGAGCCAAACGCATGTACTCACGGTCTTTGTAACCGTTACATACAATCACAGAGCTGGCTTGCTGTGCCATGGCCAACACCGCCAGAAGCTCGGGCTTACTGCCTGCTTCCAGACCGAGCTGCTTGGTTTCCAGCTCTGCCTGGCTGGCGAGGATTTCATCCACCACTTCTTTTTGCTGGTTCACTTTAATCGGGTAAACCAACAGGTATTTGTTCGGGTAATCGTACTCTTCAATCGCCTGGTTAAACGCATCACAAATGTTGTGCACACGCTGATGCAGGATTTGCGGAAAACGCACCAATACCGGCAAATTCAAATTACGCGCTTCGAGTTGCTTTACAATAGAACTCAACTGAGTGGGGTGAGCTCCGTCTTTACGGGGCGAAACATACACTTCTCCATGGTCGTCAATGCCAAAAAAACCCTGGCTCCAGTAATGAACGTTGTAATCAGCTCGAACGCTGTCTAATTTGGATTGTTGCTCCACATCAAGTCTCACAATATCAAGAGAATTTGTCTGTGGCTTTGCGATAAAGCCACACCCGACACCCTAAATGTCACGCGCTTTATCAGGCAAAACACCCTAGGTGTCTAATGATAATAATTTGTCGTCAGGACAAGCTTTGGTTATAGCGCATAACTTTGCAAATTAATGAGTAATCAACAAATTTGCCCGGTGCCCTATCAAAGAATAGATCAAGATGAAGCCTTGTCAGATGAGAGTGGAAAAGAAAAGCGCGCTCCGGGAGCGCGCTAAGTTAATGCATAAAGTAATTGTGACTATTATTCAATTGCTTGTATATATTTAATCCGCTTGAGTTGCTTTGACTAACGCATCAAACTTTTTATTGCCATACAGGGACTCAAAATCTGCTTCATCAGCGATCAGTTCGCGCAGCGAAGGGGTGGTTTCCAGCGCGCGGGTCATGTCTTCCATCGCTTGTTCTTCTGCCCCCAAACGCGCATAAGCACAGGCACGCTGGTACAGGGCCGGACCATTATTTTCATCCAGTTCGAGCACTCGGTTACACAGGCTCATTGCCCAGTGGTACTCTTTAATCTCCATCGCAGCATCGGCTTTGTAGGTTAATGCTTCCAAATCACCAGGGCGGATTTTAAGAATTTCATCGTACACTTCGATGCGCTGGTCAGCGGTCTGCGCGTTCTGCGCTCGCAGCCACAGGTTGTGTATCTCGTTAATAATTTCGATTTCACGGTTATTCTCCGACAGCATCCGGGTTTTACGCTTCAAATCCCGCTCCAGTGCCACGAACTTCTTCTCATATTCCATGGCAATTTTGTTGAGACGCTTATCCGCCATTTCACGGGTGTTATGTTTCACTTCCCGTAACGACTGCCAGCCGACTAACGCCACCAGCGATGCAACTCCGGCGATGATATAGAAGAAATAAGTCACGGTAACATTGGCGTAGTTCATCGATTTATCCGCCACCGTCAACTCACGATCGGTAATTTGGGTGATCACCCTGCGCTCGAGATCCTGCTGGTCCTGACGCAAAGATTTCAATTCATCAAGAATGTAACGTTCCATCAGTGGCCGATCCAGCAATGCTGATTCTGAGTAAGCCGGCGCCTGTTGTTGTGCTGTGTCCTGCGCGGCTTCTTCGGCCTCTTCGGCTGAGACTCCGAAAGTGAACAACATAGCCAAACAGCTGATTATTAGCCAAATTTTATGCACGTAGCGCTCCTTAAATGATGCATTTCCTGTCAGTGGAAAGCAGATTGAATGCTGTATTTTGTCGGTGTGTTACCCGATTATTCTACTAATACAAAACATTCTAACTCAAATTAACTGTAAGTTTTTTGAAAATTTAATTTTTCTTATAAATCATAGAAATAAGTAAAGATCGCAACATCTTTCTCTCTTTAACAACTTGATAACTGCGAAGTTAATGTTTAGTGTACTATACATATTTACAATTTATCGTCGCTAATTTTTGACGACAACAAAGGATGTAAATGATGTCAACCATGCTAGAAGTTAACAACCTCTATAAGGTGTTTGGAGAGACACCGCAAGAGGCATTCGCCCTGATCGATAAGGGGCTCAACAAAGATGAGATTTTCGAGCAAACCGGCCTTACTGTGGGGGTTAAGGACGTGTCTCTCTCGATCAATGAGGGTGAGATTTTTGTCATTATGGGGTTGTCCGGTTCCGGTAAATCGACCCTGGTCCGCTTGCTGAACCGCCTGATTGAACCCACCCGTGGCAGTGTATTGCTCAAGGGTAAAGACATTGCCCAGATCTCGGATAACGAACTGAGAAAAGTTCGGCGTCAAAACATTTCCATGGTGTTCCAGAACTTTGCGCTAATGCCGCATATGACAGTGATTGAAAATGCCGCCTTCGGTCTGGAGCTGGCTGGTGTTGCCGAGCAGCAACGCCACACTGCCGCCAAAGCCGCTCTGCAACGAGTAGGCTTGGAGGCTTATTGCGATTCATACCCCGATGAATTGTCAGGCGGGATGAAGCAACGGGTCGGGCTGGCACGTGCACTGACCAATGACCCGGACATCCTGCTGATGGACGAAGCTTTTTCTGCTCTCGACCCGTTAATCCGAACCGAAATGCAGGACGAACTGATTCGACTGCAGAATGACGATAAACGTACCATTGTCTTTATTTCTCATGACCTGGATGAAGCGATGCGCATCGGTGACCGCATCGCCATCATGCAAGACGGGGTTGTGGTCCAGGTCGGAACACCCGATGAAATCCTGCATCATCCGGCTAATGATTATGTCAGTTCTTTCTTCCGCGGCGTAAATGTCGCCAGCGTCTTCTGTGCCAAAGACATCGCGCGCAAAAAGCCGGCTGCGATGTTCAAAAAACACGATAACGATGGTCCTGCGGCGGCAATGCAACTGCTGATGGACAACGATCGCGAATACGGCATCGTGGTCGATCGCAGCAATAAGTACACCGGGATCGTTTCCCTCGATTCTCTCAAAGCCGCCAAACGCGAGCAACGCTCTCTCAGCAGTGCCCTGCTGGATGACACCATCACTATTGACCCGGACGTCTCTGTGGGCGATCTGATCGGCCAGGTCGCCGAAGTGCCTTACTCAGTGCCAGTCGTCGATGCCCAAGGTCATTACTATGGTGTGATCACCAAAAGCCGCTTACTGCAAACTTTAGATAGGGAATAATCATGACGACGGAAACGATAACTTCGGCTGCACAAGCCGCCGTTCCCTGGGGCGCCGCGAATCAGGCTGCGTCATCAAACAGCGATCCCTGGGCTGGCAATGCCACATCTTCAGGGGCAGACTGGCTTAATACCGCCACTCCTGATGCCACGCCTTTTGACTGGCTACATCCATTCAAAGACGCGATTCTGCCCTTTGACAGCTGGGTTGAAACTGCTCTTGACTGGCTCGTGACCCACGGACGCCCCGTATTTCAGGCGATTCGCATCCCGATAGACTTAATACTGACCTCATTTCAAACCGCATTGGTATCCACCCCTGCTCCGGTCATGCTGCTGATTCTGTTTCTGATCACCTGGCAACTGGCTGGTTCAAGAATGGGCATCGCGACGTTCTGCTCATTACTGGTCGTCGGCCTGATCGGCGCCTGGGATGAAGCCATGGTCACACTGGCACTGGTGATGACCTCAGTGTTCTTCTGCCTGCTGATCGGGCTGCCGCTGGGTATCTGGCTGGCACGCAGTGAGACCGCAGGCAAAATTATCCGGCCGGTGCTGGACGCGATGCAGACCACGCCCGCCTTCGTCTATCTGGTGCCGATTGTAATGCTGTTTGGTATCGGTAACGTGCCGGGCGTGGTGGTGACGATTATCTTCGCCCTGCCGCCTATCGTGCGTCTGACTATCTTGGGTATCCAGCAGGTACCTGAGGAGCTGATTGAAGCCGGTCACGCCTTTGGCGCCAGTCCGAAACAGATGTTGTATCGCATTCAGTTACCGCTGGCGATGCCAACCATTATGGCCGGCGTCAACCAGACGCTGATGCTGTCGCTGTCCATGGTCGTGATCGCATCCATGATTGCGGTCGGCGGTTTAGGTCAGATGGTGCTGCGTGGTATTGGCCGTCTCGACATGGGCTTAGCCGCAGTCGGTGGTCTGGGTATCGTCATTCTGGCGATTCTTCTTGACCGGATTACTCAGTCCATAGGCGCAAACAGCCGTGACAAGAAGACCCATTGGTACCAGAAAGGCCCGGCCTCACTGGTATACCACCTGAAACAGAAACTGATTCACACAGAAGGTAAAAACACGCTAGGAGAACAGAAATGAAGTTAGCATGGAAGACAATACTCACCACAGGATTTGTGGCCGGTACAACACTCGCAGCCCCGGCCTTTGCCAAGTTGCCTGGTGAGGGTATTACAGTGCAACCGGTTCAGTCGACAGTGGCTGAAGAAACGTTCCAGACGCTGATCGTTAATAAAGCGATGGAAGCACTAGGTTACACCGTACTACCAACCAAAGAAGTGGATTACAACGTCGGTTACACCTCGATCAGCGAAGGCGATGCCACCTATCTGGCGGTTAACTGGGCGCCGCTGCACAAAGACAAATATCAGGCAGCCGGCGGTGACGCTAAATTTTATCGTAAAGGCGAGTATATTTCTGGCGCTGCACAAGGGTATCTGATTGATAAAAAAACCGCAGACAAGTACCACATCACCAATATTGAACAGCTCAAAGATCCGAAAATCGCCAAGCTGTTTGACGCCAACGATGACGGCAAAGCGGATTTAACCGGTTGTACTCCGGGCTGGGGCTGTGAAGGTGTAATAGAACATCAGATGGATGCTTTTGGCCTGCGTGACACTGTCACTCACAATCAGGGTAACTATGCCGCAATCATAGCCGATACCATCTCGCGCTATAAAAAAGGCGATTCAATCTTCTACTACACCTGGACTCCGTATTGGGTAAGTGGTGTGCTGGTTCCGGGTAAAGATGTTGTGTGGCTGGAAGTGCCCTTCTCTGCTCTGCCTGGCGATCGCAGCGACGTAGATACCACACTGCCGAATGGCAAAAATTACGGCTTCCAGATGAACTCGATGAAAATCGTCGCCAACAAGCAGTTTGCTGACAACAACCCGGCCGCAGCGAAACTGTTCGAAGTGATGAAACTCAACATCAATGATGTCAGTGCTGAAAACATGATGATGAGTCAGGGTCATAATTCCGAGCAGGATATTGAAGCGCATGCCGATGGCTGGATTAAAGCGCACCAGAAACTGTTCAATTCATGGATTGAAAGCGCTAAACAGGCCGCGATGTAATCACCACCAGGCAAAGGTGAAGTGATAGCCACCGGCGGGCTAATCGAGCTCACTACCGTCAGGGGAGATTAGCCTGCCCGGTCATGAACATCAGACGCTTATCACTATTCAGTTAATTCAGTTAATTCAGATAACTCAGGTAACTCAGTGATAAGCGGGCATTTCAGCCCCAAACATATATTTCGCACCACGCCGATATTGCGTGCCAAATAACAATTCAGTACCCAACTATTATAATGATAACGACAAGTCAGGCAGTTTTCTCTTCAGAGCGATAGGACGGAGAACGCCAATAAGACTTGATGGAGGATAACTTGGATATCCACGAGGAAGTATTAGTCGCGATACGACAAATCATACGCGCTATTGATCTGCACTCCAAAAAACTCAACAAAGACTTTGGACTGACCAGCCCGCAACTGCTGTTGATGAGAGCAATCAAAGCCGAACCGAGCATGACCATACGTCAGTTGTCTGGCGCGACCAACATGAGTCAGGCAACAGCCACCAGCATTCTGGATCGACTGGAAAAACGTGAACTGGTGAAACGGGAACGCGATACCACCGATAAACGTAAGGTGCACGCCCATCTCACGTCAGAAGGAGAGAAGATTCTTTCAGCCGCGCCGCAAATGCTGCAGGATGACTTTGTGCACCAGTTTCGTGCCTTGGACAAATGGGAGCAGACCCTGATTCTTTCTTCGCTGCAGCGTTTAGCACGGATGATGAATGCGCCGGAAATCACTCCCGACGCTTTATTACTCACCATAGAGAATGAAGATGCAGAGCCGCTCAAACTTCCGTAAGGCTCAACTAATCTTGCGCACCGTCATGACGCCGTTTTATTTGTACTTCGGCCAATAAAACAGCACATCCCCGGTTAAGGGGATAATTCAATTTGTAATTCCCTGTAATTCAGTTATTTTGAAGCAAACTTCTGTGTGCGTTGCCACTATGGATTACATCGCTTTATTACAAGACTATTACCAATGGTGGATCACCATTGTTGCTCTGCTCATTTACCCTAAAATTGCCAAGGTGCTGCTGCGCCTGTTTGAAAGCACCGTGAGCGATCGTCATGACGTTCATCGCATCAAGCGCGCGCGCTGGCTGATCAAAGCAGCCATGCTGATCACCTTGCTACTGACCTTAATGATGATGTGGGGGATTGAGCTACGCGGCTTGCTGGTGGTGGGCTCATCTCTGTTTGCCTTATTGGGCGTCGGCCTGTTCGCCAGTTGGTCGCTGCTGAGCAATGTCACCTCGTTCCTGGCGCTGTTTATTCAAAATCATTGCCGGATTGGCCTGTGGGTCCGCGTAGTCGATGGCGCTAATCATGTTGAGGGCCGAATTGTCGATATGACCTTCCTCAATGTCGTACTCGATACCGTTGATGGCAACCGCATCCTTTACCCGAATAATCTGTTTATTGTTCGCCCCGTGATTGTGCTGAGCAAAGCACCGGAAAAAGCGCTCAAGAAAGCAGACAAAAAGCAATTACCGAATGGAGTGAAACGTTGAGCGAGTACCAGGATCTGTCACAACAAATTCAAACCCTGGCCCAGGCTGACGACGATCAGCATCAAGTGGCTCTGCTTGGGGAAATGGTCGAAAACGGACTGGATGAAGGCTCACTGGCACTGATTCTGGAAGCGTTTCCGGTCGATGACCGGGTACGTTTATGGCGTAGCCTGCCGATGGAGATGCACATCGATGTGCTGACCGAAATGCGTGCCGACGTGCGGGTTTCTGTTATCAAAGCCCTGTCCGAAGCCGAGCTGAAACTGACTCTGGCCAATCTGGACAACTTGTCACTGATCGAATGGGAAGACTCTCTGCCGGATGAGATCGTCTCGGAAGCACTGCGTCTTATCAGCCGTGACGAGCTTGAGTTGTATGATCAGGCCAATGAATTTGAAGATGACGAAATCGGCCACTGGGCAGACAGAAAGCTGTTTACCCTGCCGTTTGGGATCAGCGTAACCCGAGCTCTGGCCCTGATCGATAAATACCATCTGGAATCACCGCAATACATTTATCTGATTACCAAAGCGCGTAAATTCCGTGGAGTGGTGGCCTACAGTGATATTCTGCAAGCCGAGCGCAGCACACCGATCAAAGAGCTGAAAAAGGATGAACTGGTCCTGATCAACGCTCGTCAATCCCTGTCCGATGCCGTCGAAGCGCTGGAGCATGCTGACCTGCCCATGGTGCCGGTGGTCAGTGACGATGATACTCTGGTGGGTGCGGTTGACTGGCAGTTTGCCCTCAGTACGCAACGTGAATTGTACGAAGCGCGCCTGATGGCGGGTACCGGTATGGATGAAGGCGATGACCTGTTTGCTCCGGTCGTGCGCAGTTCCAAACGCCGTGGTGTCTGGCTCGGTATCAACCTGCTGACCGCTATTCTGGCCTCGGTCACAATTGGCCTGTTTGAAGATGTCATTTCCCAGGTCGTAGCCCTGGCAGTGTTAATGCCGATTGTCGCATCAATGGGCGGTATCGCCGGCAGTCAGACCCTGACTCTGATGGTACGAGCCATGGCACTCAATCAGGTCACGACAGGTAACCGCATTGCACTGATGAAAAACGAACTGGGCATCGGCGCCATTAACGGCGTAGTGTGGGCACTGATCATCGGCGGTGTCGCCGGGCTCTGGTTTCAGTCACCTATGATTGGCTACACCATTTCGCTGGCGATCGTGGTCAATATCATTACCGCGGCACTGTTTGGTGTGCTGATCCCTATTATTCTGGATAGACTGAAGCTCGATCCGGCATTGGCAGGATCGGTGATTCTGACCACAGTCACGGATGTGGTGGGTTTCTTCGCTTTCCTTGGCACCGCCAGCCTGGTGATGCTGTAACGACCTCTTTTATTAGCGCATGTTGTCAAATGCCCTGCAGCTGCAGGGCATTTTGGTTACTGCAAGAGTAAATTAAATCCACACCGGCCTCTTGAAGTCAGCAACAACGACCTTACATATATGGGTAAGTGGCCAGCGGCAACGCTGCTTTCGCCCACGCAGTTTGTTAACTTGAGGGTACGTCTGCACCCTCTTTTTAAGGAGGTGTGTATGAACTCTTATCCAACCGTGCAGTTGCACATCACTGAACCAGCCTCAGGCCCGGCACCGAGCATATGGCCTGCAGCACAATCATTTCCACGTTACCATCATGAGGCTATTTTCAGCCTGCCGGCGCTGCGGTACCCAACACATAAACCTATCTTGTGGTTGATTACGCTGGATATAAGCAAACTGGCTGAGCAACTGAATGTCACCGTGCATTGACAGGGGGCAGAACACCTAACGTCATGTCAATGAGATAAAAAACCGGCTCCTGACGGAGCCGGTTATCGCTTTGAGTTACGGGGACGGAACCGTCAACGCTCCTGCATCAGGCCAGACTAGGCAGCCAGAGCGCCAGTTGCGGGACGGCACACAGAATAGCCGCCGCCAGACACATCAGCACAAAGAACGGCAGAGAAGCCCGTGCGATACGGCCGATCTTCTCTCCGGTCAAACCTTGCAATACAAACAGGTTAAAGCCCACCGGCGGCGTGATCTGGCCCAGCTCGACCATGATAACCAGAAAGACCCCGAACCAGAGCGGATCAAAACCGGCCTGTTCAATGATTGGCAGCGTAATTGGCAGGCTCATCACCGTAATCGAGATCCCGTCCAGAAACAGGCCCAGAATGATGTAGAACAGCGCCAATGCGCACAGCAGCAAAACCGGTGTCAGATCGATGGAGGCAATCCATTTGGCCAGTTCAGACGGCAGATGCAGATAGCCCATCGCAGTAGAAAGCAGCGCGGCGCTCACCATGATACTGCACACCATGGTCGAGCTTTGCACGGTCGAAATCAGCGCCTCTTTCAGCATCGCGACATTGAGCTGGCGCTCGAAGACCAGCAAAATCAAGGTCGCCAGTACGCCGACCGCAGCAGCCTCCGATGGCGTTGCAATCCCAGTATAGATCGCCCCCAGTACCACGAAGATCAGCAGCAGTACCGGTGCCAGGTAACCTACACTCTGCAGCTTCGTAATATCACTACTCTGATCCTGCGGCACTAGTTCTGGTGACATCCAGGTGCGCAGCATCAGATAACCGGAATAGAGCATGGCAATCAGAATGCCAGGCAGAATACCCGCCATAAACAGCTTACTGATCGAGACTTCGGCCTGAATACCGTACACGATCATTACAATCGAAGGCGGGATCAGTAATCCCAGGCTACCGGCACCGGCCAGAGAGCCGATCGACAGCTGGCGATCGTAGCCACGCTTTTGCAGCTCGGTGGTGGTGATTTTACCAATCGTGGCTGTTGTCGCCGAGCTGGAACCACTGACCGCGGCAAACATGGCACAACCAAACACATTGGTATGCAAAATGCCTCCCGGGATCAAGCGGGTCCAGGGCTCCAGGCCTTTAAACAGACGATCGGAAATATCCGAGCGGAAAATCAGTTCACCCATCAGAATAAACAGCGGGATCGCCGCTAATTCCCAGGAGTTACCGGCACGAAAGAGAATCCGGCTCAGGATACTGCCGACCCGCTGTGGTGACATATCGCCAAACAACACCAAGGATCCAAATGACACGACCGCCAGACCGGCGAATACCCAGATACCGCTGCCGAGCACCACAAACAGCAGCGCCAGCACACCAAGCGCAATAAATAACATGTCCATATCAGGCTCCTTGCGCAGCAGGTTTCGGAGCCTGCTGATAACAGATCAGGGCGGCAATCCGCACGATCAGAGTCAGGCACAACATGCCCATCCCGATCAGCACCATTCCCTGCGGGATCCACAACGGTGTTTCTGCCAGCGACTGACTGGTAGTACCGCGCACAAAACTACGCGCTACGGTTAGCCACCAATAATAGCCGACCCAGAGAAAGAAAGCGCTGGCCAGAAGCGAGGCGAACAAATCCAGTATCCAGCGCTTCGATTCAGCAATTCGGTCCAGTACCACATTGACCCGGATCAGACCATCCCGCTCCAGGCTGTAACCCAAAGCAAAGAAAGTCGAAGCCGCAACGGCATAGCCGACAAACTCGTCCAGAACAAAAGTCGACATACCAAAAAAGCGCAAGCCGATCTCAACAATAATATGCACGAACATGTACAGGATCAGCGCAATGGCCATTCCTCCGCACAGTCGGTTCAGCGCATGAGATAAACGGATTAGTGTCTTCATCGGCGTCCCTATTTGCTCTGCGCAAACTTGTCCATGATGGTTTTGCCGCGCTCACCTGTCTCTTCCAGCCAATCTTTCAAGGCCGGTTGAGCCGCCTGCTGCAGTTGCAAAATAAAATCAGCCGGCAGCTCTTCAAGAATAGTGACATTGTTGGCACGTAATTCAGCATAATTGTTCTGGACGCGAGTACGGACTGTTTGCCAGTTATGTTGGTCGGTGTTACGCGCCGCCTGCATGATCGCCTGCTGCTGCTCATCGCTCAGAGCATCAAATTCATCACGATTCATGTGCACCATATTGAGTGGAATCGCATACTGAATCGCACTGTAAGAGTTGAGATTTTCCCAGAAGCGGCCACTTGCGCCTGCATCAGCCGAAGTCAGTACCGCTTCGATCCCGCCAGTCGACAATTGCGGTACCACATCGGCCCAAGACAGATTAACCGGTGCTGCACCAGCGGTTTTAAACGTCAGCGTACCATTCTTGTCGTAAGTGCGGATTTTCAGGCCTTTTAAAGTACGTTCACTGTTGACTGCATGCTTGGACCAGATACCACTCGCCGGCCAAGGAGAGGCATACAACAGGATTTCATTATTGTCGGCAAACACTTGCTCATAGTATGGCTTAGCAATCCGATACAACTTTTCTGCGTCATCCTCGCTCTTAACCACAAACGGCAATGAAGAAAGCAGGAAAATGGGGTCAATACCGGCCATGCTGCCTGCCAGTGTATCCGCCAGCGGCACCGCTCCGTCAGAAACCGCGTAAAAGTGGTCAACGGATTTAAAGCCGAGCGAACCGCCAGTATGCAAAGTGATATTGACTTCATCTTTGGTCAGTTCCTTGACCTGATTGATAAAGTACAGATCACCCTGGGCGTGAATAGATTGTGCGTTGTACTCATTGGAAAAATCGAGTTTAACCTGGGCATTCGCCAGTGGCGTCACTGCCATAGATAAAGCCGATAACATCGCTGCCGCGGTCAGCTTTTTAAGTAGCGTTGTTGATCTCTGTTTAACTGACGTTGGTCTTTTTTCAAGTAACATTGATCTCTTTTCAAGTAACATTGTTGATTTCCTTCTCAAAATGAATCCTCAACTTTCACTCTAAGTAGGAAATCTTACCCTCGGTATTCCCGGCACGACGTCGGGACGGCGGTTAACGACATAGCCGCGGAAATTAATTAACTGTTCTGATAGTAACCAAGCAATTATTTGATTTTGATATAAAGCTACCAATTCATTTCCGAACGCGCCATGATGGAGTCACAGCGCTCAACTTAGCTGCTTGCCGAGACTCAGGCGTCATGAAGACCCATTCCCCAGGCGCTGAATACGGACATCGGCCCAGCCATACCGGCAAGCACAGAATTATCAGTAAGGTGTCCCGAATGGAAAACCCATCTCTTGTTGCGCCCGTAAAGCGCCCGCGTCGTTTAAGAGCTCACACTCATATCCGCCAGATGGTGCAGGAAACTCAGCTTTCGGTCAGTGATTTTATTCAGCCAATTTTTATTGAAGAGGGCATCGAAGCTCCAGTTGCCATTCCTTCACTGCCGGGCGTCAATCGTATTCCGGAATCTGATATCGCACGTGAAGTTAACGAGTTATACCAACTGGGTATTCGTTACGTGATGCCGTTTGGCATATCTAAACATAAAGATGAATGCGGCTCAGATACCTGGCATAACAATGGCCTGCTGACCCGGATGATTCGCACGATTAAGGAAGCCTGTCCGGATATGATTGTTATCCCGGACATCTGTTTTTGTGAATACACCACGCACGGCCATTGCGGCGTAGTGCACGACGGCTATGTCGATAACGATCTGACCGTGACTAACCTGGTCAAGCAGTCTGTTGCCGCGGCGAAAGCCGGCGCTGATATGCTGGCACCTTCCGCGATGATGGACGGCCAGGTGGGCGCAATTCGCCAGGGCCTGGACGCTGCCGGTTATCCGACCGTGAGCATCATGGCGCACGCAATTAAGTTTGCCTCGGCGTTTTACGGCCCGTTCCGCTCTGCGGTGGATTGTGAACTGGAAGGCGATCGCAACACCTATCAGGCCGATCCGCACAATGGTCGTCAGGCTCTGCTCGAAGCGGCGCTGGATGAAGACGAAGGTGCCGATATCCTGATGGTCAAACCAGGTACACCCTATCTGGATGTGCTGAAATCACTGAGCGATAACACTCGCCTGCCGTTGGCGGTGTATCAGGTCAGCGGCGAGTACGCGATGCTGAAAAATGCCGCGCAGGCTGGTTTGATTGAAGAGCAGCGCGCCGTACTGGAGACCATGGTCGGTTTTAAGCGTGCGGGTGCCAGCGTGATTGTGACGTACTACGCTAAAGAACTGGCACAATGGTTACAGCACTGATGCACAGGCTAAGGTAAGTCTCTTTATCCTCAGCACTCTATCGCCCGTACTGGTTAATGGTTAACGGTTAATTATTCATCGTTACGGGCGATTGCCTTTCTCGGTAGCGTCAATACGCTGCACTCCGTTCTTACCGGATTTTTTCACTGCATACATGGCACGATCAGCCAGCTCATACAGTTGCTCAAAGCTGTACTGTCCGGCACTAAACTCGCAAATACCGATACTAAAACCAATTTGCGCCGCACCGTTTTCCAGACGAATCGGCTGACTGACCAGCGTCAGCAGTTGATCGGTACACTGATTAAGCGCAGCCTCATCCTGCGCCGGACACAGCAGCACAAACTCATCGCCGCCGAGACGCGCCACCACAGAATGTTCAGGCGCGCAGCGGGTCAGCCATTGTGACACCACCATCAGCACACTATCCCCGGCCTTATGTCCGAGATGATCGTTAACGGCCTTAAAATTATCCAGGTCGATAAACACCAGTGACCAAGGTCCGGATTGAGCTAGGCCGCACAGCTGTTCAAACTCATCCAGCAGTGCATTGCGGTTCAACAGCCCCGTCAGCGGATCCTGACTGGCCAAACGCGACAGTTCCAGTTCATAGCGTTTTTCATTGGTGATATCGATGTGAGTGCCCATGATCCGCAGCGGCGAACCATCTTCCGCATACTCGACAATCCGCCCGCGATCGGAAACCCAGCTGTGGCTGCCGTCTTTGTGCAGCATACGGTGCACCACCTGGTAGGTATCCGTGCGTCCGTAGAGATGGTCCTCAAACGCTCCGACCGCCAGGTCATAATCATCCGGATGCAGTTTGCTTTTCCAGGTCTCAATATTCGCTTCCAGCTCATTGGGCTGAAAGCCGAGCATCTGGCCCCACTCCATATTGAAAATACGCAGCTGTCCGGTTGGAACTTGCTGCTCCCACAAACAGAGCCCGGTACCATCCAACGCCGCGTTGAGTTTTTCCTGTAAACGTTCATTCTGCCGGGTAAGCTCTTCGACCCGAAGCTCGAGCTGTTGAATGCGATCTTGACTGTCTGGCATTGCCGTCACTTAGCACCGTGTAACTGATAACCAATGAATAACCTCTAGTCTGCCACAAATTCCGTGTCAACCACATCCCGGATAGAGACAATTCATCGCGCGGGGGAAATATCGCTTGCCATGGCAAGGCTTATACTCAGGTGATGCGAGTTGATGCTCCTAAGCATCGTTATGCAGCGCACGGCAGTCCGCCTGACGTAGACTTCCCACACCGTGACCGATACAGTGATCAGACACTTTTTAATGCCTTTTTCATCACGGAAGAAATCATGAGACACATCAGTTCCCTTATTCTGCTTTGCTCGACCCTGTTTGCGGCCACCACACAAGCTGGTGGTCCGCCGCTGCGTATCGGCGTCGATGCCACCTTTCCTCCGTTTGAGTCCACCAATCCGGACGGCTCTCTGACCGGTTTCGAAATTGATCTTGGTAACGCAATTTGTGCTGAAATCAACAGAACATGCCAATGGGTACCTTCGAATTTTGATGGCCTGATCGTCAGCCTGAAAGCACGTAAAATTGATGCCGTGTTCTCTTCTTTAGGGGTTACCGAGCAGCGTAGCCGCCAGGTGAATTTCACCAACGTCGTGTGGAGTGGCTACTCTTCGATGCTAAGCCGCAGTGAAGAAGGACTGGCCGCCAATCCACAATCGCTACAGGGCAAGGTGGTCGGCGTTCAGATGGGCTCAATGCAGGAAGAGTTTGTACGACAGCGTTTTGAGCAGCATGGTATCCAGGTCAAGACCTACCAGGATCAGGACCAGGTCTATGCCGATCTGCTCAGCGGCCGTATCGATGCCTCTTTTCAGGATATGATCCAGGCTCAGTTTAACTTTATTGATCGTGGCAACAAGGCGAGCTTTACCAACTTGCAGATTGAAGACGAACTGCTGCCGGCCGATACCGCGATTGCAGTGCGTAAAAACGACCGCAAGCTGACTCAGCAGCTCAACGAAGGTCTGGAAAAAATCCATGCCAATGGTACTTATGACCGTATCCAGCGCCAATACTTTGGTGACCTGCAGCTTTATCATCGCTAACCCATTTTACCGATACTCATCAAATGACCGTCGATAACATGAGTGTCGATTTCATAATGAAAAGGCAGCCACGGCTGTCTTTGTTTTATTGACCGCGTGACCTTGTGTCATTGGCTTTACCCTACAGGCTCACTATGAAACATATTCAGACCCCTTTAATCGCTCCGGTTCCCGGCACTCAGCGCTGCATAGACAGCTTTCATTTCGGGCCACAAGATGCCGGCAAGAAAGTCTATATTCAGTCCTCTCTGCACGCTGACGAATTACCCGGCATGCTGGTCAGTTGGAAACTGAAACAGCAATTACTCGAGCTCGAACAGCATGGTTTGCTGTTGGGAGAAGTGGTATTAGTGCCGGTTGCCAACCCGATTGGGCAAAACCAGCACATCATGGATATTCACCTTGGCCGTTATGAGCTGGAAAATGGTGCTAACTTTAATCGCAATTATTACGATACCTACAGTGACGTGCGCGCGGCAATCGCAGACCAGCTCAGTGACGATACCCAGCATAACAAGCAGCTGATTCGCGCCGCGATGAGAACAGCGCTGCTTGCTCAGACCGTCACAACCGAATATCAGTCACATCATCAGGCGCTGCAACTGCTGAGCCATGATGCGGATGTGATGCTCGATCTGCATTGTGATTTTGAAGCAATGCTGCACACCTACAGTACCTATTATTCGTGGCCGGGTATCGAACCGCTGGCGCGGGCTCTGGATTCACAAGTCAATATGCTGGCGAATGAGACCGGTGGCAGCCCGTTTGACTGCAGCGTGGATATGATCTGGCAGCGTCTGCAGGCTGAATTCGGCGAACGGATCCCTCAGGGCTGTCTCGGCGCTACCATTGAGCTGCGCGGCCAGGCTGATGTGAATGACACATACGCCGAAAAAGACGCCAATGCTATCATCCAGTACCTGCACACCCTGGATATCATCAGCGGCGATACCATGATGCCGGAGGGTACGGCGCCAAGCAGCGATTTAGCTGCTGTTGAGACTCTGACGACACCGATGGGTGGATTATTGGTACTGCATGCGCAGCCGGGTGACTGGCTGCAGGCCGGCGACCTGTTTGCCGAAGTGATTGACCCGGTCAGCGATAAAGTCGAACCAATCCGGGTCAGCCAGGCAGGAAGAGTCTACTCACGCACCAATCGTCGCATGGCAACGGCCGGTATGCTGGTTGGTAATGTGGCCGGAGAGAAAGTGATCCGCAGCGGCTATCTGCTGGCACCTTAACCGGTTAAAGCAAGCTGCTGTAAACAGAACCTTTTGGTCATAAAACTTTTATCGAGAGCTCTGAGGCAACAGCTTGCCCAATCCCTTCAATAGTTTTCTGCCGCAGTAAAAATATGCGGGTCATCGAGACTGCCACAGGCGGTCAAGCGCGATAAAACCGCAGGTGATAGGTTGTTATCATCGATCCGCTCCAGGCTGACTCCGCGCAATTTTTGTTTCAGTGGCTGCTCACTGCTTAACTTTTCAAAAACGACCCGCGAAGTGAACGGAATACGTGAGTTGCGCCCCTGAATCCCCATGGTCAATCCAGAGAGCAGATGGACATTGCCGCGGGTTGCGCCATACAGAATCGTCTGGGAAACCGCACGCTGACAATGCACGCTGTAATCCACGATCTGCAGACGTTCGCCCAGCAGAAACAGGACACCAACAAATTTACCGATATCACAATGCTCCTGCATCGCCTGGCCGGATTCGACCCGTTCGTAGAAATGCGAATAGCCAATGCCATTTTTCATTGTCAGGCGGGCAAAACTTTTGCTGATATGTCCGGGATAAGACGGGGTCATATAGTAGTAATAATAATCGCCGAGATAACGCTCCAGCCCCTGAGCGGAATGTTCTATCATGCCTTGTAATTGCCGGCTATAGCGCTGGCTCTGCGGCGAATCATCCACCAGGCGCAGAGGTTGGTGAGTGATCGGCTGGGTTGATAACAGCTTTTTGAATAACTCCGGCTCAAGATAAATTTCATCACTGTCGACACCAAAGTAATCGCAGATTTTACGCAAACTCTGCATCGAAGGCTGACTGTAGCCGTTGAGGTATTTGGAAAACTGCTGCCGGTTGATGCCGATTTTACGACTGCACTCAGTGACATTACCTACATAACTGCATAGAAGACGAAGATTGACTGCTATATTTTGCAATTCCATACCAACAAACCAAATATTTATTCAAAATCCTGCACTTTTTAACACATCCGTCTGCGAAGCGACAGGCTTATGTGAAGCCAGATCGGGCTTTGTAAAAAAACCTTCGCCGGAGGCTTCTCGTTACCGGGATTAAATAATAAGCTAGTGGTTTAACACCATAATAAGGAAAATTGTCGTGAAACGATTGGCTACCATACTGTTGGCAGGAACAGCATTATTCGCATCGGGAACATTTGCTGCCAGCAGTGATCATATCTACGTACAGGCATCCAAAGGCAGCTTTAACGATGCAGCGATCAGCAAACTGTTTAAGCAACAACCCAGTTTAAAAGCGGATGTCGACTTTTCCGGTACACCGCTCAACACTTTTATGCAGGCTGATCTGCACAATTCTCTTGCTTTCAGCGCAGTTGAAAACTCAACCATCGATGGACACCTGGTTCAGGCGACGGTCGAAGCGTTACAGCAATACAAACTGGTGGACGTCAAAGCCTTCATTACCACACCGATTGAAATGTGCGTATTAATGAACCGTGCTGATGTGGCGTCCAAACACCCGATTACGCTAATAGCCTCCCATCCGGCGGCGCTCAAACAGATCAAGAGCTGGAAACAGAGTCTGGGGGTGAAAGAACTGTCCGTGCCGGAAGGCACTGCAGTCGCCGCGCAGCGCGTTTCGAACGGTGATATGCCGGATGGTACAGCCGCTATCGGGGCCTGTGTACTGGAAAAAGTGTACGCCAACCTAGTCGTGGTTGAGCAAGGCGTGCAGGACAACAAAAATAATACCACGTCATTTCTGTTAATGGATGTCGAAAAACGTGTTTCGCCAATCAGTCAGCAGCAGGCGCGTCAGGAACTGCAAGCCGCGATTGATCTGGGCCAGAAGCTTTAGTCTACCAAGAGCTTTAGTCGACTAAGAGCTATAGCCTGCCAAGAGCTATAATCCGCCGCATCAACCACAATCCTTTGAATGCTCTATGCCCGGACTGCCATGCATAGAGCATTCTCACTGAGCACCTGGCCAATAGATTGTTGCTCCCAGGCTTGGTAACGTTATTCTTTGTTCTGAATTGTGACTTGTCTATAAATGGTTTTTGACTTGTACCTTGAGTCGCCACTTTTACCACCACAGCCCCCATGACTGCCCATGCCCAAATCCCGCACCAAACTGCAAGATAATCCCCTGCCAGATAAGGCAAACGAAGTGCTGACGATTGCCCTGCCATCGTTGATTCATCGCATTGGCCGGTTACATACCCAGGTACTTAAACAACTGGCGCTGGCGCAGCAGTGTGAGCTCAAACGAGTCCGCCGTTCACGTCACTGGCAACTGAGCGGTCAGGGAGAACAGCTAGCAGCACTGCTACGCGAGCTCCATGCCAGCCCGGACGCTGAAGCGATTCGGTTTGTCACCCAGAAATTAACTGTCAGTATCGAGGCTTACCAGCGGCAGACGAGGCCAAACCGGCTGGTTGAATTAATCCGGACATCTCCGGGTATTACCCTGGCGGAGCTGGTTCAGCAGACAGGCTGTACTCTGGCTGAGGCGCGTGCGGCACGGGAAGCGCACGAATGGCAACAATAACGCGCAGTTGAAAGCAGACAAAAGTAAAAAAGCGGATACCTTCACCGGTACCCGCCTTCTGTCAGAACTGATTGAATAGCATGGCGATGCTCAAACAACATAGCGTGTTCATTAAACCTTAGCAGGCCTGGTCAAACCTCAACTCTGTTGTTCAAACAGGCGCTCTTCACCGTTTAACAGCGCTTTCAGTACCTGCAGCACACCTTTATCACGGTTACTTGGGGCACGGAAACGGGCCAGAGCTTTGATCTCTTGATGGGCATTCTCAACCGCAAAAGAGTAATAACTGGCCTCCAGCATTTCGACGTCGTTAAAGTAGTCGCCAAAGCTCATGGTTTGCTGTTCGCTAAAGCCGAGTGACTGCTGCAGTTGAGTAATAGCGGTGCCTTTTGAAGCCGAAGCATGCATCACATCCAACCAGATTTTCGCACTCACCACCACTTTATGGCTGGCGCCAAACGCCTGATTGATTACCGGGTATACGTGCTGCTCGGTGCCGCCAAAATGACAGATAGCCACTTTGATGAAATCATCATCGACCGCCAGTAAATCCGTCACCGACTCACAACGGTGATAATATTTTTCAATTTCCTGCAAAGCCTCACGCTCTGTCGTCTCAATGTAGGCCGAACGCTTACCGCATAACACAACATGTGCATCCTCAATCTGACGCGCCTGTTGAATGATCTGCTCAATATCGGCTTTCTTTATGGTACTGCTGTGTAACTCTTCACCCTTGTACATCACCAGGGTGCCATTTTCAGCAATAAACATGATCTGATCCTGAATATCAGCAAAAGTGTCGAGCAGGCTGTAATACTGACGTCCGGAAGCAGCCGCGAACAAAATTCCGCGCTCAGCCAGTTGCTGGTGCAGGGCAAAAAACTCCGCATCAAGCTGGCCGTTTTCATCCAGCAGAGTGCCATCCATATCGGTGGCAATAAATTTGATATTCGGTTGTGACATGTTGTGGGGCTCTTGTTTCTGTTATCAATCAATCATCAACCGCACCGCCATACAGTGCGGAGACTATCTCCGTACTGTACAACGTCTGGCGTGAAACTGTAAGAGAACAAGCAATGAAATCATCGCGCGTCGCGGACATTCACACGCCATCCGGGGCTGCGATGCTCAAGCCAACAAGAATTTGTAACCTAATGAGAGCATCAACAGGCTGAGCGACAACGAAATGGTGCGCTGGATTAACTTCGGGCCATACTTGAGCGCGGAAGAACTGCCTGCATGGTTCCCAAGCAGATTCATCACCACCAGCGGCAACGCCAGCGCATACAGCACATGACCGGCCAGCATAAAAGCAATCAATGCCCCAAGATTAGACGCAAAATTAAATAATTTGGACGTCGCCGACGCTGCCACAAGATCAAATTTAAGCAAATAGTGCAGCGCGATGATCAAAAAACTGCCGGTACCGGGGCCAAAAAAGCCGTCATAAAAGCCAATCACCAACACAGTTAACGGCACACCAACCAAAAGGACCGCTCTATTAACGGGTGCACTGACCTCATTGGCCCGCTCTTTTTTTGGTACAAAAGACAATGCAATCCCGACAGGTAACAGCGCCAGAATAATTTTGCCGACCGTGTCCGGTTCAAAATAGAGTATGGCCTGAGCGCCGGCGTACGCCCCCAGCAATCCGGCCGGGATCCCCGCCGCCACCGCCATCCAGACCACTCTTTTATTGCGCACAAAATTTCTGATCGCGGCCAGCGTACCAATAGTACTGACTATCTTTTCCTGTCCGAGCGCTACCTGCGCGGGCAGACCGGCTAAAATAAAGGCCGGCACCAGTACCAGTCCGCCGCCGCCGGCCACACTATCGATGAATCCAGCCGCAAACGCTGCCGCCATCAGAGCCACTAACATCCAAAACGTAATATCACTACCCAGCCAATCCATCATGCTCTTATCCTTAATATTATTTTTTACAGACAGGCTTTGATCAATACCGAGGTATCCATCCGGCCTAATCCCTGTTGCTGTAAGATCTGATACTGACGATCCACTTCGGCGGTGAGCGGCAGTGTTAACTGATGACGCTCCGCCTCTGCCAGACAAATCGCCAGGTCTTTGCGCATCCAGTCGATAGCAAAACCAAAGTCGAAGCGCTGCTGACTCATGGTTAAAGCGCGATTTTCCAGTTGCCACGAGCCGGCGGCCCCCTGTTTGAGAACCTCGACGACCTGGCCGATATCCAGCCCTGCAGCATCGGCCACCAGCAGCGCCTCACTCAGCCCTTTCAGTACACCGGCGATGCAAATCTGATTGACCATTTTGCAGCGCTGGCCCTGCCCATGCTCCCCCAGCAAAGTGGCTTGGCGGGCATAACAATCAAACACCGGCTTCATCGCTGTAAACACGGCTTCCTCACCGCCGCACATCACCGTCAAAGCGCCCTGCTCTGCACCGACCTGACCACCGGACACCGGCGCATCAATAAAATGTACCCCCTGCTTGCTGCAGGCCCGGGCGAGTTCCTGCGCCAGTTCGGCCGACGTGGTGGTGTGATCAATCAAAGTCGAGCCAGGCCGCATTGCGCCTAACACTCCTGATGGTCCGTACACCACACTGCGCACATCGTCATCATTGCCGACGCACACCAGCACCACATCCGCGCCCTGGGCTGCCAGAGAAGGCGTTACGGCATGCCGCCCCGGGTAACACTCCAGCCAGTTGATCGCCTTGTGCTCATTACGGTTATAAACACAGGTCTCGAACCCACGCAAAGCCAGATGCCCTGCCATCGGCGCTCCCATGACGCCCAATCCGATAAATGCTGCTCTTTTCATCTCCGCTCCTTGTGATATCCCACTTTGCCCTATAACCAGGCACTCAACCTATGTCAATTGCAAATTAAACTAAGTAGCCAGAGTAGCCAGGACACTGTACCTTCCAACGCTCAATCCCGACCTAAACTGGCCAGCTGATTGTCAAATCTAATATGAATTCAGATACTTATCGTAAAATACCAACGATAACGACAATCCAAACCACTGATACCCTGACTTTTGAACTAACTTAAACCTCACATTAACATATGTCAATTTAAAAAATTAAATTAGTTGGAAAATACCAAGTCACATTAAGTTAAGTCATGGTTTATAATGAGGCGAATATTGAGTGAGGAGAGCCAGGTGAGTGATACAAAATTCCATAACATAGCCCAGATCATTGAACAGCGGATCGAGCAAGGTATTTATGCATTCAATACTAAGCTGCCTACTCATCGCGCCTTGTCAGAAGAACTGAACACCACACCGGCTACGGTCGCGAAAGCCTATAAATTACTGGCTGATAAAGGACGCCTTGAATCATTCGTCGGCCGGGGCACCTATGTCAGCCGCCAGTCGGAATTGAATCAGGTCATTCAGGCTCCGGACGATGAGCATGAATACAACTTCTCTATTCTGCAGCCCTGCTTATATAAGAATGTTCAGCCTCTGCAACACGCCTATCAGCACGCCGCGGCTCAATTGACCGCCGATCTGATTGGCTATACCGAACATTCCGGTCATGCTGCACATCGTCAGGCCGGTGTGGAATGGGCCAGACATTATGGCCTTGAGGGCGGTCACCAGGAAAATACGGTATTGACCAACGGCGCGCAGCACGCGTTGTTCCTGCTGATCAACACCCTGACGAAACCAGGTGACACCATTGCAGTTGAAGAACTCACCTACCCGGGAATCATGACTGCCGCCAACCTGTCCGGTCGGCACGTGGTCAGCCTGCCGATGGATCACGAAGGTGTGATCCCGCAGCAACTGGACAGAATCATTGCCGAGCACAAGGTCAGCCTGGCTATCGTTGTCCCCTCACACCAAAACCCGACCGGTGTGACCATGCCGGAGCAGCGCCGGCGTGAGATTGCCCGGGTGATTGAACAGAGGAACATCTGGCTGGTGGAGGACGACATCTATGCCTTTCTCAATCCGCACCCAATCCCGGCGATCAGCAATTTTATTCCCGAGCGTGCTGTCCATATCAGTTCGCTCTCCAAAGCGATCAGCCCCGCGATGCGCTGTGGTTTTATCAAGGCGCCCGCCAGCCTGATCCACACACTCAACGCACACATTCGCACCTACACCTGGCTCTCTTCACCGATCAATTACGTGGCAGCAGCGCATTTAATTAACCACGGCGAAGCCTTCCGTCTTGCAGAGCAGCAACGTGACACCGCGCTTGAGCGTCAGGCGATGCTGCGCGATATTTTTCCTCAGGTAGGAGAGCGCTTTAACGGCTACCATGTCTGGCTGCCGCTGCCAGCGCACTGGCGTGCCGACCGTCTGGTAATGGCGGCCAAAGACCGGCAGGTTATCGTCAGCAGCGGCAGTTACTTTGATGTGTCCGGCGACGACAGCAGCCATATCCGCCTCTCTTTGATGTCTGTCAGCCGTGAAGATAAGCTGCAAGAAGGGCTGTTGATCCTCAAGCAACTGATTGACTCCGACGTCAGCAGCCTGTTCCCTTTTTAGCATGAATCAAACGCCTTGCGTATTCACCAAACACCGGTTTGCACAAGCGCGCTCTGTCACTTCAGCGCGGCGCGTGGTATCAATCGAGCATAAAAAAGCCGCCCGGGTTTTCCCCGGACGGCTTGTTCAACCTGTTAATTTGCTTCAGTCCGCGATTTGGACTCCCCGCCACTAGGCGATGCGGGCCAGACAACTACGCCGCTTTGGCTGCTTTAGCTTGGGCTGTCGCAGCCTGCTCATCAATCAGCGCATGATGCAGGGCGCAAATCGCGCTGTTGTAGTCGCTGTCTTCGACCACAAACTGCACATTAACGTTACGCATTGACGAGTGCGCCGCCATCGGGCTGACCTCCACTTCCGCCAGTGCGTGCATACCGCGCGCCAGCGCCTGGTTGGTATTGATATGTGCGCCGATGGCTGAGATTAACGCGACCATTTTCCCGGAGATCGACGCATTAGGATAGCGTTTCTCTGCCTTATACAACACTTTGTTCAGATTATCGCTGGTGCCGCTAAGGAAATAAGTCATCGAGTTAGCGTTCATCTCTTTTCCGACCAGATGCACTTTAGCATCAGCAATGATCTCCATCAGTTCATAACTGACGTTATCAATGTGTCCCACCATGTTCTGATCAAACACGTGTAGCGCAAACACCTTGTTACGGCCGGCAATAATCTCAACTTTATTGTCCTGTGGCTGATGATGACCGGAGATCAGGGTTCCGGGATGCTCCGGCTCAAAGGTATTTTTAACCCGTAGTTCAATCTCCTGATGACGCAGACCAGCTGCCGCATTGGGATGGATAGCTTCCATGCCCAGATTCGCCAACTGGTCAGCGACATCAAAGTTGGTCAGCCCCATCGGGCGGACTTTGTCCGGCCCCACCACACGCGGGTCGGCAGAGCTTAAGTGATATTCTTTGTGAATTATCGCCTGATCGGCATTGGTCAGCGCGGCGATCCGGCTGAAGGTCATTTCACTGTAACCGCGATCATAGGTCTTCATCAGGCCTTCATCGCAGTAGGCGTAGCCGGTCACGATCGGCAGTTCTGTCGTCACATCCACATCATTAAATGCCTGAATAATCACTTCATCCAGGCTACCGCGTGATTCTTCATTCCAGCCGGACAGGTCGACAAAACGCGCATTCACACCCAGCGTTTTGAGTTTTAAACTGGTGTTATACGCACTATGCGCTTCGCCAATCGAAGACAGAAACTCACGGACCTGCGGCAGGTAGTGGCGCAGCGAAAATTGACCATACTGACAGGTGTCCAGAATGTTATTGATGCAGTTGACCGCTTCAGAGATTCGGGAGCGGATAAACTTGTCGGCACGAATCCGGGTGATAGGATCGGCGAACAGGTTTTCATTGATCATCAGCATGCGCTTTTCGAGATCATACATCGCATCCGGCCAGTTTTCGTCGCGTTTGGCGACCATCTGGTAGATGCCGGGTTTACCGCTGCGCTTACACTCCAGCAGCGCATCAGTCATTCCCGAATAAGCCGATACCACAAACACACGGTTATACGGGTCACTCGGTTTAAGCAGAATATTATCAAGTACAGCATCAAACGCTGTCATCGAAGTGCCACCGATCTTTTCTACGGTGTAAGACATGGGGTCTCCTGGTTGTTTGTTTTTTTAGATAAGACATTAGTAAAGACAAAGTGAAAATAAGCGGACTTTACTGCGAAAGTCAGTGGCCGGTTATTCTCACCGGCCACTGGCATACATCACTCAGTGCTTAGTCAGCAACCGGATAAACACCGTCTTTGTCGTGCACTTCGGCTCCGGTCAGCGGCGGGTTAAATACACAGGCCATCACCATATCAGCGCCTTTATCGGCGCGCAGGTAATGCTCGTCGTGCTTGTCCAGCACGTAGAGCGTGCCGGGTTTGATCGGATAGGTTTCCCCGCCGACCACTTCAATCTCGCCTTC
This sequence comes from Vibrio sp. H11, assembly GCF_004804295.1. Lineage (NCBI taxonomy): Bacteria > Pseudomonadati > Pseudomonadota > Gammaproteobacteria > Vibrionales > Vibrionaceae > Vibrio > Vibrio sp. H11. Next base: position 313,761 of record NZ_SSHN01000003.1, on the reverse strand, counting down.
GCCGGACATGCAGTACACAGATTCGAGGTGATTCTTGTAATGAATGTGTGTTTCGGTACCTTGATAGATGGTCGTGATGTGAAAAGAGAAGCCCATCTGATCGTCTTTCAATAGCATGCGCACGCTTTCCCACGTGCCCGTTTCTGCAACGATACGGCGTTCACTTTGGCGACATTCTTCCAGGGTTCTTACAATCATGACTCTTCCTTATGAGGCTTGTTTAATGAATTGCGGGGCAACATTGGCCACCGCCTTGTCGAAAATACTCAGACCTTGTGCCAGTTCAGCTTCGCTGATGGTCAACGGACAGAAGAATTTGACCACTTCATCCTGCGGCCCTGCGGTCTCAATCACCATGCCGAGGCGGAAACACTCGCGCGCAATTTTGTCTGAAATATCGCCGTCCTGACATTCAATGCCCTGCATCAGACCGCGACCTTTACGGCGGGTGAACAGCTCAGGATAACGGCTCAGAGCTTGCTCAATGGTTGCACTAACCTGCTCGGCACGCGCTTTGATGTGCTGCTCAAACTCGTCATCGGCCCAGTAAGTTTCCAGCGCTTTCGCGGCGGTAACAAACGCATGGTTATTACCACGGAATGTGCCGTTATGTTCACCGGGCTTCCACTCATCCAGCTCAGGCTTAAACAACACCACAGCCAGTGGCAGGCCATAACCACCAATCGATTTCGACAGGGTCACAATATCAGGTTTAATGCCGGCAGTTTCAAAGCTGAAAAACGTACCGGTTCGGCCACAGCCAGCCTGAATGTCATCCACAATCACCAATACACCATGAGACTGACAAATCTTACTCAGGCGTTGCAGCCACGTATCAGAAGCGGCATTCAAGCCACCTTCCCCCTGTACGGCTTCCACCAGCACGGCCGCCGGTTTGTCCAGGCCAGACGAGTTGTCAGCCAGCATGGCTTCAAACAGAGCCAGACCATCGATGTCAGCATAGCCGTCATATGGCAGGCGGGTAACGCCCGATAAACCTAAGCCGGCGCCACCACGATGATGCTGATTACCGGTTGCGGCCAAAGCGCCGTAAGAGCAGCCGTGGAAACCGTTAGTAAACGCAACAATATTCGAGCGTCCGGTCACTTTACGCGCCAGTTTCATCGCGGCTTCCACCGCATTGGTGCCGGTCGGGCCGGTAAACTGCACTTTGTAGTCCAGCTCGCGCGGGGCAAAGATGTATGTTTGCAGAGCATGCAGAAATTCCGCTTTCGCTTCAGAGTGCATGTCCAGGCCGTGAGTAATACCATCTTTGTCGATGTACTCGAGCAACGCCTGCTTGAAGATAGCGTTGTTATGGCCATAGTTCAGCGAGCCTGCGCCCGCCAGAAAATCGAGGTAAGCATCGCCATCTTTGGTATACAGCCAACTGCCTTTCGCCGTCGAAAACACGACGGGAAAATTGTTGGCATAAGATTGAACGTTTGATTCTTTCTTTTTAAAGATATCCATAACGATGGGATTTATCCTTATCGGTTGGTTCGAGAATTTAGGGGAATACGATACAAGTATTCTGTATCGTGCTCGCCGTCGAAATGGCGAGTCTGATCGAGAAAAGTTGACACTTCACCGCGTTCGCCGTTGGCTTTATCCAGTTTTTTGAACAAACTCCAGGAGCCTTGGTTATCTCGGGTGATTGTCGTTTCGATGACCGTAACGTCAGCAAGATCATCGCGGGTCAACAATTCGGTCAGCATATGGAAAGCAAGACCCATTCCGCGCGCATCCTGATGCACTGCGACTTGCCAGATGAATAATTCTTCTGGTTTGTCTGGCTTGCGATAGGCTGAGACGAATCCTACCAAATCCCCATTGCGTTCCGCTACCACACAGGTACTGCGGAAATGTGTCGATTGCAGGAAGTTACAGTAAGCGGAGTTCTCATCCAGAGGCGAACATTGCGCGATCAACTCGTGAACGCGCTTTCCGTCAGTTCGACTCGGTGATCGAAACGCCCACTCATCCTGAGTGTTGTGCATAATTTCAGGGTATGCGACCCAAGGTGCTGCTGTAATCATTGTCTGCCACATATCAGTTAGTGCTCTAAACAAATTCCTTTTATAAACTAACAGCTCAAATGATTATTTCAACCCTCAATATTACCCAATAATAACAAATTAGCACATAACTTATTGATTTTGAAAAGTATAAAATTATTTAAATTACTCCTAAAACGAAGTTATTTATTTAGATGTGTAAACAAAATGACAGAGCAATAACAAAACAATTTCAATCTCATTACTAACACAAGGGTCACTAGCAAAATTGTTTTTGTTTCGCATTTTGCATTCGCATAATGCAACAGAATGAGTAGAAAAAGGGGAAAAAAGGTGAGATTTAGCGTAAAACCGGGGGTATAAAACTTGGCACATATACTGCATTATTAGAAATGACCCTTATTAAGCCGAGGGTCACCTAGCCAACTGACGTTGTTAGTGAATACTTTTTGTTCACAACTTATATCAAGCCAATCGTGATGATTACGATTGGCTCTTTTTTTATCTGCGAAATACGATCCACCCGGTGTAATACGTTCTTAACGGTGGAATCTTCTCACAGTGTAATCCCAGTCACAGACAGAGCTGACTGAAATCTTCAGGCGGCCAGATGCCCGTCAGTGAGCGAACACATCTCCTTTCACACATGAAAACCTGGCCTCAAACTTAAGCATCACTTCGAACTTAAGCATCACCTCACACCAAAGCATCACATTTCGCGGCACAGATAAAATCGTTTTTGTGCAGTCCTTTGATCGAATGACTCCACCAGGTCACCGTGACCTGACCCCACTCCAGCAAAATGGCCGGATGATGAAACTGCTCTTCAGCCAGTTGCGCGATTTGGTCAGCAAACGCCCAGGCTTGCTTAAAATTTTTAAATCGATAGATTTTTTCCAGCTGTGGAATACCAGCCCGCAGCATCAGCGACCAATCATCCAACTCACGTAATAATGTTTGCTGCTCGGCAGCGTTTAACGCGATGGCATCTGCACCGCACGCCTCACAGCGTAGTTCTTCAAGCATGGTTTTCTTCCTTTGGCGTAAATAGCGGCGGCAGAAGACCTGCCTGCATCGCTTGTTCAACGTGGCTCATTAAATTCATTTTACTCAGTTGATAGAGCTGACGAATATCATCCAACACAAAATATATTGGCTGCATAATGTCTATCCGATACGGTGTTCTGAGCACCCGGTGCAAGTCAAACTCGGCGCGCATAGGAGTGTCACTGCCCAGTGAATAGATCGTCTCTCCCGGAGACGACAGGATCCCTCCACCGTAGATCTTGGTCAAATCACCTTCCCGTACCAGTCCAAACTCGACCGTAAACCAGTAGAGCCGCGCCAGAAAACCACGTTGCTTGGCGGATGCCTCACGCCCAAGCTGACCATATTTGTGGGTAAAAGCAGCAAAATCAGGATGCGTCAGCATCGCACAGTGACCAAAAATTTCATGGAAAAAATCCGGCTCTTGCAGATAGTCAAACTCTTCCCGACTACGTAAAAACGTGGCAACCGGAAATTGCTTTTCCGCCAGCAGGGCAAAAAAACGATCAAACGGAATCAATGCGGGAACTGGCGCAACCCGCCAGCCAGTTTCACGTTGCAGAATCCGGTTAATTTCCGGCAGTTGCGGAACCCGGTCGAGCGGTAAGTCCAGCATACTCAGCCCGTCGAGGTAAGCCTGACAAGCGCGGGGATGAATCACTGATTGCTGACGGGCAACCAGATCATGCCATATCGCATCTTCCTGCTCGCTCCATTGCACCAACCCTTTGTGATTCACTGGCTTGGAATGATAATGTGTCATCATTCCTCTCCTTAACAATTGCGTTACATTAAGCCTATCGCCTTCATTAGTTGGCGCCAATCGCGGCCAATTATTCCCCACCGCCATTCTGTGTAACATTTATTTTACATTGATATTTTTTTACTTAAATATCAGCCATCTGATCCTGACATTCAGGTTTGACTTTAGCCAGATATGGTCAAAACTTGTTGCATTAAAGAATAATTATTGCGCCAGACGAGGACATTATGCCGAACCCGACACCATTGTGGATCCCAAGCGAGCAAAGAGTTGCCGCCTCCAATCTGGCGCAATTCCTGCGTCACATTAATATGCAGGGCGAAGCGTTTGAGGATTATCAGCAACTGCACAAATGGTCAGTATTCAGCAAAAATAAGTTCTGGATGGAAGTATGGCAGTTCTGCGACGTAATTGGCTATCGGGGCAATTGTGTCTATGGTGAAGGAATGCCTCGCTGGCAGGAACTGGTACGCGCCCGGGATACCATCTGGTTTCCACAGGCGCAGCTCAACTATGCTGAGAATCTGCTCTCTTATGCCTATCAGAGCCCAAACGACGTAGCATTGTGGTTCAAAAATGAAAATGGCCAAAGCCGCAAGTTAAGCTGGCAAAAGTTGTGCGATCAGGTTTCGATTGTCCAGCAGTGGCTGAAACAAAATGGGGTCGGCCGCGGTGATGTGGTGGCGGGCTATCTGCCTTATATCCCGGAGTCGGTCATTGCCATGCTCGCGACCACCAGCCTGGGGGCGATATGGACCTCAACCTCACCTGATTTCGGTGTCGACAGCGTGGTTGAACGTTTTGGTCAGGTGCAACCCAAAATCCTGTTCTGCTGCAATGGCTATACTTTTGGCGGTAAAACTCACCGCATGGAAGAGCGCAACGCACAGATCGTCAACACCATCAGCTCAATCCAGAATACCTGCCAGATAGAATATCTGCAGCAACGCGACGACACCCCGGTCTTCAACGACACATTTTCCGACTGGCAGGCGATTCTTGCCAGTTATCTGCCGCGCGGGCTCGAATTCGAGCGGGTCGGTTTCAATGAGCCACTGTTTGTTCTCTACTCGTCCGGTACTACCGGCCAGCCGAAGTGCATCACCCATTCCGTGGGCGGCACCATGCTCAACCACCTCAAGGAGCACCAACTCCATTGTGATATTCAACCCGGTGACCGGGTATTTTACTACACCACCTGCGGCTGGATGATGTGGAACTGGCACGTATCTGCTCTGGCCAGCGGGGCGACACTGGTCATCTATGATGGCAGCCCACTCTACCCGCAACCCAGCGTATTATGGGAACTGGCGCAAGAGAGCGATATGACACTCTTCGGCACCTCTGCCAGTTATCTTGCCACCCTGGAGAAAAGCGGATTTTCTCCCTGTGGCTACGTTAACCTCGGCGCATTGAAAACGCTCTGTTCAACCGGCTCAGTACTCTATCCGGAGCAATTTGATTTCGTCTACTCACAAATTAAGGCCGATTTACACTTGGCATCTATTTCCGGCGGAACCGATATCTGCGGCTGTTTTGTGCTTGGCAATCCGATTTCACCGGTATATCGCGGCGAGTGCCAGGGAGCTGGATTAGGCATGGACATTGCTGTGTTCAACGAGCAGGGGGAAGCCATTATTGAACAGCGCGGCGAGTTGGTGTGCCGCAACAGTTTTCCCAATCAACCGATTGGATTCTGGCACGATAATGGTGAAGCTTATCACCATGCATACTGGGATAAATTTGCTGGCGTCTGGCACCACGGCGATGAAATTGCACAAACAGCTCAAGCCGGTTACCGTTTTTACGGTCGCAGCGATGCTACCCTGAATCCAGGAGGCGTGCGAATTGGCACGGCAGAAATCTACCAGCAGATCAATCAAATACCTGAGATCGTCGATTCGGTTGCTGTTGGCTACAACCAAGGAGATCGTGAAGAAATCGTGCTGTTTGTCCAGTTGCAAGCACCCCATCAGCTCGATAACAACCTGCAAGAGAAAATACGTCACATCCTGAAGCAGCGCTGCTCGCCACGCCATGTACCCGCGTTTATTTATGCGATCAGCGAAGTGCCGCGCACCCGCTCCGGTAAACTGGTCGAATTGGCGGTAAAACAAACTTTGCACGGCGAAGCGGTCAAAAATATCGGCGCACTGGCCAACCCGCAGGTACTGGAAGAAATCCGCCAATCGCTTGGCAGACAACGGGAATGAAGGAATGTCACGTCGCCCGCTGCGCAGTGAAAATAATTCATTACACTATTTTTCCTTAATAATGATATGCTTGCGTCATTGATGAATGGCTTTCTAGTGTTATGGATTATATTCACCTATCGAGATTCAGCTTAAAACACCTTACGGCACTGCACGTCATGCTCAGTACACGCAGCGTGACTCAGACTGCTGCCAGGCTGTGTGTCAGCCCGTCCAGCATCAGTAAAATTCTCGCTCAGTTACGTGCGCTTCTCGATGATGATCTGTTTTATCGCGACGGGAATCAGCTAATTCCAACCCCCTGCGCCATCCAGATGGGACCTGCCGTTCACAGTATTCTCTCCAGTATGAACGGAATATTGCACCAGGCCAATTTTGAACCAACCCAATACAGCGGTCACTATCACCTCGCCATGCGTGAAAGTACTCTGGAGCTGTTTGCCGCAGACATCGCCAACATCATTGATGAGTGTTCCCCGGAATTATCGCTGACCATTCACTCCAAAGAGCATCACGGATTCGAATCGCTGCAACGTGGCGTAATAGACTTTATGATTTTGCCTCATGACATCAGTCAACCCCCGACTCATGCGAAAGATTTAGTGTGGCAGGTGATCACCGGTGATGAAATGGTGTGCCTGATGAATCCCGCCCATCCGCTCGCAGAGCAGGAAATGACGATAGAAAATTATCTGTCATGCCAGCATGTGTCCATTCTGGACAAAGAGCTCAGTGAACCATTCTTTGAAAAAGCACTCGCGCAAAATCACCGCTCGCGACACATCAAACTGACCACATCCGACTTCGGCGCCGCAGCCATTATGTGCCACCACACGGACCTGTTATTTACCTGCTCGCGCCATTGGGCAGAGCATGCGAAACAGGCCAAGGGATTAGTGTGTAAATCGTTACCATTCGATTACGGTACCGTGGCCTACAGCCTGGTATGGAATAAACCAAGCATGAACGATCAGGCGATGAAATGGCTGTGTCAGCGCTTAACCCAAGGCCATTGTGACTGTGTCAGTCCGGGCGGTGAACGCCATCCGGCCTCATCAGAAGGTCCGGTCTCGTCAGGAGAAGGTATGGTGTGATAGGTCACTTGGCCATTAATGGTTGCGTGATCATTAACCGTTAGTTGCCGTAAATAACAGGCGCGGCAACGAACAAGCGCCTGCAAATTATGCCGGCAGTAAAAATGTAGCAATCAGAAAGTAACGTAGAAATTACAAAGTAAAAGAGGTCAGCTTGCGCTGACCTCTTTTGTTCTGTTCTTGATTCTATTTTTTAAAACCCTAGCCATGAGTTGTTAGTCAATAAACAGATTTTGATTGTGTAATCTTGCAGGAACGAGCGCCGTAACCGATTACATGACTAAAGTGTATGGCGAGATCGCGATTTCCGACAGTGAAATTACGTAAATACTCAATTTACCATTTGGAAATTTATCAATAAGCGATTGGCGCACTAGGCTTTAGGCAGGTTCACCCAGAAAGTATTGTGTTCATTTTGTCGCTCAAGCAAAGCCACATCACCACGATGTAAGCGCGCAATATCACGTGTAATGGACATCCCCAAACCTGCTCCGTCACCTTTTTCGGTATTAGCGCGATAGAAATTTTCAAACAGTTTTTCTCTGGTTTCATCACTAATGGCAGGACCGCTGTCACTGACCCAAAGATTGGCACTGCCGGCATCTTCATTGACCCTGATACAGATCTGGCTGCCCTGACCCGAGTAGCGGATCGCGTTATCGACCAGATTAGTGACTAAAATACGCAGCAGCGGCTCATCACCCAGTACAAAAATATCATCGCCTTCCAGTGACAATTCCTGTCCGTTACGCAGCGCCAGAGGCACTAATTCCGCCGTGACATTTTGTGCCAACCGTTTCAGGTTGAGGCTGGCAAACTTCAGATCATGGATACTTTCCACTTTAGCCAGTAGCAGCAGTTGCTGGATCAAACGGTCAGTCCGTTCAATGCCGCGCAATATATTGTTCAGATCAGATTTCAACTGCTCTTCGTTCTGGCTCAGCAGGGCATTTTCCGCGTTGAGCCTTAACACCGTCAGTGGCGTCTTCAATTCATGGGCAGCCATGCGGGTAAAGCGGCGTTCACGCATCCAGGCCTGTTCCAGCTCCTCCAGTAATGCGTTCAGCGCCGCGACCAGAGGGGAAAGCTCCTGAGTCGGGTTGGCAACAAAAATGGTGTCGAGCTTATTAACGTTACGCTGGGCAATCGCCCGTCTCAGCTCTGTGATCGGTTCAAAGTGTTTACCAATCAATAACGTCATCACCAGGGCAAGACAAGGGATCATTATCAGCTGAGGCAAAGCGGTCGATAACGCCAGTTCATGCACCATCTCATCGCGAATCGACTGTTTTTCGGCGACAATCACATATTCGGGACGTGTGTGATAATCATTAGGCAGAGGCAACTGAAAATAGCGCCAGGATTGATGCTTAATCGTCATATAGCCAAAACCGGCATAACGGGGATCATGCGGCGTGGTGGTGATTTCGGGAATTGAGCTCCAGGTTAACTGGCCATTGAGATAAAACTGAACCAGAATATTGCGCTCATAAGGATGACCAAACGCGGTCGCATCGTCGTCATCCTTAGCCTGGGCGGAAATACGCTCCATCCACGTATTGAGCATTTGTCTGGCTTTAGTCGCCTCAAGCCCCTGTTCTTCCAGGGGAATACCAAGTAACAGCAATTTGGCAGATTGGCCAAGACGCGCATCGTACACTTCTTCAATTTCGTGTTGCGATGCCATAAAACTGAAAAACAGAGAGATCAGGATCAACACCGATGACAAGACGACAACGGTAATCGTCAGGCGCTTTTTAATCGAAAACTCTTTCTGACCACTATTTTTCAATGATATACCCCACACCACGAATATTTTTGATCACGTCATTAGAGACTTTTTTACGCAAATTATGAATATGGACCTCAATCGCATTATCACTGCTGCCTTCATCCCAGCCATGCAATGACTGCTGTAATTGCTCTTTGCTCATCACCCGCCCCGCATGAGTGATCAGCGCTGCCAATAATTTAAATTCATTATTGGTCAGTTTGAGGCGCTCTCCCTGATAATCCACCGCTTGCTCAGACAAGGACAAGGACAGCTCACCGACATCAATCCGGGTATCACAAAAGCCTGACTGGCGCCGAATCAGCACCCGCAACCGGGCCATAAGCTCTTCCAGCGCAAACGGTTTGATCAGGTAATCATCCGCCCCGCCATCCAACCCTTTGACGCGATCTTCAATATCATCCCGCGCGGTCAGAATCAAAACCGGCAGGGTGTAACCAGCGCGACGAATATTTTTCAATACCACCAGGCCATCAATATCCGGCAGGGTCAAATCCAATACCACCGCAGCGAACTGCTCGGTCTTTAGCGCCACATCAACGCCAGCGCCTCGTTCAACCCAATCGACCGTAAAACCATGGCGACTCAATGAAGTCACCATGGAACGTCCCAGCAAAATATCATCTTCAACCAGCAGCAAACGCATTATCGTTTAAGTTCTCCGAGTTTCTTGGCTATTTCTTGCTGCCGCCCCTCATCCGCCAACGGACGCTCCGGCCGCGGCTTAGCCTGCTGAGCTTTAGTCAGGTATTGAATCGCTTCGTCTTTACGTCCTTCCTCCGCCAGGAAGTCGCCATAAAAGTAGTTGGAGTCGATACCATCCGGATTGATTTGCAGTGCTTTAAGCAACATGGTCTCAGCCATATCGTCATCCCCAAAGCCAATTGGCCAGCCCGGCACCTGATAGTATAGCGAACCTAAACTGGTATACGCGGAGCCATCTAACGTTTCTGGTGCCTGGTCAATCACTTGTTCCAGTAACACTTTCGCTTCTTTGACCAAGGACAAGGCGCCCAAACCGCCGTCAGCACCTGCCAGAGAAGCTTTGTTTATCGCCAGCCACACTTTCAGTTCGGCCCGGTTGGGCTGCTGTTGCAGGGCCTCTTCGTTCCTTTTGATCAGATTTTCCAGGCAATACACCTGATGATCATTATCTTTTGACTGATACTGACACACCGCCCATTTTTTCTGAATCGTCTGTAACGGGTCCTCTCCTGCAGCAGCTGCGCTGCTTATCATGCCAAGAGTCAGAGTGGCCACAGCCATGGTTGTGATACATTTCATAATCGCGCCCTCGTTATTTAGATGTCGCCTGGTTGATGTAGTGGTGAATCGTGTCCTGTTGCTTGCGAATCGAGTTACTGACCAGCTTGGGCAGCAGTTGATTAACGCGCGCGAACAGTTTTTCCGGCCAGCCAATCCACATCGCGGCCCGCTCTTTTTCCAAAATTGTCACCACATGCTGTGCGACCACCTCAGGGGCGTCACTGTGGTTGCCGAGGCGACGGTTCATCTCAGTAACACGGTCGTCATTGAGGGGGGTGGCTGTCGCTCTGGGAGCCAGATACAGCACCCGGATTCCAGCGCCATCCAACTCTCGATCGAGCGCTTCGCTAAAGCGCTGCACACCGGCTTTGGCCGCACAGTAACTGGTGTAACCAGGAAAACCGATCGACCCGAAGGTAGAACCGATATTGAGGATAATACCCGGACGCTGTAACCAGCCCAGAGCCGCCTGACTGGTTAGAATCGGGGTCATCAGATTAAGATGCATTTCTTGCTGCAACGACTGGGCGGAACGCTGGGCCAGAAAGCTGAATTGATTATTGCCGGCGTTATTAATCAACACATCGATACGGCGCTTTTTGACCTGTGCCAGGCAAAACTCATCCAAGATTTCAATGCCATCGGACTGATTGAAATCAACGCACAGTACCTGGTGACGTTGAGGATAATTCAGACTATTTTTCAACGCTTCCAGTTTATTGCGATTACGGGCGACCAGAATCAATGACGCACCTTTCGCCTCCAGAGCCAACGCCATTTTTTCTCCGATACCACCCGACGCCCCGGTCAGTAATACCTGTTTATCCTGCAAATTCATGCTAATTCCCTTACGCCACATCCTGCAACTGGTCTGTGGTCAGCTGGCGCAACATACCGCCGTACAAACCAAAGACCATGTTGGCGGAATCTATAATCGCCTGTTGATCAACAGGATCCGTGATACGATTCATCAAGCTCTCAAACAATTGGATATGCTCCTGATCAAGCGTGCTGTGCGAAGTCAGATACGTCATCGCCTGCTCCGGCAGATTCAGCGTTTGTTTGATCAAAGCCGCAACCTGACCACCGACCCCGACACTGGTGCCTTCCAACACCCAGACCATGCCAAAGAAAGCCATCGGATTGGCGCGATCAATCTGGTGATAGAGGTAGGCAACCATCAGTTCAACCGGCACACCCACACGCCCTGCATCCCGATTGGCACGCACCGCCGCCGCATCGCCGCCGCAAGCATTGATATCATTGAGAATCCATTCGTGGTGTCCCTTTTCTTCCTCAATGTATTCACCAATCGCCTGACGCAGCCATTCATACTTTTCAGGCAACCGGCCGCCACAGGCCATCAGCAGCGGTACAGTGTGCTTTACATGGTGAAAAGCCTGGGTCAGAAATGCGAGATAAGTGGCACGATCAATTTCGCCTCGTGCGCACTGGGCAAAAATCGGCGCCTGAAGCATCGCCTGCTGGGCTGCGGACGTTTCTTGTTTTAGTCGGTCAAAAAATGCAGTCATATTGGATTCCTCGTGAATTGATATCGCCGGACGAACTATGTGAACCTGGATAAACTATGTGAACCTGGATAAATTACGTGAACCTGGATAAATAACGGCGGTGGAAACGATACCCGGCTCCTGCTCATCCAGTTGATGCAACCACTGCTCTAAACGCTGGCGAACCGGACGCCCATTACTGGTAAACAGCCCTGCCCTGTGTTTCAACCCCGGTGCAGTCACCACCCGAGTAATGCGTGCGTAATCAGGCAGGTGCTGATTAAGCCTGGTAACACTGCCGATGATGGTGTCGCTGATGTCACCATCCAGAACGGCTGTCAGTCCGTATTGCCCCTCACCGGCCACGATCATGCCCATTAAAGCTGGCATGGCTTGCGCTTCCGATTCGATCCATTCCGGCGACACATTGCGTCCGAAAGCGGTAATAATCTGGTTTTTCTTGCGTCCGTTGATGGTGAGAAAACCGTCTTGGTCTAATGACCCTAAATCACCGGTTGCCAGCCACGCATGACCGAATGGCTCACCGATATAACCGAGAGCAAGATTACCGCGCACCAGCACCTCACCATCGTCAGCGATTCTGACCGCTACATGAGACAGCACACGGCCGCTTGTACCCGGTTTAGAATGCGATGGTGTATTCACACTGACCACCGACCCACACTCTGAAAGGCCATAGCCCTCGTAAGCCGGAATGCCGCATGCCTGAGCCTGCTGCAACAATGGCGGGGACACTCGTGCGCCGCCAACCGCCACAAACGTCAGGCTGCGGGTCAGGGCTGGTTGCAGGGTCGCAACCTGAATCAGTGCCATCAGCAGCGCTGGGGTCAGCACCAGACTGTTGGGCTGATATTGCTCCAGAGCCGCGGCGAATTGCCGTGCATCAAACTGGCTTGAGCCGGATAAGCCAACCTGCGAACCAGATAGCACGACTGAATTGGCGCCAAGCAAGATCGGCACGTAGACGCCGGTGATGTTTTCCAGCAAAGTCGATAACGGCAACATGATCAAATGGGTCTCGCAACGCACGTCCGCCTGAATCGCAGCAGCAAGGGCACAACTGACCTCAATCAACTGCTTCTGCCCCAGACAAACCCCTTTCGGCTGCCCGGTAGAACCGGAAGTAAAGGTAATCTTACTGCTGTCTGGCAGCCACTGCGGTAACCCGCTTGGTAAACGCCAGACATCGAAACCTTCAATCCGATCATCGGCGATACCGTGGCTCTCAAGCCACTCTCCGATCAGGAGATCAGCCCCGGATTGCTGTAAGGTATGCGCCACCTGAGCCTCACTGAAAAACATCGGTACCGGAACAATCGGGATCCGCGCATACATCGCGGCCAAATCGATAATCACCCAGTCGAGGCTATTGTCAGCACGCAGCGCAATACAAGTCACAGACCAGGCTTGCAACAGCTCCGCCGCCTGCTGAACCCGCGCCAGTAACTGACTGTAACTAAGACGGGTCTGCTGCTGTAATCCGTGCCGAGAACCGCTAAATGCGGTGTCATCCGGCGTATGCTGCGCGCGCTGAATTAATGTGGTAATAATTTGATTCATCATAAAATACCGCCCAAACGATGCTGACGCGCAGCAAACAGCGCTTGCAGATGCTGCAGCGCACCATTCAGATGCCCCGCCACGATACGAGGTTGATATTGATAATAATTTCCCCAGATCGTTTCCGCATTCGGGATACGGGACGGGTCAGCTTCGGCCAGAATAACCGTGTCGAGCCCCAGTCTGGACATCATGGCGTAGAGCGGATCGGTCGCGGTGAAGACACACCATTCATACCCTTGCTCGACCAGTTTCTGAGTCATGAGTAAAAAGTGCAGCGAAGAGAAACCTTTCGAGAAAGAGGCTAACTGACCAAATTCAATCAACTGGTGTCGGTCAACGGGCTTTCCAAATACCTGCGTCAGTAAAACATCTGCTTGCTGGTCCAGATACTGCTCCAGAAACAGCGGTTCATCACCGGCGACACGGTAGCCGCATAAGGATTTAATCTGGTTGTTATCCATCAGCGCCATAAACGTCGGCATAAAAGTGTCGAGCCGGGCATCAAACGCCAGCGAATAGCGCTGAGCAATATAGTGTTCAACATCTGCCCGATCAGGATGGTTACGATCAACGATCGCAAGTTGCAGTTGATGATGCTGAAAAAAGTCTTTCATTCAAAAGCCCTCTTTGGTGACTTACCTAAAGAGCTTAAAAACACAAGCTTAAGGAAAACTTAAGAACCACAAACTTTTCTTAAGAAAAGCAGAAACAACATGTAATCAATTGAAAAATAATAAAATAAATTTGAGTAAAAACTGCAATGGAGGGGTAATAACAGACTGGAAATAACCGACGGGCAATAAAAAACCGCAACACTGACGAGCTGCGGTTCAGAGCATTGCGGGGGGCTGAATCGAGCTGCTTTATTTACGCCCGATACCCATAATCACTGGCATCACACCTTGTGGTGTCGCCACTTCAAACGCGGTGACGGTTTCGACATCAGTAAAGCCGGCCTTAGTCAGCGTTGTTTTGACCTCTGACTCACTCAGGCCAAACTCGGGATCATCTTCCGCCACCAGCCAGTCCCAGTGCACGAACAGACCGCCTTCATCCAGCAGCGAGTAAATAATTTCCGCCACTTCATCGAGATTGGCGACATAACCGCACACGGATGACGCCACCACTAAATCAAATTGTTTACGAAATGCCGGATGCTGAGCCACCAAACCGCGAGTCAGGTGGTCCACCACCGGCTCCACATTCGCCAGTTCTTTTTTATCCAGCTCTTCAATCATCGCCTCTGACGAATCCAGAGAAACGATATCTTTCGCCAATGGCGACATCCACTGACTCAATAATCCGGTGCCGCAACCAAAATCAAGCACGTGCTTGCCCTCAAGGGAAGTCAGTTTATTCAGTTGCTCAAAGACGTTGTTGGCGAAAACCACGGTCGCTTCATCTTGCTCCCAGCTCGCTGCATATTCGTCCCAGTTTTGTGCCATCATGGCCTCCGTGTAACTTCTTGTCTTCAGGCTTTGTGCCCAAGTAAACTCAAACAGCCGGACTCAGGATTGGGATAAACCAAACGAATCCCTCTGTTTGAGACGACTCAAACACTCCAAGATTAAACCAAAATAAAGAGAAGTTCATAGAGTTACCACACAATCTTGTGCTGCAGTGTCTCTACTTGTGTCAATTGGTGATAAATTCAGCACATAGGCAGCACAGAGAAAATTGTATATGATTCACACACTTTAACTTCCAGAGACCGTTATGAACCTGTCGCAGATTGAAGCATTCTGTACTATTGCAGACACCGGCTCGGTGTCCGAGGCAGCCCGCCAGCTTGAGTGCAACCGCACTAAACTGAGCATGGCCATCAAAGCGTTTGAGAGTGAGCTGGGCGTCGAACTCTTCGTGCGTACCGGCAATAATGTCAGCCTTTCGGAAGCGGGCAAAGCAATCTATAAAGATTGCGAAAGCATAATGATTACCGCAACACGCATTCGACGCACCTGTTCGCAGGTCTCAGATGAATTTGCCGCTGAAGTCTGGATTGCCCGTGACGACTCGTTGCCTGACACGGTTTGGCAGGAGCTCGCCCACTCGCTCAATAAACTGTTCCCCAACACCTCGTTTAACCTGGTGCTGGCTTCCAGCGGTGACCTGGCCAGCCTGGTCGCGACCCAACAGGTCGATTTTGCTTTTGGCGTTGATTATGAACGCCTGGACGATGCGCGCATCAGCTATCAACCACTGGGTAAAATCCGCATGATGTCGGTATGCAGTGCCACCCATCCACTCACCAAAATCAAGCGAGTGACCGATGAAGACCTGCGTAAATCGATGCAGGCGGTCATGGTCTATCTTAACGAACAGGATAATTCCAGCCTGGGACCATTTTCACGCCGTTATATCGGATTTTCCAGTTTTGAATACATGCTCAGTACCATACTGACCGAGAGCGCCTGGGGGGTGCTGCCTGAACCACTGATCCGCAACCATCTGCGTGAGCAACGCCTGGCGGTGATTCGCCATACCTACGGTCTGACTCAGGAAGACTATTGTATGTTTACCCTGACCGGCAGCACTGAAGATCCGGCCATGGCCTGGCTTTCGGATAAACTGAGCGACTATCTGTTTGATTTCTAGCTATCTGTTTGATTCCCTGCGGCCTTGTCTGAATTTAACTATTTGTTTTAATTAATAATAGACACTTAATCGCCGTCTACCAGTTCCAATGTTCACCATCGCATCAGTCCTCCTTTCTTCATGTCACTGATAACATGCAGCTCAACGTTGAATTGGCCTTGGGCTGCTCATTAGCAGTCTGACTGACGCGCTGTCTATTCCGCTCAACAGGGCGACATGCCACTCAGTGTCAATATTACTGACAGCAGAAAAACATTCTATCTCTATGATTTTATTAAACAAAAGCAAAATCGGTTAAACACCAACCAACCAAAAGTACAAATCGTCGTTGTAAAAGGCCCGCTTTAGGCGAGAATAACGTCAGTTTCTTACAGGTATAAATCAAATGTGTGCTCGAACAACTTATAACGAAAAGCGTGTCCTGACCCTCTCTGCCCTTTTTGCATCCCTTTTTGCAGGCGGCGGGTTAGTGATTGGTCTGCTCGTCGGCTCACTGGTGATTATGTTTGATGGTGTTTATTCACTGGTCAGCCTGCTGTTAACATTATTGTCGCTCGCGGCATCACGTTACATTATGAAACCGTCTGATGAACGATTTCCGTTCGGACGCGCGGTGCTAGAACCTGCCGTGATTGCGGTTAAAGGTGCCGTTATTCTGCTGGTGGTGGGCTACTCGCTTTACTCTGCGATTGGGGCCATGTTCACCGGCGGGCGCGAAGTTGATGCGTCTATTGCCACTGCATTCGGTGCCATCAACGTTATTGGTTGTGGATTTGCATGGTGGTACATGGCAGCACTGAATAAACGCCGTACTTCTGGCCTTATCGATGCTGAAGTGAAGCAGTGGCAGATGGATGCCATGCTGAGTGTTGCAGTCACCGCAGGCTTCGTCATTGCCTGGGGAATTTCATTAACGCCTTTGGCACCTTACGCTGTGTATGCAGACCCGATGATGATGTTAGCGATGTCATTTTACTTCATCAAAGTACCGTTCCAAATGCTGACTTCAGCGCTGCGCGAAATCTTCCTGATGGCGCCGAGTAAAGAGATTTGTCAAACCGTTGACCAAAGCGTGTTTGATGCCGGTAAAGAGTCCGATCAGGAGATTGAACTGGCCGGTGTGACCAAAGTAGGTCGTGAACTTTGGGTCGACGTTGATATTTACCCGGACAGCAGTGAAATGATTCTGCTGGAAGATATTGAACAGACGCGAGAAACCATTAAGAAACGTCTGGCCAAGCTGCCGCTGAAACTGCAAATCACAGTCAACATTGCTACTTGAGATCGCCACTTGAGGTTAGCCAGGCCAACGTTCGGTTAATGAGAGTTAATCAAGCAAGCAAATAGAAAGCGACGTGCCAAACCACGTCGCTTTTGTCATGTCCAGAACCCCAGGCCGTGACAAGTTAACCGCAGCGATCGCTAAACCGTTCTCTGAGAAGGGGATACTCCTGGCGGCTTCGCCGATGAACTATGACGTGTCACCCACCAGCAGACTAAAGATGCCAGCGTCACCATCACCACTCCTTGCCAGAAATGGCTGCCCAGCACCACACCAAGAATCAGGCAGGAAAAGAGAGTCGAAAATACCGGGGTAAAATAAGACAAGGTCGCCAACAGCAACATATTACCGGCCAGAATCGCCTGATTCCAAAGTGCATAGCCGCTGCCCATCACCACAGCTGTGAGTACAAGCGTCACAGCGGACGGCACGGTGAACTGTAGCGCTGGTTCATCTCCTGACACATATTTCACCCAAAGGGTCACCGCGGTAGCAATGAAAAACAGAGTGACTGCATTCTGACCATTGGCAATCACCCGGGTGACGTTGCAATACACCGCCCAGATAACTGCGCCCAGCGCCGCCATGGTATACGCCAGCGGATTACCCGACACATTGCCGGCAATTTGCTTCAGCGATAAACCGCTATCACCTGATATCGCCCAGGCAACGCCGAGAAAAGCGACCAGAATACATGGATAAACCCAACGGCTGACAGGCTGCCGACTGGAGATAACGGTAAGCAGTACGGTCAATGCTGGCCACAGGTAGTTAATCACCGACATTTCCAACGCCTGATGACGAGAGTGTGCCATCCCCAAAGCCAGAGCAAGGCAAATCTCGTAGCTGACAAACAGCGCCCCGCCGATAATGAGATAGCGCAAGGAGAAACGATTAATGCGGGGGATCCCCATCACCCCAACCAGAAACACGCTGGCAACCGTATAAATCAGGGCAGCCCCGCCAGTCGGACTGAACTGCTCCGCGACCATACGAACTAAACCCGCAACGCAACTCCATAACAATATGGCTGCAACACCGTAAACGGTACATCTGTGCAGTGCCAAAACAGGCTCCGGAAAAGTAATCAGAAAAGAGAACGAACTTTAACTGAAATTTTCAGCACAGAGAAGTATCCCTACCACTATTAAGGTAACGAATGATACGCGCAGGTGTACCACCAACCAGAGTATCCGGCGGCACATCATGATTGACCACAGAATTGGCCGCCACCACAGACCGGGCACCAATCGTCACTCCCTGATTAATGACGACGTTGCCGCCAATCCAGACATCGTCTTCGACCACAATCGGTTGACTGAACGCCTCCCATTCACGGCGATGTCGATAATCAAGAGAGTGAGAAGGGGTATAAAACTGGCTGTTAGGACCGATAAGCACATGATTACCAATCTTGATAGGTGCATTATCCAACATGGTCACATTCATGTTGATAAAAGTTCGGCTACCAATCGTAATCGTCTTACCAAATTCACAGTAAAACGGTGCCTGGACAATGCTGTCGGCACCAAACGCAGCAAACAGTTCTGTTTGCAACTTGTGCCGCTCAACATCACACACACTCTGATTGATCTCAACTTTCAGCTCGGTCGCTCGCTGACGTAAAGTCGCGATAGCTGCATCGTTAGCATCGAAAACCTCACCGGCAATCATCTTTTCTAATTCTTTCATCGGGCACCTCATGTTTCATGTTATGACTGCAAGGGTACCCGGATTGCGTACGGAAAAAAGAGAAAAACTCGCAGGTTAGCTTTCCCTGTTTAGAATTGACCGAGGGGGACACATCCTGTCGGTAAAACTGGATACGCAGGGCATCCTGCTCAGGAGTGACGTAACCGTACCCCTGAGCGGCATACCACTCAGTGATGTGACCTTTGACGTCCATACTAGTAATGATAGATTTATCAAACGTGCGCTAAACATAGTCAAAGCACTGAATTTGAGGAACGAAAAAACCGGGCTTTGACCCGGTTTTTCATTTTTAAGCACTGCTTCTTTTAAGTAACGCTTCCGATCAGCAAATTTCCCAGCTATGAGTCATTGCCACTCCGGCGCCCAGCATCAGACATACCGAGCAGTATTTTTGCAGAGAATCCGCGGTGACTTTTTCAACCACCGACTCATCAAGTTGCAGGCCGGAGATCACAAAGTGAATATTGACTTTGGTAAACAGACGCGGCGCCGTATCACGACGCTCAGTAGTCAGTTTTGCAATGCAGCTGTGTACTTGTTGCTGGGCAGATTTAAGGCCATCAACCACATCAACCGAGCTGCAGCCACCAGCAGCCATCAACACCATTTCCATCGGGCTTGGCGCAGTCGCACCGCCGTTACCATCCATCACCACACAATGGCCGGACTGAGATTCACCAATAAATTTAAAATCCTCAACCCACTTAACTTGTGCTTCCATAGTTACTATCACTTCTTTTGCGTTAACACGCCTTATAATACCAACATCAGCGAGTTGAGTGCTATACGCATTAACAGATATCCCACCCACACAGCGAAGACGCTCAGCACGCCACCAATCAGCATGAACAAACCGTCACGCTCAATGATACCCAACGCAAACAAGATAATCGCGATATTAGGGGGAAAGTTCACAAAAGGCAGTGGCATCACTGCGACAACAGATAGCAGACAAATGACCACGCCAACAACGCGTCGCGCCATTGAGTTAGACAAAGGTTCCCAACGCGGTTTGATGTATTGCTCTACCCGCTCCAGCCAAGGCCGCATCTCTTCGATAAAACGCAGGGTTTTATGACGGTTAAGACGACGGCGCTGGACTAGTTTTGGCAGGCGCGGTGACTGGAAGCCAACAATGATTTGCAGACCCAGCAAAAAAATGGCAAATCCGGCGAAAAATGAAATGCCGGGAATTAATCCGGCCAGACTCAACATGATTAACAGCGCGCCATAAGAACGCCGTTTGAGCGATTCCAGCAATTCTCCAATCGAAAGGTAGGTTTCAGGATGCTGTTGCAGGGTCTTGACTAACAACTCAGAGGTTTTTTCCACACTCACCACACTATTTAACCGACAACACTATTTATTAACCAACGACACTATTTAACTGACGACACTGTTTAACTCATAATACTGTTTTCATCGACCAGACTATTGCCATCAACAAGACAATTTGCATCGTTGAGATAACGATGATTGCGTGCGATGTAACTTGCCATAAACTCAGCGCACCAATGTCAGCTTATTATCAGCCCATAAAAGAAAACCCCACCAAGCTCGCGCCTGGTGGGGTTCAGTTCTTACTCGCAGCAATCCGGCTACTAGAGGTGCTCCCTGCATCAATTCCTTGATAGTTTGCTGTGTCCTTCAGCGTATTCCGTTTCATCGCCGTCCTAGCGGTGTCCCTGACTCTGTCATCCTGACAGACATACGCTTATGTCCTTCAAGCTGTCCATAAACCTTCCTTCATAACCATCCTGGTTACGTCGCATCCAGCTTATGTCCTTTGCTATCCATGCCGATCATTCATCCTGAATAACCGAATCTTCATCCTGAAGATGACCTATCCCTGGGTCTTTCCTGTTCCATGTCTGCATCCTGCTGACAGCTTGAGATTACGATATCGGCCAATTTGAGCAAGCGCTAAAAACAGCCCTTCCAGCTGAGAATTGGTATCAGTTAAAAACTAATCTATAACAAACAATTACTTACATTTACAGCATCTCACTTACCTTACGAATTAACAGCTAAAATCTTACATGACATGTAAGAGATCTCGCACAAAGCCAATCCTAAAATGGTCAATCGGCACTAAAGTCGCCCCCGAATAAAAGTTGATTTGGATCTCACTATTAATGCGCGGAAACCAATTAATGCGAGGAAACCTATCATAAAGCGCACAATAAGCCAGCAATTACCCATCTTGACCTTGTGAGCACGTATTTTTTCTAGACTCATTCAGTTAAATTAAGGATATTAGTCACATAAATAACCTACGTGACTACCAATAACGATTCAGGTGAGGAAACCACACAATGATTTCTAAATGGGCACAACGCTTTTACCAAATGGCAGAACTCGTTGGTTCCTGGAGTAAAGACCCTTCGACTCAGGTCGGAGCGGTGATCACGAAACAAAACCGCATCGTTTCGGTCGGCTTTAACGGCTACCCACACGGTATTTCAGACAGCGCAAACACCGATGACCGCGATATGAAATATCTCAAGACATTGCATGCAGAAGAAAATGCTATTTTGTTCGCGAAACGGGATCTCGACGGTTGTGAAATCTATGTCACTCACTTTCCGTGCCCGAACTGTGCGGCAAAAATAATCCAGACAGGAATCGCTGCCGTGCACTGTCCGGAACAATCAGAGGACTTTTTGTCCCGCTGGGGTGACAAGATCCAAGTCAGCCAGGACATGTTTCTTCAGGCAGGCGTAAAAGTAAACTGGCTGCCAATTGAAGAACTCAGCTCGATTACAGAGATTCGCCTGCCCTCATAAGGTTTTGTCCGGCGTCATCATGAATCAGTAAGCTCTCCACACGGAGAGCTTATTTTTTGCGCTGAAAAACTCTCGCGCTCAAGCGATTATTCTGAACACCGGCCGTTAGACCGTCTCCCAAATGAGACTAGCACTAGGTTTCAGCCAAAGCTGTCAATATATTGACTTACATTCGCTATTCCTGAATTACACTCCAAGTAAATTGTTGCATCACCTTTGGCGCTCGCCGTCATCTTGTTGTCACAACGCGCCTGGAATCGAGACAAATGTCGCGCCAAGGCAGAATTACTCACAGGAACTTACATGTTATCTGCAACCAGTCAGACCGTTTCAAGATCGCTGTTACGGGGCGTATTGCCTCTGTTTTATCTTGTTGCCGTCACTATTGTCAGTTATTCATTGTTGGTGGTGCCCCAAACAGTGGCACCTTATCTGTATGCCTATCCGCTGTGCCTGTTACTGGCTTTTATCAGTGCGAACGCAAAGCTCAAGATGCTGGCAGCACTCGCGGCTCTGGGCTGTGTCACCCTGGCAAGCCAGCTATCGCCATCTGCCGCGCTTCAGGAAACCTTTATCCTGATCCCTCTAAGCTATTTGATTCTGTTTCCGGGCACCCTGTGGCCAATCATCGCCGCGCTGCTTTTGGTCATATCCAGCTTATCTCATCACTCTTTCAATTCGGCGAATTTCGGTGACTACTTATTGGATGCGATAGAGCTTGTCTCTATTTCAATACTGGCAACGCTCGGCGTGTACTACAAACACAAACTGCAATCTCAGATCGAACGCTATCGACGCGACAGTCTGACCGATTTTCTTACCCGCCTTGCCAACCGTGCCGCGTTTTTAAATGACACCAAGCGTCTGGAATCCCAATATAACAGCGCCCAGCACTATGCGTTGTTGCAACTGGATATTGATGATTTCAAACTGATTAACGATACTTTGGGCCACCATCAGGGCGATATACTGCTCATAGGGCTGGCGCAACGTCTTAACCAACTGAATCTTGGCTGTGACCAGTTGTACCGTCTCAGTGGCGACGAGTTCGCGCTCATTATAAAAGGTGACCAACACATCCGGGCCAAAGCCGATCAGGTCGCACACCGTATTCTCGCCACCTGCAGCCAGGCATTTTTTCTCAATCAGCGCTACTACAGCATGACAATGAGCATCGGCGTGGCGCTGTTTGACGATGCGATGTACGACAGTGATATCTGGTGCCGTAATGTGGATATCGCACTGCAGCGCGCCAAACAAAAAGGCAAGAATCTGGTACAGCATTTTGATGAAGAGTTAATCGGAGAAACCATCCGTAATTATCAGCTCGAACGTGAACTGAGCACGGCGATTAGCCGCCAGCAGTTACATCTGGAGTATCAACCTAAAGTCGACGTTGTAAGCGGACGAGTGACGAGTGCTGAAGCGTTAATACGCTGGCACCATCCGGATTTAGGTCAGGTTAACCCGGAGCAGTTCGTGGCAATTGCGGAAAAAAGCCAGCAAATCATTCCGATCGGACGCTGGGTCATTGAGACTGCCTGTCGCCAGGCCAAAGCCTGGCAGCAACAGGGTCACGATATCTGTATTGCCGTTAACGTATCTACAGTTCAGTTTCTTTATGACGATATTTTTCAGGTCGTCTCCCAAACTCTGCGGGATACAGAGCTCGATGCCCGGTTACTCCAGCTCGAAATCACCGAAACCACCCTAATGAAACAGCCACAAAGCGTCAGCCAGACTTGTGAAGAGTTACGTCGTATTGGCGTGCGCATTGCAATCGATGATTTTGGTATTGCCTACTCATCGCTAAATTACTTAAAACAACTGCCCATTGATGTAGTTAAGATCGACAAATCTTTCATTGATGACTGTGTTGACGATCACCACGACCATATGCTGGTCAGAACCATCATCCAACTCGGCCATAATCTCGGTAAAGTGGTCACCGCAGAAGGGGTAAACAGCCGTGAACAGTTGTCACTACTGGCTGAGGAAGGATGTGACGACTATCAGGGCTATTACTACTCTCCGCCTTTGATAGCAGAAGAATTCATTATTTTGATTACGCGCGAGCAGGCGACTCGAACACTTGCAATGGGTCGCAACTAAGCCACTTAAAGCAACTAAACCACTACAAGTAACTAAACCACTACAAGCAACTAAGCCACTTCGAGTTCGTTAAAGATATCAAATAGCTGTTTAGACTTATAAGGTTTGGGCAAATAAGCATCCATCCCCGCTTCAAAGCAGTGCGCAATGTCTTCATCAAGGACACTGGCTGTCAGGGCGATAATCGGTGTGTTGGCCATACCATTCTCTTCTTCCCACTGACGGATCCGGCGTGTGGCAGTAAATCCATCCATCACAGGCATCATGCAGTCCATCAAAATGGCCGCAAATCTACCGCCCTGGGTGACGGCATCCACGGCTTCCTGACCATTGCTGACAATCACATAGCTCAGGCCGGCTTTCTCAAGAAAGAAAGTCGCGATTTTCTGATTCATCAGGTTGTCTTCCACAATCAGGATGCAACTTGAGCTTGGCTCAGCGGCAGGACTTTGTTCAAGTACCGTTCTATCTACTGCCCCCGGTGCGACATCGGATTGATTGGCAAGAAGACGTTCAAAACGAGTGCCGAGAAAAGGCAGCGTAACCCAACCATCCACGTTATCCACCTGACTGCGATGGGTGAACAGGTGATGTTGACAGAAAATAATACTGGCGTGCGGAAAACGTTGCCGCAACAACGCAATATCGCCCTCACTACGCTGAGTCAGACTTTGACAATAGACCACATGACTGACCGGCTTACTGAATTCCATCATTGTCAGGTCAGCCACTGTCTGAGCTTCTGCCCACTCGGTTCCCAGGCGCTGGTACTCGCGGCGAATCGCTGCAACATATGAGGTGCCATTTGCCACCAGTAGCGAGAACTGCAAGCACTGAACCGGTTCAGGCTGCTCGTCCGGCAACGCTACTGGAATGATAAACTCAAATTTACTGCCCAACCCTTTGGTCGAGTTGACCGATAATGTACCTCGCATCATTTCAATCAACTGCTTACAGATCGCCAAGCCCAGCCCCGTGCCGCCAAAATGGCGGGTAATACTGTCGTCTTCCTGCGTGAATGGAGCAAAAATAGTCGTCAGCTTGTCTTTCGCGATACCACGCCCGCTGTCCGTGACACTGCAGCGGATTTGCGGTGTACCCTCGGCAAGAAAATTGACTTCAACGCTTATTTCTCCATCTTTGGTGAATTTCACCGCATTGGACAGCAGGTTCATCAGGATCTGCTTGACCCTGAATTCATCCGCGACAACCAACAAAGGCAAGGCAGGATCGAGCTGTATAGACAGCTCATCGTGTTGCGTCACAGCACGCAGATTCACCAGGTTTACCGTGTCATACACCAGCTCAGCAAAGTTAAACGGATTAGAGGTGAGCGTCAGACTGCCGGCCTCAATTTTGGACAAATCGAGAATATCATTCAGCAATATGAGTAACGCCTGAGAAGAGCTATCAATGTCAGATAAGATATCTTGCTGGTTAGCCGTCAACCCCGACGTTCCCAACACTTCGGTCATACCAATAATACCGTTGAGCGGAGTACGGATTTCATGGGACATATTCGCCAGAAAAGAACTTTTGGCCCGGTTAGCCGCAATCGCGTCCTCTTTGGCCTGAATCAGAGAAGCTTCATGCAGTTGAACTTCTTCGATGATGTGATTGAGATTGGTGGCGAAGTCGGAAAACTCATCATTACCATCAATGTCAATCAACTGAACCTGATCCCGTTTGTCCTGCATCCGCCACATAGTATCGAGGATACGGTTCAGCTTGGTAGAAATACGATAGAAAGTACCGAGTCCGAGGAACAACAGCAACATAAATACCAGAAACACCACCACACTGACCAGAATGATACGCTGCTGATCCTGCTGGGAGCGATGAGCGATCTGCGCGGCGAGATGATCGGAGAAACCGACAAACAGCTT
Organism: Vibrio sp. H11; assembly: GCF_004804295.1. Classification (NCBI taxonomy): domain Bacteria; kingdom Pseudomonadati; phylum Pseudomonadota; class Gammaproteobacteria; order Vibrionales; family Vibrionaceae; genus Vibrio; species Vibrio sp. H11. Next base: position 288,099 of record NZ_SSHN01000003.1, on the reverse strand, counting down.
CTGAATCGATGCATGGCGATTATCCAGGGTTTTTACATAACCGGCCAGCTCAGATGGGGAGACATCCTGCTGCAGAATTTTTTCCCGCACTAATGCCCCTTGTCTAAAGTCCTGCTGAGCAAACAATTTGACTATCTGTTCCAACTGTACTGAGCTGGCCCCGGAGTCGATAAAGCGCTCCAGATACAATTGTTCATTTTCCGCGATGCGCAAATATTTCCCAACCTGCTGTTTGGTCAGCGTTTCCGAACGCGCTAAATCGCGTAGAAACCAGGCTTCACGTTGCATCCAGTACAGAAACCAACTGAGTTCATCATAAATCGTATCTAAATGATGGATCTCTGCCGGAGCGTCGTGATTAATGGTTTTCTGAATTTCGAGATTGAGCTCATAAATTAAATCAAAACCCCAGGTGCCATATTGTCTGACATCTTCGAGTGGCGCCGTCCGAACCTCCTGCGCCATACTTCTCAGTTCTGCAATATTATTGCGAATTAACAGATCGGAATTTGCCGCCACCAGCCGGGTCACTGAAGGAGCAAAAAATTCACTCAGTTGGCTAAGCTCTGACTCCAACTGTTCAATGTAGAAATCCAGCGGGTCATCGTTCAGCCGACGACTTAATAGGTGATAAAACGAGTGCGTGGCATTGGCAACATAATTGAGCGCAGTCACTTTCTGGGTCGAACTTTGATAAGACAATAACTGGGACTGAAACTGACTAAATAGCGTCCACGTTCCCCAAGCTATTACCACCATAGGTAATAAGCACAAAAGCACCAGCCGCGCTTTTATTGAGAAGCGATTAACAATAAACATTGCCGCACCTTGATAAAGAGAAGACCTAGCCTACAGTTAAACATAGTCACTCTTCCCTGTGTTTGCGCCGATAATTTCAATAACGTTGAGTCAGTTAGGTCAAGGAAAGACATTTTAGTGAAGCGAATCCGATTTCTTCTGTCGTGTTGTTTGCTGCTGTGCAGTGCCTGCGCACTTGCCGAAAGCTATGCCATCGTCACGCTGAACAAGGCCCTCCCTAAGCTGAAAAGCAGCCAGGTCAAAATGATCTACCGCGGTCATGTCAGCCATATCGATAACGTCAATATTGTATTACTTGATCTGACCCAAGGCTCAGCTCTGCGCAACCGCTTTTATTACACCTTACTGGGCAAAAGTCCGGCTCAGATGCAGGCTATCTGGGCCCGCCAGACGTTCTCCGGCCGCAACCGGGCGCCGTCCGAAGTGGCGGAGAATAACCCGCAGTCTGTGACTAACTGGCTCAATCATAATAAGAATGGCATCGCCTATATTCCTGTTTCCTGGCTTAGGGAAGAGCTGTCTGTCCTCTATGTCTTTGATAGTGAGGAACCACTATGAAAACAGCGTCAACACTCCTCGGCATAATCCTTTTGTCACCCGTGGTATCAGCACAGATTCATCTCGGTGAACAACTGAGACTCAGCGGTTTTGGCACCCTGTCCGCCACACGCTCCGACAGTAAAGTGCCGGTTTTTGTCCATCGAGAAATCGCCGACGCCTGGTGCTTTGATTGCGACACAACGCTCGGCTTGCAGCTCGACTGGCTCATCAACAACCGCTGGCGGGCCTCAGTGCAGGCGGTTAAGCGACCACAGGATCATCTGTCCGATCCGGAGCTGGAATGGGCTTATGTTGAGTCGGCATGGGGAGCATACAGCGCTAAAGTCGGACGGCTGCGGCTGCCGTTGTTCATGATGTCTGAATACAACTACGTTTCTGTCGCGTATCCGTGGATTCGTCCGGCGCACGATGTCTATGACAGCCTGCTCGGTATCACCCACTATGACGGAGCATCATTTGAGTGGAATAAAGCGGTCAGTGACGCGTCACAATTGCGGCTGTCGACCTTTATGGCCGTCCCCGGTGACAACGATTACCGCTTATATGACACCAATTATACCCTGGCTGCGGATGCTGCTTTCGGCTTTACCGCCGACTGGTATCAGGAAGAGAATCAGTATCGTTTGACCTACATCACCAGCGAAGCCAATCTTGCTGCCTACAACACTAACATTGACCATTATGATCTCGACCTGTTCGCATTCGGCATCAATTACTCACTCGCACATTATCACGTTTTCTCAGAGTTCATTTACGACCGCACGCTCTATGCCAACTGGTATCTGGGAGTCGCTCGCCAGTTCGGCCCGTGGCAGCCTTATGTTCAGTACGGACAGCGGCGTAAACTCAACCATAATGAATCCTATCTGCTCGGGTTACGCTACAACATTACCGCTAATGTGGCGCTTAACGCGGAGTGGCAATACATCACCAGTCAAGAAAATATGATCAATGGTCACTTCACCCGCATCCAGAATCCAATGGGTGACATAGAAACCGAGGTACAGGTTTTTTCAGCCGCTATCTCGTTTACTTTTTAAGGGGGTTATGCGACATAAATTACAGTTTTATGAAATGAAAGCTGCAATGAGAGTAAAAAGTGTAGATATGAAACTAAATTACCACAAAATAAGTTGTGTGTTTTGTTAAAGTCAATACGCATAAATACCGATCAAGGCAACTAAATTCACTAATTTATGTACAAATATAAGCTTAAAATCTGGCCATTATTTTTACTAGCAGAATAACCCTTCGACCTTTACAATCTGACCACACAAAAACAACAAGCTCCCCCGATACCAAACACAGTAAAAACTGTGGGTAGAAATTGCTGACGTTTGTCCCCCTACAGGCCAACGTAAAGCTCAACAAAACGTGAAAAGGTCCCGAGTAAAAATGAGTCCAGAGAAACACCTCCAAGACTGGCAGGCCAGCCAGACGATTGCTGAATCAATGTCCCCCCTGATTGCCCAGCTTTATCGTAACAAAGGGGTGGAAATCATCCTGTTTGGCAAAACCCTGATCAACGCCGCCACCATCGACATCATCAAAACTCATCGCATCGCGCGCCGCTACACTGGCGAAGCGCTGTCACTACAACAAACCATGCCAATCGTTGAAAAGTTGACCCAGATGGCTCTTTCCCCGAGCCGGATTGATATTGGCCAACTCGCTCACCGGTTCTGGCAAACTCATAATGATACGCATGGTCTGGACGATTTCCTCGCCACTGAACTGCAACAAGCATTGAACGGCGCGGTGATGAACGAGCCAAAAGATGTGGTTCTGTATGGTTTTGGTCGCATCGGCCGCCTGCTGGCGCGTTTACTGATTGAGAAAAGTGGCCCTGGCTACCCGTTGCGTCTGCGCGCTATTGTCGTGCGAGGCGGTAAAGAGGGCGATCTGGAGAAACGCGCCAGTCTGCTACGCCGAGACTCAGTACATGGCCAGTTCAATGGCAGCATCGTGATTGATGATGAGAACAAAGCACTGATCGTCAATGGTAACTATATCCAGGTTATTTACGCCAACTCCCCGGCCGATGTCGACTATACCCATTATGGTATTCACAATGCTCTGGTGGTCGATAATACCGGTGTGTGGCGTGATGCAGAAGGTCTGGGCCAGCATCTGGATTCACAAGGTGCAGCCAAAGTACTGTTGACGGCACCGGGTAAAGGCGACATCAAAAACATCGTATTCGGTGTCAATGAATCTGTCATTGCCCCGCAAGATACCATCATTTCTGCAGCCAGCTGCACCACGAATGCCATTACACCGGTGCTGAAAGCAATGAACGATAAGTATGGTGTGGTATCCGGCCATATTGAAACCGTTCACTCATTTACCAACGACCAGAACCTGATTGATAATTTCCACAAAGGTGAGCGTCGTGGCCGTTCAGCATCGCTGAACATGGTACTGACCTCAACCGGAGCAGCAAAAGCCGTGTCTAAAGCCCTGCCTGAACTGGCGGGTAAGCTAACGGGTAACTCGATTCGTGTCCCGACACCAAATGTATCCATGGCGGTCGCAAATCTCAATCTTGCAAAAGAAACCGATAAAGAACAGCTAAATGCTTATCTGCGCGACGTGGCTCTGAACTCAAAACTCGCCGCACAAATTGACTACACAGAGTCGACCGAAATTGTCTCCACCGACCTGGTTGGTTCACGCTATGCCGGCGTTGTTGACGGCGCAGCAACCATCGCTCAGGGTAATCGTTGTGTCCTGTATGTATGGTACGACAACGAATTCGGCTACAGCTGCCAGGTAGTGCACTGCATGGAACAGATGATGGGTGTACGCTACAAAACCTATCCTCAGGTGTAAGCTATTCATCTGAAAACATATTCGTCTCCACAACATAATAACAATTCATCCTGAGGATGGCGGTGAACCAGTAAGTCCCTCTGCTTCACTCTCCTCTGACGGTATCCCCCGTACTTGCCGCCCTTCCTGATGTGGGCGGCTTTTTTTGCGCCATCGGTTAACCAGCTGTAAAACCTGATTTTTTATTGAGAATTTTCCGTCGGAATTAAGTACCTTGAGTAGCATGATGACAGCCATCCGTATAACATTGAGTCTTCGCATTGATGTTTAACCGGACCTTCGCCTGCTATGCCAAATCCACTGTCACCTGCTTTACTACGTTTTAAGAAAGCACCGCGCTTATTGCGTTATTCAACCTATGCTTTGTCTGCTTACGCCTTCTATGCTGTCACCTTGGGTGCAATCATCCCGGCGCTGATTGAAGCCAAAACTCCTGAGCTGTTAAGTGAACAGCTTGGACGCCATGTGAATGTGCACAAGGTGAGCATTAACCCGTTCGTGCTCAGAGCACGCATTGAAGGATTTTCCATTCAGGAAGCCAATGGCAACGATAGCTTTACCCGCTTTGATGAACTCGAACTGGAGTTCAATTTCTGGCAAAGCCTGTTTGCGCTGACTCCAACTGTTGACCATATAACCTTGAGTTCGCCGCAGATTGTGCTACAACGTCTGGCAGACGATAACCAGACCCGCTTCAATTTCAGCGATATACTTGACACTCTGGCAAGTAATGCCAGTACGGCAACGGTCGCAACTGAAACGGCCGGACAGCCAGGAGCACTCCCGGCCATCCGGGTACAACGTCTCAATATTTCAGACGGTCAGGTCCGTTTTCATGACAACCTTACCGGCGCGGATCTCAGCTATGCCGGCCTTAATCTCAACCTAAACCACTTCGACAGCCGTGCTATCAGTCAGCCAGTCGCAGCACACAAGGCTGACAAGCACGGTGCGGCAGTTGTCAGCAACCAATATTCGCTGATGCTTGAAGGCGCAGATAAAGGCCAGCTGGCTTTAAATGGCCAGTTCCAGTTAAGGCCGTTTAAAATAGATGGCACACTTGAACTCAAATCGGTCACGCTTAAACCTTTCTGGCCATTTACTGCAGACCAAATGCAGGCCGCCGTCACTGGCGGAGCGATCAACCTGTCCGCTCAGTTCAGTGCCGGCGAACGAGATCACAACTTCCACTATCAGGTCACGCAAGGCCAGCTCCAACTCAAACATCTGGTGGTGAGCGATCAAAGCCAGGCTAAAATCAAACTGCCAAGCCTTGATGTGCAAAACGTACGGGTTAACGGCGATCACCAGCAGATTGACGTTGATGCGATAAAGCTCAAAGGACTGTGGGTTGAAGGTGAAGCATCAGCACAGGGTCTGGATCTCGCCCAGCTATTTACCACTAAGAAGACAGCCACGTCTCCGACAGCCAATAATGAACAGAGTCAAACCAGTGCTGAACAACAAGCGGCCACAGACACCAGCACCACTTCTGCGCCCTGGCTGGTCAAACTGGCACGCTTTGCCATGACAGATACCGATGTAAATATTAAAGAGAGTGTGCAGAGCAAAGGCGTTTTCTGGCGGATCTACCCGCTCTCTGTCACCACTGGCCCAATCCAAAGTGATCTGGCTAAACCTATCGATTACGACATCGCACTGGCTGTCAGCTCAGGCGACAACGCTGCCCCGCAACATGCGCGCGGAGAGCTCAGCACCAAAGGCAAGGTTGATGCTGCCAAACTCAGCGCAGAAGGTGATCTCTCGATTAACGGACTGGATTTAACCCAGGTCCAGCCTTACCTGGCACCCTATGTGAATCTGCATCTCACCAAAGGAGAACTGGCAACTCAGGGCCACTACAGTGCTGATAACAGAGGCCGTGCTATCTATCAAGGCAGCGCCGATATCAGCAATCTGTTGGTCAAAGACACCCTGCATAATCAGCCGCTGGTTCAGTGGCAAAAAATGAACATCAATAGCATGATATTCGATGCTCAGAAGCAGTCATTGCAAATCGACACCATCGCCTTTGATGCACCCTATGCCAAGGTGATGATCGCGAAAGATAAGCGCACTAACATTGGCGATATTGTGGTCAATAGGGACGCTAACAGCCGATCTGAAACTGCCAAATCATCAACGGTGAATCCAGCCCCATCAACAACAGCCAAGCAGGACTCCTCGGCATTTGCGGTTGATGTTAAAGCCATTACGTTCAGCAACGGTTCGGCCTATTTTGCTGACAACTCACTGACCCCGAATTTTGCCTCCGGTATTGAGCTGCTGCATGGTTCTGTCCGCAACCTGTCGTCCACGCCAGGGACGACAGCTCAAGTTGATATTGCCGGTAAAATCGACAAATACGCCCCCGTGTCACTCAAAGGTGAAATTAACCCATTGATTGCAAATCCTTACCTGGATTTAAACCTGATCTTTAAAAGCGTCGAGCTGACCTCGGTCAACCCTTACTCAGGGACCTACGCCGGTTACTACATCGATAAGGGGCAGCTGTCGCTGGCGCTGAATTATCAACTTGAAGAAAATCAACTCAAAGGCGACAACCATTTGGTCATCGACCAACTCAAGCTCGGTAAACCAAGCGAATCTAAGCTAGCCACCAGTCTGCCGGTTTCACTGGCGCTCGCCATGTTGCAGGACCGAAACGGCGTCATCGACCTTGGCGTTCAGGTTTCAGGAGACGTGAATGATCCGGACTTCAGTTTTGGCAGCATTATTTTCAAAGCCTTGTCCAACATCGTTGTTAAAGCGGTGACCGCACCTTTCTCTCTGCTGGCCAATCTGGTCGGCTCGGATGAAGAACTTGATCATGTCACCTTTGCGTTAGGAGACGCCTCTCTGAGCACTGATGAGCAACAGCGCCTGGATAAACTGGCACAGGCACTGGCCTCACGTCCGCAACTGACGCTGAGTATTGCTGCAGCCGTGAATGAGCAAGATGACAGCCGTGCGATGGCCGAGCAGCATATCCAGCAGCGCATGCTGGAGCAGAGCGGACTCAATACCCTGCCAGCGGATTTCAGTCCGAGCTATATCGCCCAGTCCGAACCTTTGGCGGATGCCGTCACTGCGCTGGCTGAATCTGACCTGAATCTCGACCTTGGCGATGAACGTGATAAGGTCGTGCAGCAACTCAAGCAAGGGCAAACGGATTCACCTTCTGATGAGCAGATCGACACGACCTTGATGCTGGGCCTCTACAACCAGTTGGTGAACTCAGTCAATATCAGCCATAGCCAGCTGGCGAACCTGGCCGAACAGCGGGCAAAATCGATTAAGACCTATTTAGTGGATGAAGCAATGGTTGCGCCGGAGCGGGTTTTCCTGCTTGACAGCAAAACCCGGTTGCGTACAGAAGATAACGGCGCAGACCTGACTCTGGATGCTAAATAACGTCGGTAGTGGTTAAAGGTCGTTATTAAAGTCACACGCCCCGTTTCATCGGGGCGTTTTATTTTATCTAGCCAGTTCATCCTGGTTGAAACAGATCCAAAGATAAAAATAAATACCAAATCATGTTGAAAACAAATTATTTGACAGAGACCTCACTAGTTATTCATAACAATAGTCAGAGGGTTGTTGAATACTGTTTATTACAATGACAAAACTTGAAAAACAACTTAGGCGAGAAAATGGCTTTACATATTGACAGCGTTTCAGTGATATAAGATCATCTCGATGTATATACTGTGGCCTGTCAATTTTCCAGCAATGACAATTTGTTGACTGACATCCATTGTTAGCCAATATCAGCATAACTCTTCGCATAAGTAGAGTACGCAGTGATGGATTTATTAACTCTATGTTTTCAGCACAAACAAAGTTCAGTTCGTTACTGGGCAAGTTAAATAACCAGCCCCTACGACATCAAATTATTATGATCAGCCTATCTTTGATCATTTTTTCTATATTCTGTCTCTACAACAGCGAACGGCTATTCACTCATCTTGGCAAGCAATCCATCGCAGATATCGAAAATGCTCTCGAACAAACCCGCACAGAGACCAAACACATACTCAATCTAATCAGTGCTGATCAAAGTTGTAGCCAACTTGCTCCAGAGCTCAGACAAACGGTGTTTATGTCTGACTACGCCAAAGAGATTGGCGTGTTTAAAGGATCGCCAACGATATACTGCACCAGTACCGAAGGCTATTCACAGGTTCAGATCTACTCCACCATCTTCGATCGAATTATCCATTCTCCGACTCATGAGACACTGGCTTTCACCAGAACAGCGATCACTAAGCAAAATTCGATCTTATATATCTACTCCGACAATCAATTCAATGGTATCAGCATGGTGATTCCGCCGCGTTACCTGACCCGATTGATTAACGGCATCATTAATCAGGAAGACCTGATATTCGATATTAAAGTCTACCAGTACCACATTTTAGGCCAGAACCATCAGGACTATATTAAATCTATGGTCTTCAATTCTGACATCTTTCCGCTACAAATAGAGTTTTTCTTTACCGTTAAGACCTATATTAGCTATTTACTTAGTAAAATCTGGGTACTGCTATGCATTTACTTCTCTCTGCTCTCCTGCTATCTGTATAAACGCAAGATAGTGATTCAGAAGAAAAGTCTGGAGAGCTCTATTTTACATGCGCTGGAAGCCAAACAGTTTGAAGTCTATTTTCAGCCAATCGTAAAAAGCTCTGACCGTTCCGTTGCAGGTTGTGAAGCGTTGCTGCGCTGGAACCATCCGACTCAGGGATTTATTCCTCCCAATATATTTATCCCCCTCGCGGAGAGATTGGGCTTTATCGAGCAACTGACCGACTTTGTTATCGATCAAGCCACTGCATTACACGAGCACTATCCGCATCTGATGCAGAATAAATATGTCAGTGTCAATATTGCCCGCGAGTTAATTTGCTCGACGGAGTTTACCGATAAGATCATCGGACGCTGTATTAACCACAGCAGTTTTGCCAAAAATATCGCTTTTGAAATCACAGAAAATGGTGATTTCAGCGACAGTGAGCAAAATATGGTGGACCGCAATTTTCGCCTCTTGAGCCACTCAGGTATGCGTTTATTCGTGGATGATTTTGGCACCGGGTATTCCGGCCTCAATTTTGTGCGTCAATTCCACTTCGATACTCTAAAAATTGATCAGGTTTTTGTGAAAAACCTCGGCCATGAACCCCACTTGAACAACGTGCTGATTTCCATGCTGCAGTTAGCCGAGAGCCTGAAAATGCGCGTCATTGTCGAAGGCGTGGAAACTCAGGAGCAACTTGCCATCCTCCAGCAGTTAGGCGTGGATTATATTCAGGGTTATTTATTCTCAAAACCGCTGCCACAACCACTATGGCTGGACTATCTGGCGCAGCATGGCGATGTACAGCAAGTGGCGTCTTCCGAACTGGCTTATTCACACTAACATCGCAAGATAAGAGTATTATCGGCGTTCATGTTTAATTCATCTTGGCGGCGTTATGCTGGCCACTCATGAATAGAAAGGAGCCACTTATGTCGCGATTTATTGTTACCACTCTGACGCTGGTGACCGGTTTTTTTGCCGTCATGCTTGGTCTGTTATTGGCTATCCCGCTGACCTTGGTTGCGATTATCACCGGCAAGCGTATTGAGAAACAGCTTAAGCGTCGCCCGTTTAATCCGGCGCAAAATAACGCTAATGTGATTGAAGGTGAGTTCGAAGAAATTACCGACCAGCAGCGATAAATACGCTGTGCCGGTGATGACTGCTGGCCTGTTAAATTTTACACCAGGTTAATTTTCATTATGAGCGGCTTGTCACGGGTCGGCGTTTTATCACCGGTAAAATGTCCGCCACGACCAGACTATTTCAGCCGCTAAAAAACTTCACACGGTAAGAATAACACGCACCGCCAGGGCGATCAGCACCAGTCCGGAGAGGCGATCAATCGCAACCGCCCTGGCGCGCAATTTATCGAGCAAACGCGGGCTGGAAAGCAGGAAAGTAATCAAGGTGTACCACAACCCATCCACAATCAGCGGCGTTGCCACTATCACCGCTTTGCTGCCCCAGTCATGACCGACCGCAACAAACTGACTGAACAACGCGATAAAGAACAGTGCAATTTTCGGGCTCAGTAACGAAATCATCAGCCCTTCTTTCGCTGACTGCCAGGCGCTGACCGTCTGGCCGGACTCCAGTTTAGCCGCCACCCCCCCTTTCGAACGCAAAGCATTAAACCCCAGATAGGCCAGATAAAAAGCGCCCGCATAACTAATGGATTTAAACACCAGAGGCGACTGATGCAATACCACGGCCAAACCAACAATCGTCATCAGCGCATAGACGCCAATTCCAAAGGCATGGGCCCAGGCCGTTGCCAACCCGTTTTTTCGCCCGCCCGCCAGACTGTGTTTGGCCACCATCGCCAGGCTTGGCCCGGGAGACATCGCCCCTAAAATACAAATGGTAAACAGTGAAAGCCAAACCGTGAAGGTCATAGAGAATTCCTTATCAATAATTAATCAGAGAAAAGTGTCAGCATCAGTCCCGCCATGCCGTCCAAGCTTGCCAACACTTAAGGTAATTCCGTCTGCTTAGTGGTGTTAAACAGCTCTTTTAGTACCGTGTGGGTTCTGAGATTACGCAACTGAGGATTTTGCTGCAGCTCATCACGAATCGCATTCAGCTGCGTCATGCTTTGCGCTTCAACATAAATCATCAGGTCCGTTTCCCCACTGATCGCATGGCACCATTTCACCCCGCGGATACGATACAACTTTTCGGCATACTTTTCGCACGAATAGAGATCCGCTGACATATCAAATTTCAACGCAAAGTAGGCGCTGACATTATTGTGGTGTTCGGGGTGGGCGATTTGCGCATGGTAGCCCAGAATGACGTTATCTTGTTCAAGCTTCTTGATTCGGGCCGTCACCGCCGAGCGGGACAGACTCACTTCTCGTGCGATATCACTGACTGACATACGTGCGTCGCGCTGCAGTAACGTGATGATCTGGTTATCAAATTTATCCATTGTTATTATTTCCGCCTGGGTCGGCCTACAGGCCGCCGCCAACTTATCCCGTTGATTAGTGGTTAATTTGACACAATTTTCGTCATCCGGCCACCCGTTGCTTTTCCCCTTTTGCTTAGTCAACCGTCAAAGTGACTTTGCCGACGCTAAAAACCGTCATTTTGACGGTCAAGCCGAGCGCTTTGTCTGCTGCATCCTGTTGATGAACCGAGTATTCTAGCGGCTTCCACCCAAGTGATCTGCACGGTTTCGACTAAGTGGCCGGTGACTTGGGTATAACAAAAAATTCAGGGAATGACACGGTGCAGCAACTCAGACAAGATATCACTTTATTATCCGGTATCGGACAACTCTCCACCACATTAATGGGCACTGGTCTGTTTATGATCCCGGCCATCGCGGCGGGTATTGCAGGTCATCTCTCTCTTTGGGCATGGCTGATTCTGTTCGTGGCTATCTGCCCGATTGCCCTCACTTTCGCCGCTTTAGGTAAACGCTATCCGAATGCCGGCGGCACCGCATATTTTGTACGTCAGGCATTTAGTCCTCGTTTAGAGCGCGCGGTGGCCTGGTTATTCGTGAGTGTTATTCCGGTCGGTGTGCCACCGGCTATTGCCCTCGCCGCCGGTTTTCTGCAACCCGTACTGCCGGCCCCATTGGATGCGCCGCTGATCGCCCAAACCCTGACTGTTGCTTTGCTGATTGGGGTCAATCTGGCAGGCAGTAAGTCATCTGGCAGACTGCAGACTCTGATTGCCCTCAGCATTTTTACTCTGGTTGCCGCATTTTTCTGGGTCGGGGATATCGGCAGCAAAGATCTGGTAATGCCAGCCTTAAACGCCTCATCACTATGGCCAATCGGCGCAGCGCTGGGCGTGATGTTCTGGTGTTTTGTCGGCATCGAGGCCTTTGCCCACATGGGGGAAGAATTTAAGAATCCGCAGCGAGATTTTCCGCTCGCCATTCTGGTGGGATGTTTCGTCGCAGGTGCCACTTACTGGGCTTGCTCAGCGGTGATCCTTAAGTTTGGGGCGTATGGCAGCCCGCACTTCGACAGCGCCTCCATTCCGTGGCTGAGCGATAAACTGTTTGGTCGCCAGATGGCCAGCGTTATCAGTGTGATTGGTTTTCTCGCCTGCTTCGCCAGTATTAATCTGTATACTCAAAGCCTGGCGCGCATGGTTTGGGCACAAGCGCGCGACTATCGTCCCAAGAGTGCTCTGGCGCGGCTCTCCTCACGCGGCGTTCCCGCAACAGCCACCTGGATAGTCGGTTTAGTGCTGCTGGTTTTTTGCGGGGTCAGGGAATTATCCGGGCTGGATCTGGAACTGTTCCTCAAACTGGCTAACGGTATTTTTGTTCTGGTCTATCTGCTGGCGATGTTTGCAGCATTTAAGCTACTCAACGGCTTAGCTAAAGTTCTCTCCAGTATCGCGCTTATCCTCTGTACCGCGGTGTTTATCTGCCTTGGTTGGTCGATGCTCTACGCTCTCGGGATTTTTACCTTGTTGGCTGTGCCGTGGAAAAAGGAGACTAAATCCCCGCAGCAAAGCTTTGACGAACAGTAAGTACGATACCGACATCGGCACACAGGCCAAAAAAAGCCGGATGTTTCCATCCGGCTTATCACTGTACTCAGGAGGCTTTACTGACTTCGAAACGACCAACTAACTGATCCAGACGCTGCAGCGAATTTTGCATCAGAGTGGTGCGACGCGAAAGCTGCGAGGAGGCTTCCTGTAACTGAATCACGGTATGCTGGGCCGAGTCTGCGGTTTGACGATGTTCCTCGCTATTACGGGCTATGCCCTGAATAAGGGTAAATAGTCCGCTGGCAGAGTGGTGTAGTTGTTCGCTACGGGCCGAATCGTCCACCACCTGAGTGCTGTTTTCTACATTGGTGATCCCTTCCTGCATCGACTGAACTGCCCGCTGTGACTGGTTGTGCAATGCTTTCATTAAATCACCGATATTGTTGGCTGCCTGTGCAGTCTTGCTGGCCAATGTCCGTACTTCATCTGCCACGACAGAAAATCCCCGCCCATGCTCACCAGCCCGGGCAGCTTCAATGGCAGCATTGAGTGCCAGTAAATTCGTTTGGGCGGTAATCTCGGTAATTAAATCCACGATGCCACCGATTTTCTGCATCTCGTCATTCACTTCGTTCACCGTCTGAGCTGACGACTGTACAATCGCTTTGATCTGCTGTGCGCTCTCCGTTGCCTGTTGATAGTCCTGCTGCGCCGCTTCCACGGTTGCCTGCATCAGCAGGTTCATTTCAGTTGCGGTTTCGTTGGCTCGGTTGATCTCCTGGCTTTGGATTCCCGCCAACGCCAGCATATCGGTAATCGAGGTAGCGGTAGTGTCGCTGCTGGATAACAACAATTGACTGCGACGCAGCATCGATCCGGAAACACTCTGTACTTCACGGCTGGCAAACACCAACTCTTTGATAATCGCCTCCAGACTATCGATAAAGCTGTTGGTCCAGCGCCCGAGATCGCCGGTTTCATCTGCTTTAAAACGATTCGCATCCAGTCGCCGGGTCAGGTTTCCATCCCCTTCAGCCAAAATCTGCATCACCTGGGTCATACTTTCCAGATTATTCGCGATCGGGCGCGAGGTCATGCGATGAAACAAGCCAACGGCAATCGTGCCCATCAGCAGTGAGAGCACCAGCAATTGCCATTCCGCCAGCGGATACCAATAGCTGATCGCAAACGGCAACAGTAACGGTGCGAAAATACTTAACCCAAACTGCTGATCCAACTTTTGCGACAACGAGCGATGCCGGTAGACCTCTTCCAGATCGGATTCACACATCATTCCCCAGCGATCCAAAGATCCCGGCATAGTAAACGTCACTCCTTTGCCGATTACAGGAATATGGCGGTAATCGGAGTAGCCGGGATATTCCACATACAGGTTGTGGCCGTTGCGAATGGTTTCCCGAACCCCGGGATGGAGCTGTCTGGTCGCCGGATCATTAAACACGATTTCAAACTCGGTATGACGCTGTACTTTGACTGTTCCCCAACGAGTATGCACTCCGTCTTTAAGGTTTTCGCCATGAGAAAAACGGTTATCTTCAAAGCGGGAGCGGGATAAAGCGACGCCGGGCGCTATCGATGGGTCAAAATGCGACTGCACCATAAACAGGTAATTGTCTCCCGATTCACTGTAGATATGTCCCGCTTCCCGTTGAATCAGATCACCAATCACATCATTAGGCACCCGACCACATAAACAGGCGATCACTTCTCCGTCCATGCTCACCGGCTGATAAAACATCAGCGTCACCTCATCGTGAAACGATGAGCTTGAGGCGCCGATAGCCTCGGTGACGTCATCACAATAAGGACCATGCAAAAAAGGTTGTGTTAATCCGAGTTCAAGTGCGGCGGCAGAAACGCTCTTTTTTCCCTGCTGAGCCCGATAAGTGGATTCAAAAATGATGCCCTGCGGGGAAACCAGAAAAAGTTCGGAAAAGTCACTGCTGCGTTTAAGTAGCCTTTGTAAGGCTTCCCCGTATTCGTGTCGCGGTTTACCGGCTAAATACAAGGCAGCATCTTGTAAAAATGACCATTCATTTTCAGCCCAGGTGGTCAGTATCTGCACGCGTGTGTTGGCAATATTTTCAAAAGTCTGTTGCAAAGAGGAGATGCGACTGCGGTTAAAAAAGCAGGCTTTGCGCATCGCCAACTTACCGGTCGTTCCAAACCAAGGAAGCCAGCGCTTTTCCTCTAACGTTAACTGCATAATTCACCATCCATGTTATTGTTATTCATCTGGATAATGCAATGCTCGTTCCAAAAATGAGACATTATTACACTGTTCTGGATTAACATGTTGAAACAAAACAGATCGCTATGAAACGACACTCGTTGCAGTCATTTAGTCTTTTGTCAGGTATCTTGCGTCCGGCCCATTGCACAACCCGAGTGCAGTTAACCGATGCAAACACCAGGTAAAGCACCAAAACGGTGCGTAATGTATTATCGTAATGCACTGAAAAATATGAGATAAACAAACCTGCCACCATGCTGTGCCATGAAACAAGTTACAAAACGGTCCACTTGCTTCATTATGATGCAGACTGAGTCGCGCCATTATGGCGCAGCAATAAGCCATCGTCACCCACTCAGGACTGGCGTACAGGCACAAAAAAAGCTGCGCCTGCAGCCTTTCTTTTCACTGATAACATTACTGATTGGCGATTTTTCGATGCCCTTGTTCGAGGTGAACAAAATCGACCAGATCATCACCAGATACCTGATAAGCCTGACCGAATCCTTTCACAAACAGGCCTTGTTCCGGTTTCAGGCAGTAGAGGGTGAAATCGTCCAGTTGTTTGAGGTTATCGATGATCTCTCCAAAACGTTCAGCCATCTGCTCGATCACTTGCAGCCAAAGCACGCTGTCACGTTCTACCGCCTGAGCCACAGCATCAAATGTCAGACGCTTACGGGCAAACAGCTGTTTGGCCGTCACTTCATCTTCAATCATCATGATGGAAACTTGTGGATTGACGGAGAGATTACGTGCGTGGCGGGCAATATGAGAAATTAAAATAAAGTAACCTGCCTGGTTCTGCACGAATGGCGCGTAACTGACATTCGGTTTACCCTCTCCATCTACGGTTGCCAGCTGCAAAGTGCAGCGTTCCTGCCGAAACTCCTGAATTTCCGGCTCCAGTCTTCCTTGCAACCTTTCTTGCTTAACTTGCTGATTCATATATTTCTCCGAACCTATCACTGTTTTTGTTGTAATGCTTTAAACCGTGCGACCTGATCCGCCAGCAGTTGACGTTGCTCATCACGGCCAAGGTACACTTTAAATACGCTGTCACCCTGCTCGGTAAAAAAGCCAAAATAGTGGCTCTCACGCCCGTTGAACGGTTTGCTGACCAAAGCAATGTGCGCAATCAAATCCAGCTTAAGATGGCCGTGCAGTTGCCCTTCCCGCCCCATTAAATTGTAGTACCCGCGCGCCGTTTTCCCTTTTGGCAACGGTGCTTTGACTTCAAAAATAGATCCAAATGAATGAACTATTGTGGTCACCTGGCCCCAATCGGCCAAATCAGTGAGCACTGACTCTGCTTGTGCGCCATCCAAAATAGTCGCCATACCGGACGGCAATACACTCACCACCTCATACTCAGAAACATTCAGTTGTTGGGCTATTGCCGCAGGCAACAAAGAAGGCTCACTCTCGAGCAGTTGAGCGACTTGTTGTGCTAAAGATTCCATGTTGGTTTCCGCTGTGCTGACGATCTTGTGATGCCTGCGCACCAAGACCGTTATGTTTGCCTGATTCACAGGCCAGAACTGACCATCTGCATTTTGCCTGCATTGTACTTACGCATTAGGTACTAGGCATTGTGCAGAAGTGGCAAAAGCATAAATCGACACAAATGAGAATGCAATTGATAATTGATCTTATTTGCATTTTGTTAAATACTTGCGCCGTACCGGTAAAAGTGAACCATAACGCCGTAAAACACACCACACGTGCTGCGCAGCAAGAGGTTTTTCAACCGGTCGTGCTACGGGGACATAACCCGAGTTTCTCTGTCAAAACCAAAAAATGAGATATGCCATGAAAGTCACCACACGTTTAGCCTGGCTGGCCGCCACTCTGTTTTCCCTGCTCTCCTATAGCGTACAGGCCGAACAACGTATTATCAGCGCAGGTGCCAGCGTCACGGAACTGCTGCTGGCTCTCAACGCCCAGCAAGAGTTGGTTGCTGTTGATGTCACCAGTACTCTGCCAGATATGCTGACCCTGCCAAAAATCGGTTATCATCGCCAGCTATCTGCCGAAGGTATTCTATCTTTAGCACCAACCCGTCTGATTGGTTCAGATGAAATGGGGCCACCGGCGACCTTAAACAAATTACGCGCAGCCGGTGTTGAAGTCGACGTGATTAACAGCGATGTCACACCACAAGGGCTGATGCAGCGTATCGATCAAATTGCCGCGCTGACCGGGCATTCCGCCAATGCCACCCAGCTCAAACAAACCGTACAACACACTCTTGATCACCTGTCGGCCCACCAGCCACCACAATCAGCACGCAAAAAAGTTCTGTTTTTGCTGATTCATGAAGGACGAGCCGCCAATGTCGCCGGCACCCAGACAGTACCGGACGAAATCATCAATCTGGCGGGCGCGACCAATCCGGCAGCCGGTGAAGTGAGCAGTTATAAACCGCTGTCGATGGAAGCTCTGGTTCAGATGCAACCCGATGTCATCCTGGTCAGCGGGCGCAGCTATGACAAGTTGGGCGGACCGGACGCGATTCTGCAATCTCTGCCTCTGCTGGCGGCAACACCGGCTGGCCAGAACAAACAGATCATTACCCTTGACGGGCACGCACTGGTCGGCGGATTGGGCCTCAACAGCCTGAAGGAAGCCCAGCGTCTGCAAACTATTTTGTACCCTCAGGAGTAGCACAACAATGTTAAGGCAGATCCCCCTTTCATGGACCTCGCTGGTGCTGACATTGCTGGTGACATTCAGCGCGGTCTATTCAATCACAGTCGGACCGATGGCCATCAGTGTCAGCGATAGCCTGAAAAGCCTGCTGCTCAGTTCCAGTGATGTGGCTAACCATGTGCAAATGGTGATCCATCAAATCCGCTTTCCGCGTACGGTGCTGTGTATGCTGGTCGGTGCTATTCTCGCCCTGTGTGGCACCGTGATGCAGGGATTGTTCCGCAATCCGCTGGCAGAGCCAGGTATTATCGGTGTTTCCGCGGGGGCCATGCTTGGGGCTGCCATCGCGATTGTCATGCTGGCGAACCTGAGCAGCAGTCCAACCTGGCTCAATACTTTAGGGCTGCCTCTGTTCGCATTTGTCGGCGGAGCTCTGACGACTATTCTGGTCTATCGCCTTGGCACCAGTTCCCCCGGCACCTCGGTCACCATGATGCTGCTGGCCGGTGTTGCCATCAGTGCGCTATCAGGAGCAGGCGTGGGCTACCTCAACTTTGTCGCCGACGATCAAATGCTGCGTGATCTGTCCCTCTGGTCGATGGGCTCATTTGCGGCGGCCAGTTGGCCCAATATCGCGCTGTGCGCGGTGACATTGCTGCTGTTGTTGAGTTATGCCTCTCGCCACACCCTGGCGCTGAATGCGCTGCTGCTTGGTGAGTCAGAAGCTCGTCATCTGGGCATTGAGGTTGAACGTCTCAAACGCAATATGATTGTCCTGTCTGCCCTTGGTGTCGGCGTGACCGTTAGTGCAGTCGGCATGATAGGTTTTGTCGGCCTGGTCGTGCCTCATCTAGGGCGTATGCTGGTTGGCCCGGATCACCGCAACCTCGTCCCGGTTTCGGCCTTACTCGGCGCTTTGCTCTTAACCATCGCGGATATGGTATCGCGCCAGATTATCGCTCCGACTGAACTGCCGATTGGTATTGTCACCGCGTTGATCGGAGCGCCCTTCTTTCTCTATCTACTGTTTCAACAAAAAGGAAAACTGTCGTGATGAGCACTCCGGCCATTCAGGCCCGCGGGCTGCACGTTCAATTCGGGCAACGTGTTATTCTGAATAATCTTAATGTGGATATTGATTGTGGCCAGGTCATTGCGCTACTGGGGCCCAACGGTGCCGGTAAAAGCACCCTGCTTAAGCTGCTGAGTGGCGAGATGGCCAGCGAAGCAGAGATTCGGGTATTTGGTCAGCGCCGCCAACAATGGGATAAAAGTGAACTGGCACGCCATGTTGGTCTGCTGCCGCAGTCGAGCAGCCTCAGCTTTGCCTTCACCGCACAGGAAGTGGTGGAGCTGGGGGCGATTCCGCTCAGTGTCAGTCGTCAACAAGTGACCAAACTGGCAAGACACTATATGCATGTCACCGATGTCGTCCACCTCGCGCACCGCCTGTATCCATCGTTGTCCGGAGGAGAGAAACAGCGCCTGCATTTAGCCCGGGTGCTGACCCAGCTTCATCAGGCCGGATCGCAGAAAATTTTAATGCTCGACGAGCCCACTTCGGCACTGGATTTGGCTCATCAGCACAACACGCTGCAAATCGTCCGTCAATTGGCAACCGAAGAACAGTGCGCCGTGATTGTAGTACTGCATGATCTCAACCTCGCTGCACAATATGCTGATCGTATGCTGCTGCTGAGTGAAGGTGAACTGGTGTGTGATGCCGCGCCCTGGCAGGCGCTCACCACACAGACCATACAACAGGTTTATGGTTTCCGGGCCGTCATCGCTGCGCATCCGACCCTGGCCTTTCCGGTCGTCTATCCTGCCAAGTAAGCGTTATTGGTATTGAAAATCAAAAGGCCAGCATGTCTTCATGCTGGCCTTTTGATTACTTTTCTCATGATGCTGACGTTGGATGATGCTTACGTTCTCATGCGAATTACTTACTCATGGTAATAAGAGATTTACCAATCAACCATTCGACTTTTTCATCACTGCCTGAGCCGAGTTTTTCGTCAGCCAGTTTGTACAGACGTTCCAGGCCATTGTAGGCGAACTCCTGTGCACGTTCAGCAATCACGACGTGCTGGAAAACCAGACGAAGAATGGCAACAAATTCTGAGTTGTCCAGCGCTTTCATCCAGCTTGAAACAAAGGATTCTTGGCCATTATCAAAATCAAGATGCTCAACAAACAGGCTGAACATACGGCCGTCCAGTGCTGAAGCAAAATCGGTTTTCTTGGGAAAATGGTGGCTGATTCCAGTACGTGACACACCGGTCTGCTGGCTCAGAGTGGTGTATGACATTTTGTCATAGCCGAGGGTCAATAACTGTTCGACAACCGCATCCATGATGGTCTGGATGGTGATTTCGGTATCTTCTTTGCTACGCTTTGGCATGGTTAAGGCTCTTCTTATGTACTTTTATGTAGTTCCATACAATGTTGGTTTCCAATGATAAATATCATTGATTACGTTTTATCAATGCCTTGCACAACGTGGTGGCATCAACGGCTCGAACCACCTGAGGACGTACATCAGCCAACCTCCACAGTGACCAATGCACTCATTGAATGGATGAAAACACCCGCTTAAACATCGGTGAGTTACCGATAAAATTCGACACATCAATATTTCCGACCCGTGAATCATCTAATAAACCTTTAGTTAAGGCAATAAATTTCAGTAACCTACGCCAAATTAATGACACTCAAACTTACAATAAATTGACTGAACTCACACTCAGAATTGTCACAAAAGTGCCACTCACACCGATTAGGCGCCCAAAAAAGAGTTCACTCACTACGTCTCCAGGCTGAGTGAGAATCTGATCAACTTTCACAAACCAAGAGATTTGGCAGCAGAAAATCGTGCAACTCACTCATCCTTGATCAGGCGCAAACTTTCGCGAATTTTTGCTTAAAACAACCATAGCCGGGCCAGAGCGAGCGGAGTAAGATACCCTCATGATTTGTAAGAGGATGGTAAGATGAGCAACCAAACCTACCGAGAACAGGAAGTGTGTGAAGCATGTGGTGTCGCCGGTGAAATGGGCTTCATCATCCGCGAAGGGGATGATGTCGCTGAAGTAACTATTTTTGCCGACTCAGAGCCGCAAATGCGCGCAGAACTGGACAAGTACCTCACATTGGCTGAGCAGGTAAACAAAAACGTTGAGCACGAAGTCATGCCGTTAGCCGACGATGCCAAAGAGATGCACGTGCGATTCAAATTTGAAGTCAGTGCGGAAAAATTAATTTTCGAGCTCAGATCCCGCTCGCTAGCACGTTAATAACCCAATTATCGGGAATGGTTAACGTCAGCCCGGAGCCGCATTCCGGGCCTGACAGGAGAGCGAGCCGTCAGGACTCGCTTTGTTATCACCATTATTGTGACCATTTTTGTGACATTGTGCGCTTTGATGATGATTTTTCCGCCTCTATCATTGCAGACACTGTGCACGCTGGCGATACTGAAGCCATCACTATTGTCTGGATTGCGGACATCGGCATGCACTACCCGCTCATCGCTCTGCTCACATTACTGGCCGCCCTCTCTGCATCGGCCGAACCACTCGACCACTATCAAATCCTGAATTATCTGGATAACTACGGTAATCTGGACTTACGCAATAAGCCTTTCACCGCACTGCCAGACAACATGGAACTCAAGGGCAATCTGAGTATCGCCAAAACAGGCATCACTAAACTGCCTCGCGGGCTGAAAATTGAAGGCAGCCTGGATGCAGCCAACAGTCAACTGGCACAAGTGCCACGCGGTACATTTATTCGCGGCTACGCCAACTTACTCGGTTCGCAAATCCAGCGCTGGCCGGCTGGAATTAATCTTGGCGGTTATCTCAATCTGACTGACACGCCACTGGTTGGATTGCCACCGCGTTTGAGAGTGAAAGGCGACTTGAGTGTCATGCGCACCCCTTTAACCGAACTGCCGGATGGATTAGTCGTGGAAGGGAATCTGTTTATTGGCGGCTCGCAAATCAGCGCCTTGCCGGATAACTTAACCGTTAATGGCAATATCTATCTGGGCGGTAACCGTATCAGCCACTGGCCAGCTAATCTTACCCTGGGCGGCGCTGTCGCCCGCTGAGCCAGTACCATTCGGGAACAAAAAAGAGAAGCAGCTGCTTCTCTTTTTGTCCTTTATTATCAGGTGTTACTTGCGGTGACGCACCGGGTTGGCATAACTATCAAGCAAGTAAGGATGCGCACCTTCAGGCAGATGGGCCAGTTTCTCCTGCAGCTTAGCGCGCACCGCTGGCGTGATATCTTCATGTTCTTCACCTGCGGCCAGCAGATTAATCGGATACAGCTTATAGTGCGTGTGGATCTGGCGGTCAATCTCTTGCGCCAGTGCCTCTGGAGTCTCATACGGCTGATCAATCACATCGCCAAACGCGACATGGATACGGCCTTTTTCACCGACAATACCCTGAATGATACTTTCGATATCTTCAAACTCTGATTTTTCGTACTTGCCGTGCGTGGCCTTCTCATACAGTTCGCGCGCTTTAGCAATATCACACGGGTCATTCTCATAAGAGATAGAGACCGGCACGATTTTCAGTGACTGAATGTAATCAGCAAACTCAGCTTTCTGTTTACGTCCTTCAACATGGAACATTTTCAGGATCGCCGGATCGGTATAATCGTTGCCATCTTTGGCACGGCCTTCCTTCTGTGCAATCCAGATTGAGTTACCGGTCTCCAGCGAATGCTTAATGTAGGCTGACAAGGTACCCAGCGCTTTCATCATTTCACGCGGGCCCTTGGCGGAACGTTTCACAATAAAACTTTTGTTCAGCTTCATCAGTTCAGTGGCACATGGTTTCTTCAGCAGGTTATCGCCGATTGCAATACGTACAGTGCGATGCCCGGAAACATAAAGACCATAGTTTACCAGCGCCGGATCCATCGCGATATCACGGTGGTTAGAGATAAACAGGTACGAGGTACTTTTATCCAGCTTGTCGAGGCCACTGTATGTCACACCATGCGTGGTGTGCTCCAGCGTTTGATCAAGGTACTTTTTCACTTCCCGCTGAATAACATCAACGGACTTCAGTTTAGCCCATTTGAATTTCAGATAGGCTTTAACAAAAGGTCCCATCAGAGATTGCAGCCAAGCCGGCTGACGCTCAAAACGGTGCTGCAAAATGGCAGCGATAAACTCTTCGTCATTAATCAGACGATTAATGGCGGCAGGAATCTCTTCGTCATTGTAAGGACGAATGTCTACATAAGGATCGTTTGTTGAAGTCATATTATTTTACATCAAATAAAAAGCTGGCCTATTCTACGCGTAGTCACCATCAGTCGCAGCTATCGTTACCACATAATTCACAAGGTCAGACCAGAACACGTGATAAAGGTTTCTTAAAAGTGACAGAAATATTTCCGCCTGTCACAACTCTCAGTAGGCTTATTTCATACCACTTCACTGGGTATTTGGCTTTTTTCAGGGAAAGCGTTACCCTTAGCGCCCTTCTATTGCTCGAGGCTATCCATGAACTACGCTATCCAATCTGAAACGTGCTTATTTCCCTACCTTGAAGCCACGTCGCGTAAGCGCGCCGTTAAGCACAGCCTGATTCATGTGGAGCGTGGTTTAGTGCTGGTCAAACTCGGCAAGCAGGAATACGCCATTGAGGCGGATCAAGCGCTGTGGATACCGATCGACTGTCTGAGTGCACTGACGTTTTTCCCCAACACACAAATTCAGCGTATCGATTTTTCGGTTCGATTGCCTGATACCTTTCCGCATCAGGCGGGCCTGGTTAAACATAGCGAACTTAGCCGGGCGGTACTTAACCGTCTGCGACAACTTGCTAGTGATCAGCAAGTCAGCCGTGAAGACGAAGTGTATCTGCATTTACTGCAAGTGATAAAAAGCGAAGTAAAAAACTTTGAACCTAAGCTGCCTCATTCGACATTTAATCAGTCTTTAGCCGCCTGGTCACCACAGGCACACCATGGGTTAAGCAAAGAACAGCATTTAGTCTTGCTGGTACGTGAAGCGATGAAACGTCGCCAGTCAGGCGGAAAAGAAGCGCAAATCGTTGCCGAACTGTTTGCTGACAACAACAGCCAGTATCAGCAGATGTGTCAGATCGTACTAGGTAAAACGCTCTAGGCTCCAGCACGAAGCGCAGCAGCCAACAGCACTGGATATCAGTCAGGACAGCGTTCAACCGGCGTGACTCTCACGCCAGTTGAGTCGATTAAGCTACAATCTTGAAGCCCAGTCGGTTGAAGACCAGTCTCCCAGCCTCAAATTGCTAACCAACAATTTCGACGTCTGTCTCCGGGACGCAGCAACACGCCAGCACCACACCCATATGACGTTCATGCGCCGGCAGCGCCGGCACCTGAGGTTGATGCACCTTGCCCGATTGTACTGTGACTTTACAGGCGCCACACAAACCGGCGCGACAACTGCTTTCGATGTGAATACCGGCTTCTTCTGCCTGATCAAGCAGTGGCGCCTGATTATTGCCGCTGAACACTTTTCCATTAATGCTAAGCTGAACGGTTTTAAGCTCTTTTGGCGCCGTTAGCGCGACACCAAAGGCTTCCTGATGATAAGCCGTTTGCGGCAGTCCCTGTTTGAGCAGCAAATTTTTCGCCTTTTGCATAAAACCATCCGGCCCGCACACAAACACCTGACGCTGAGTTACCTCTTTCACTTGCTTGAGGTGAGACAGCGAAAAACGCCCCTTCAGACCAAACCAGTCCAGCGGTGCCTGGGTAAGCGAAATAAAGACTTTAAGGCCGGTAAACTGGCTTTCCAGTTGTTTCAGCTCGTCACGCACCGGGATATCTGCCACTGAACGACACTGGTGGTAAAACACGACGTCGTCGATTTGATCATGATCCGCCAGATAACGCAGCATCGACAGCATCGGGGTCACCCCACTGCCAGCCGACAACAACAGCAGTGGCTGACGCGACTGACTCCCATCGAGGTGAAAGCTGCCATCCGGCGCTTCGGTCGTTAATGCATCACCAACTTGCAGATGATTCACCAGCCAGTTCGACACCCGGCCACCATCAATACGCTTGACCGAAATCGCCAGACGTCCGGGACGCGAAGGACTGGATGACAAGGTATAACGGCGTGCTATCCGCTCCCCTTCGATCACCAGCTCAATCGGCAGATGCTGCCCAGGCAGGTAAGCCGGCAACTCACCCTGCTGCGGCTCAAGCCAGAAGGTAACGAAATCACGCGCGATTTCTTCCCGCTCCACGCAAGTCATGCGGTAATGACGCAGCCCCTGATCCTGATACGCTTCTTTTTCTTTGTATTCCAATACTTGCACCACATCACCGGCGCGAATCATGCCTTCATTTTTCGCCACCAGGTTCTGGCCAAAAAACACTCCGCCACGCTCGTTGGCGCGAAATTGCGATAAGGTGCGCAGTGGCTCCTGAGTGGGACGAAATGTGCCCGTTTCCACATCCACCGTAGTCAGAATACAGCGCTCACAGGGCTTCACCGCTTCAAACTCGACGTCGCCAATCCGAATCCGTTTCC
This sequence comes from Vibrio sp. H11, assembly GCF_004804295.1. NCBI lineage: Bacteria > Pseudomonadati > Pseudomonadota > Gammaproteobacteria > Vibrionales > Vibrionaceae > Vibrio > Vibrio sp. H11. The sequence goes on along the minus strand of NZ_SSHN01000003.1, from coordinate 262,878 downwards.
AGCCGTCCTCGGCGAATGGTTCCGTCCCGGACACCACCAGATTCGTACGGAATTGATCCATACTGTGGCGCTCCGGACTGCGGCGATTGAGCTCTTCGAGGGAGCCTTCACTGATCACCAACAGCGGATAACCGTCGGCAAAGCTGACGTTACTGCCGACTTTTTCCCGCATCCGGTTAGACTGCTGGCCACTAAACAGTAACTCAACCCGCTGACCCAACACCTCGCTGAACCAGTCATCCGCTTCATCGGTGGTGGTATAGGCAATAAAGTTATCTTTCCAAACCTGTGCCGGCGCTTCCTGCAACTTGAAATCCACATAACGCAGCGTCAGCGGCGGCTTATCTTGCGCAGTAAAGATCAAGCCATCCGGGGCCAGAGTCGAATGCACTTTCACCATCGCGGGATACTTGCGCGCCGTGACCATGCTGCCATCAGCCAGCGCCACCATAAAACGGCGGTCAAACATCAGCCCCTGCTTTTCTACCCAGGCGGTAGACAGAGCGATGCCGGCTACTGACTTAACCGGATAGACATTAATTTGAGAGAGATGAGCGGACGACATGGCATTTCCTTAGCGCAATAAGAATGAGATGTGATGCGGTGATAATAATTCGATGTGTGAGGTGATAATAAAACAATTTCACGCTGACGACTAACCTGCTTGCATAATGGAGAGATACGGCGATAAAAAGTGAGAAAAATGCCGCTTTCAGACGAAGATCAAATTAAGGGGTGAAATTGGCCCCCTTTTCCTCTATCATCCTGTCGCCTAAACGGAAGCGTTTGCGTCATACGGACATCCGCGTTTTTTGCGGTCAGGCAGACAGTTTAGGCTCCAATCACTCAACGACTTCATGGTGGGAGCAATACATGACAACACTTACGATCACTCGTCCTGACGACTGGCACGTTCACCTGCGCGATGGCGAGGTCCTGACCGATACAGTACGTGATATCAGCCGCTACAACGGACGCGCGCTAATCATGCCCAATACTGTCCCACCTGTGATTAATACCGAAATGGCGCTGGCCTACCGCGAGCGTATCATGAACGCGCAGCCACAAGGCCAGTTTGAGCCGCTGATGTCACTCTACCTGACTGACAACACCAGCGCAGACGATATCCGCAGCGCCAAGGCATCCGGTGCCGTTGTCGCTGCCAAGCTTTATCCGGCGGGCGCCACCACCAACTCAGACTCTGGTGTCACCTCAGCGAAAAATATTTACCCTGTACTGCAAGCGATGCAGGAAGAAGGGTTGCTGCTGCTGGTGCACGGCGAAGTGACTACGCACGATATTGACATTTTCGACCGTGAAAAAACCTTCCTGGACACCGTACTGGCTCCGATCGTGAACGATTTCCCGAATCTGAAAATAGTCCTCGAGCACATCACCACGGCCGATGCTGTCGAGTTCGTCAACAAAGCCGGTGACAACGTCGCGGCAACGATCACCGCGCATCACCTGATGTACAACCGTAACCACATGCTGGTTGGCGGTATCCGCCCGCACTTTTACTGCCTGCCAATCCTGAAACGCGCGACCCACCAGCACGCGTTGGTTGCAGCCGCGACCTCAGGCAGCAAGAAATTTTTCCTTGGCACCGATTCAGCGCCGCATTCCAAGGGCAAAAAAGAGACGGCCTGTGGCTGTGCCGGTTCGTACACCGCACACGCGGCACTGGAACTGTATGCGGAAGTATTCGAACAGGAAGGTAAGCTTGATCAACTGGAAGCCTTCGCCAGCCACAATGGCCCGGATTTCTACGGTCTGCCGCGTAACAGCGACACCGTTACCCTAAGCAAACAAGCCTGGGACGTGCCAGCGGAAATGCCGTTTGGCGGCGAAACCGTAGTGCCGATTCGTGGCGGCGAACAGGTGCTGTGGACAGTCAAATAACCGTGACCACTGAGTCAGTAGCCTAACGGCCGAAAACAAACGCAAAGAAGAGGCTTCGCCTCTTCTTTTTTATTGCACTGATTGGCAACGTTGCATAACTGGTGACTGGCAGAGAAGAAAAGCGTTAGTCTATTCATTCACTAGTAAATCACCATTGAAATGTTTTATCTTGTCGATAACGACAACTTAGTGACCGCGTACTTTGTGCACGACTTCCATCACCGCCACCACAAGCAGACCTGCCACGACCCCAATCAGCCCGTTCAGCAGCGCCGGAACCAAGTCTGAAACCAGGGTAAGCTCCGGAATACGCATAATCACAGGCTCAATCCAGTGATGAATGACCGGCACGTTATGCACCACGATACCACCACCGACCAAAAACATCGCTGCGGTCCCCACCACTGTCAAACCTTTCATTAGCTTAGGCGCGAACGCGACTAAGGCTGCTCCTATCACTGCCAGACCACCTTTACCCTGAGATTTACGCTCCAGATAAAAACCAAGATCGTCGAGTTTGACAATCCCGGCCACCAGGCCATACACACCGGCCGTCATGATCACCGCAATCAGGCTGACCACCGCAATCTGGGTCAACATCGCGTATCCCTGCACTGTGCCCAGCGCAATGACGATAATCTCCGCAGAAAGAATAAAATCGGTCCGGATCGCCCCCTGAACCTTTTTGGTTTCATACTCCTCAAGACTGACCTGACTGAGCTCTTCCATCGCCTGCTCAGGCTGTTTCTTTGGCTGCGGGTGAAACAGCTTCTCCAGCACTTTCTCCGCCCCCTCATAACAGAGGAACAAGCCGCCCAGCAACAGCAAAGGCATGATAAGCCAGGGCGCAACAGAGCTGATGATCAGCGCCGCAGGTACCAAAATACATTTATTACGAAATGAACCTTTGGCAACCGCCCAGACCACCGGAATTTCCCGTTCAGCGGCAACGCCTGACACTTGCTGTGCATTGAGCGCCAAATCATCGCCCAGCACACCCGCAGTTTTTTTGGCGGCCATCTTGGACATCACTGCTACATCATCCAGCACGGTCGCGATATCATCTAACAGGGTTAATAAACTTGCACCAGCCATTCTCGTCTCTTCATCTCGGTTTAATCAAACAATACGCAACGAAATGTAACATCATCCGGGCCTGTGCGCGAAATAAAGCCGGCTTTTTTCTCGTGCCGCTGCCGTTGGTAACGCCCGCTACTTGTCTCAGCAGATAACTGGGATTACTCTTGGTTTTTTCTCCTTAGTCACAGGGAAAGTTATGCACAGTGCTTACACTTATCCAATCGGAACCCCAGGTCAGAAATGGGGTGATGAAGAACGCCAGATCTGGCGTGCTCAAACCAGTATCAAACGCGAATATCAGCAGCTGGTAATACCTGAAATCGAAGCCTTACGCGCTCGGTTTGATGTGGTTCAGTATGGCTCGCTCTCTTATGATCCAGCGCGCTATCCGCTGTGGTGTGTGAAAACCCGCGCCTGGCAGGATGACAAACCAACGGTACTGATCACTGGCGGTGTGCACGGCTACGAAACCAGCGGCGTGCATGGTGCGCTGCAGTTTCTGGCCACAGAGGCGAGCCGCTTTGAAAGCGAGGTCAATCTCGTGGTAGCGCCATGTGTCAGCCCTTGGGGTTATGAGACCATCAATCGCTGGAACCCGAATGCGCTCGATCCGAACCGTTCGTTTTATCCGGGCAGCCCGGCGGAAGAGTCTGCCGCGTTGATGGCACTGGTGGCTGAACTGCCAGATATTTTGCTGCATATTGATCTGCACGAAACCACCGACACGGATGAAAGCGAGTTCCGCCCGGCACTGGCCGCACGTGATGGTATTGCCTATGTCGCCGGCTCGATTCCGGACGGCTTCTACACGGTCGGCGACAGCGATAAACCGCAACTGGCCTTGCAGACGGCTATCATCGAGGCGGTGCGCAAGGTGACCCACATTGCACCAAGCGACGAGAACGGCCAGCTGATTGGCTCCGATGCGGTTCAGGAAGGCGTGATTCTCTATCCGATGAAAAAACTGGGTTTGTGTGGCGGCGTCACCGATTGTACGTACACTTCAACCACCGAAGTCTATCCAGACAGCCCGCAGGTGACTGCTCAGGAATGCAATGACGCGCAGGTCGCGGCGGTGGTCGGCGCGCTGGAGTACGTGCTGGCCCAGTGATAAGCATGGTGCATAGCACGCCGCGGATAATGGCGTGCCACGGATAACACTGGTCGACACTCTCAATCATCGGTCCTAAAGCAGGCGGTTTTTGTATTGCTCCGGGGTCTGCCCGGAGTATTTTTTAAACATCGAGATAAACGGACTGGCCTGGTTGTAGCCTAAAGTCAGTGCGACTTCTTTGACCGAATGACCGCTGCGCAGCAATTCCATGGAATACAGATAACGGACCCGCAGACGCCACTCGGTAAAGCTCATACCCAATTCAGCCTGACAATGGCGTGCCAGTGTGCGTTCCGTTGCATGGACTTTTTCCGCCCACTGCTGCAGGCTGGTGTCATCGGTGGGGCTCTCTTCCACGGCCGCCAGGATGGGTGCCAAATACTTATTATTACTTGATGGCAGAAAATGGTGCTGGCTTTCCTGAGTCGCCAGTTGATCGAGCAGCACCTGAACCAGACGTTTATCCTGCAGTGATTCTGCCACGCTTATCTGGCGGCGACGAAAATCATCAATAATCGCTGACACGATCGGGGTGACTTTGATTAAGCAGGTCCGGCTCGGAAACGCCGTGGTCATATCGGCAGCAATGTTGAGCGAACAGTACTCGATTGGCTTACGGTTAAAACTTTTATGCCGGATACCCGCCGGAACCCAAATCGCCAGATGAGGTGGTGCGAGAAAACGGGTGTCCTGCGCTTCCATCTCCAGAATACCACCGGATATCAGTTGCACCTGGCCCCAGGCATGACTGTGCTCACGGGTTTCTGTGTTGGACAGAAAGGCTTCAAAATTCATAAATACATCGGAGGGTGCCTGCTCAATCGACAAAGAGGGGTGAAGGTTTCTGGCGCGTTTTCTCAAAGTTGTCTTCCTATCGCTCGCGATGTCTTTTTGAAGATATATATAATTATATAGACCTGTCACACTTAACGCCAATACTACTTGATATCGACATCACCTGGCATCAGGGTCGTTGGCTAGCCAGGTCAGCAGGTGTCACATCAATTCGGTAGCAGCACGCAATCGCAATTCATACATTGTCTTTATCGATTTACTTCAGAACGTTGAGGCTGACATGATCTATCTCTTACCTATGTTTACAGTACTGATTTGGGGTGCCAACACCCTGGTCAATAAACTGGCCTCCCACATTATCGAACCCAGTGCCATGAGCTTTTACCGCTGGCTGCTGGCGATGGTGATTCTGACTCCGTTCTGTTTGCCCGGTGTGCTTCGGCAATGGACGATTATTCGTCCTTACCTGGCTAAACTCGCGTTCCTGTCGCTTCTGGGCATGGCGCTAAACCAATCGCTTGGTTACTACGCCGGCCTCACCACCAGCGCTTCAAATATGTCATTAATCACTTCACTGATCCCTCTGCTGAGTATCTTCTTCAGTGTGCCGCTGCTGGGTAAACGTCTCTCTGCACTGAGTATCGTCGGTGCCGTGCTATCGCTGGCCGGGTTGGCATTTATGCTTGGCCAGGGTGACCTGCTGTTTTTTATCGATCAGGATATCACCCAAGGTGACGGTCTGATGGTCCTGTCGGCGGCGGTCTACGCCCTGTACTGCGTGCTACTTAAGCGCTGGAAAATGCCATTCAGCAACTGGACACTGATCTACCTGCAAGGCTCTCTGGCAGTGGTCATGCTGGCACCACTCTGGCTGACCAGCGAGCACTTACTACCACCGCAAGAGTCGTTGCCATTGATCGCCTACGCAGGTATTGCCGCCTCCTTACTGGCGCCATGGATGTGGGTCAAAGCCATCGACGTGCTCGGAGCTGACTCAACCGCTATATTTATGAACCTGCTGCCTGTGGTGTCGGTAGCGCTGGCAGCTGGGTTGCTGGATGAACAGATCCACGTCTATCATCTGCTGGGCGGTCTCATGGTGCTGAGCGGGGTGATTCTGGCTCAGATCAAGCGTCCGCTGCGCAGCACTCCGCCAGCCACTGCCTTACCGCTTACCTCACCACGACCTTAAACAGCTCACCGACAGTATAACCCGCTGGCCGGACTCGGAATTTGATAAAAACGCGCATTGAGGCGCGTTTTTTATTGCCAACACAGAGCAAACAAAAACAAAACATTGCGCAAAGGTTACAGATTCGTTATTAGTTAGACATGCGTGCATGAAGTCTTGCGCACAATGTGGCAAAGACGCGTTCAAATCATAAAGGAAGAGCCGATGAGCAGTGGCAAACGAGATATAACTCTGCGCTTTCTAGCAGAGCCCGGAGATGTAAACTTTGGCGGTAAAGTACACGGCGGCGCCGTGATGAAATGGATCGACCTGGCTGCATACGCCTGCTCCGCAGCGTGGAGCGGAAAATACTGTATCACCGCCTACGCCGGCGGTATTCGTTTCGTGGCACCGATTCTGGTCGGCAACCTGGTGGAAGTCAGCGCTAAGGTCATTTATACCGGTAAAACCTCAATGCACATTGCGATTGATGTCCAGGCCACGGATCCGAAAGAGCTCAACAATCATCTCACCACACACTGCATTGTGATTATGGTCGCCGTGGATGAAAACGGTAAACCAACGCCGGTTCCGGAGTGGATCCCGACCACCGATGAAGACATCGCACTGCGTCAATCGGCCATCCGCCTGATGAATATGCGTACTGAAATCGGCGAAGAGATGGAAGCGCACGTTAAATATCTCAAAGCCCGCTAAATCTCGCACAGATCCACCCAATCAGAAATAGTCCAGATACGACATCAGGTTAGCTGATAACGTATCTGGCTAATTTTATTCAGCCTTGTCATCTAACCTTCATTTTTCTTTGCTTTACTACTTCATTAGCTGGCAAAGGTATGCCTGCCTATTGGCACAAGCAGAGAGCAATAGATGTCGTTAACCCTCAGTGATATCACCCTCAGTGAGAACACCCTGTCTGATACTAAATCGGTTGAATACCAGTGGGTACGGACCATGTACGTGGAAGGCTATCCCCCGTTAGAGATTAATCATTACATTCAGGCCTGCTTTGGCGGAGATGAAACCTTTGCCGATCTGTTTCGTAAAGTGGCTCTGCAGCAGGAGAGCCTGTACGTGCTGCTGCGTTATATCGGGTGCGCGCCATCCAGTCGCGAGCTGTGATTTGACCCATTATCGTTGTCGCCTTGCAACGAATAGTGATCTTCCATCGTTTCAATCGTTTCAATCGCACTCAGTAAATAGGCCCGAGCAATGCCCGGGCCTATTGTTTACAGTTCAATTCTACCGTTTTGACAGGTCAATCCTATCGCTTGTCGCGATGCTAACCTTTCACACCACCAGCCGTCAGGCCACCCACCAGCCAGCGCTGCGCCAGCAGGAAAACAGCGGTAATTGGCAAAGCCGATAACACTGCGGCCGCGGCAAAATCACCCCACAGGTAATTTTGCGGATACAGATATTGCTGCATCCCTACCGCCAATGTGTACTTATCGACATCCGACAGCAGCAGCGAAGCCACCGGTACTTCTCCCACCACCATGATGAAGGAGAGGATAAACACCACCGCCAGAATTGGCACTGACAATGGCAGCAGCACCAAACGGAATGCCTGCCAAGGGGTTGCACCATCCAGTGCAGCCGCTTCTTCCAGCGAGTTATCGATGGTTTCAAAATAGCCCTTGATAGTCCAGACATGCAGTGCGATCCCCCCCAGATAGGAGAAGATCAAGCCACCATGGGTATTGAGGCCCAAAAACGGGATGTACTGACCAAGCTTATCAAACAGCGCATATATCGCGACCAGAGCCAGCACAGCCGGGAACATCTGGAAGATCATCATCGCTTTCAGAATGGTCTCTTTGCCTTTAAAGCGCATGCGGGCAAACGCGTAGGCTGAAGTGGTCGATAAGCAGACTATCAGCACCGATGAAACCGCCGCGATTTTAACCGAGTTCCACAACCAGGTCAGAACCGGAAACGGAGGCGGTGTCACACTGCCATCTGCGTTAGTGACCGAGAAACCGAGTGCCAGTTTCCAGTGCTCCAGGGACGGATTTTCCGGAATGATGCTACCGGTCGCAAAATTACCTTCGCGGAATGAGATAGCCACCACCATCAGCAACGGAAAGATGATCAGCGCCAGAAACGCCCACAGCGCAATATGTGTCGCCCACACACGGTATTTGAGCGATGTTCCTTGTACCATAGCCATAAGTGTCGCTCCTTAATTCTGGCTGACTTTAGTGAAACGCAGGTTAAGCAGCGCAAGCGCTCCCACCAGCAGGAAGATCAGCGTCGCAATCGCGCTCGCCAGACCAAAGTCCTGGCCACCGGCACCTTCGAATGCAATGCGGTAGGTATAGCTCACCAAGAGGTCGGTGTAACCAGCTGGCTCAGAGGTACCTATCATGTTCGGACCGCCCGCCGTCAACAGCTGAATCATAACAAAGTTATTGAAGTTAAAAGCAAAGCTGGCAATAAGCAGCGGTGTGAGCGGCTTAATCATCAATGGCAACGTGATCTTGGTAAAGTTGTGCACGAAGTTCGCGCCATCGATAGCTGAAGCTTCGTACAAGTCATCCGGAATCGCTTTCAGCAAGCCCATACATAAAATCATCATGTAGGGGAAACCCAGCCAGGTATTGACGATCAACACCATGCATTTCGCTAGGAACGGATCCGAGAACCAGGCCGGACTGAGGCCAAACAGACCTTGCAGCACCATATTGATTTCACCAAAGCTCTGGTTGAACAGACCTTTAAAAATCAGAATCGAAATGAACGCCGGTACTGCATAAGGCAGAATTAACAGCACACGATAGAAAGCGCGGCCTTTGAGCTCTTCCCACTGCACCACACTCGCCAGCACCAGACCAATCACCAGAGTAAAGATCACGGTCAGCACAGAGAACAGCACAGTCCAGATAAAGATACTGATAAATGGCTCTTTGATGCCTTCGTCTTTCCAAACCCGTTCAAAGTTATGGGTACCGATTGAAACAATAAAACCAGGTGACACCGTACTGCCGACAAACTGCCCCTGCTCGTTAACCGGTTGGTAGAAACCGACCTCCAGATTCGGTCGCAGCATCTCTCCGTTCTGGTTATTGATTAGCGTTTCGCCATCATCCTGCAGGGTGTAAAGCGGCGCCACAGCGGCGAATTTACGCAGTCCGCTCATGCGAATCGCGTTGCCATCCGGCAGCGTCAGATTCAACGCCCCGAGAGCCTCACGGTGACTGATGATGGTTTTAATCGCCTCTTTATCGCCCGTCACATCCTGGACCGGAGTCAGCGCTAACGACTGCCCGCTCGCATCGAGACTAAACACCGGAGTGGCGTACTGAGTTTCACCATCCTGAATGGTGATGCGGTAACCTTGTTCGGTGCTAAGCAGCGAAAACGGATAGCTCGCTCCACTCTGAAACGTGCGGTCCATCAGTACCGACTGGGCTCGATCAAAAGAAAGTTGGTTTTTGGCACTGTAATTGGTAAACGCCAGATTGACCGTATAGGCTAACGGAAACAGAATGAATAAGATCATTCCGGCGATACCCGGGTAAATATAACGATGGGCGTAAGTCTTTTTACTGCCAAAGATGTAAAGTGCCAGAGCAGTAAGAATAATGGTCAGCAATGCAAAAGCGAGCTCACCACGGGAATACATCAAAACTGTTGCATATCCATTCACGAGACCGACGGCGGCTAATACACTCCACTTAATGATGGTGCGATTGTTATTGGTCGGTGGTGTCATTGCGGATGCTGACATAGCCTCTGTACCTTGGATTGACTGCATAGAACAACCTGCTAGCGAAATAAAACTGGAAAGTAAGGAGGAGTTGCCCCCTCCTTAAAAGGTGAATCTGGGATTACTTCGTCATCTGTTTTTCAGCATCCGCAAGGGCTGCATCAACAGTCTGACGGCCATCAACCACGTTGATGATTGCGTTCTTAGCTGCGCCCCAGAACGCATTCATTTGTGGGATGTTTGGCATGATCTCGCCGTTCATCGCGTTATCCATGGTCGCAGCAATACGCTGATCCGAATCCAGTTCACGCTGGAATGAACTCAGAGCAACCGCACCCAGTGGCTTATCGTTATTGACCGCGCGCAGACCTTCATTAGTCAGCAGGTAGTTTTCGATAAACTCAACCGCCAGATCTTTGTTTGGCGATGCAGTACTGATACCAGCGGTCAGCACACCAACGAACGGTTTAGAAGACTGGCCATTGAATTTAGGCAGAGTGGTCACACCGTAGTTGATACCTGACTTGTCAATATTGCCCCATGACCACGGACCATTGATGGTCATGGCCGTATTGCCTTTGTTAAATTCCGCTTCAGATACAGAGTAGTCCATATCGGCCGAAATCACGCCTTTATCAACTAGACCTTTAACGAAATTCATCGCATCTTTGACGCCTTGCTTGTCGATACCTGCGTCTTTTACATCGTAGCCAGAAGAAGTGTATTTAAATGCATAGCCACCATCAGCAGCCATCAGAGGCCAGGTAAAATACGGTTCTTTCAGGTTCCACATGATGGCTGATTTACCGTTTTTCTTCAGCTGAGCATCCAGCGCGGCCACTTCTTCCCAACTTTTTGGCGGATTAGGGACCAGATCTTTATTGTAAATCAGTGACAGCGACTCAACCGCTACCGGGTAACCGATCAGCTTACCTTGATACTTCACGGCATCCCAGGCGAAATCAACAATACCGTCTTTGATCGCTTGTGACGGTTTGATCTCCGTCAGCAGACCCGCTTCCGCGTAACCACCGAAACGGTCATGTGCCCAGAATACGATATCGGGACCATCACCCGTTGCCGCTGTCTGTGGGAATTTGTCCTGCAGACCATCCGGATGCGCAACAGTGACTTTAATACCAGTTTCTTGTTCAAACTTTTTACCAACTTCAGCCAGACCGTTGTAACCTTTGTCACCGTTAATCCAGATAGTCAGTTGTCCTTCCTGGATGGCAGCGTGTGCGCCAAACGAACCAAGAGCGACCAGAGTGCTGAGCGCTACAGTGCTTAGGGCGTTTTTCATGTTCATATCCTTGTTTTATTTATGTTGTAGGGCTTACCGGTGAGGTGTCGCCGTATTTCGCCACATATCATCAGAAAAAAACGGGCTCATCTCATCCTCCTACTCCCTACGCCCCTGGTATTATGGCTTATTTTCGTGATCCGAATCGTTGCCTGTTAGAGAGAACAATCACAAAAAAATGCCCCTTTGTGATCTACTTCATGTTCAGACCCGTCAATAATTTGAACTGGATCTCTCAGGCCATTCCAGCCCCTCCTCCACCTCATCCTTACCTACTCCCCCCGCAAAAAATAAGTTTAGGAGGATGTGCAGCTGGGCAGCTTCAAGGAAACTAATCCCATCCAAAGAGTGGATGGTAAGAATCTTTTTCGGTATTGAACCTTAATACTGGCTTGCATTGCCGGGCTCATTTGCTGCTGCAGTCGACGCGTTCGTGGTAATTATTGTACGGGGGAGACGCACGCTGCAGCGGGGGAAGCAAACAGGCTCTTGGCTTTGACGGGTGATGGTTTCTTCAAACCCTTTGTTTGAAGACATCACCCTTTCTTTTCTTACCTGTTATTCTTATCTGATAAAATAAGAGGTTGCGCGTTAAGACGCAGAGTCCCGGCCACACAAGGCCGAGGAGTCACCTCAATATATCCCTACTTTTACTGCCTGCGGCAAAATTTGCTGAGAATCTACTTACAGAGGCGGTAATCATTAAAAATCTTGATCCGAGGACGAGCTAGATGGCGAGTGTCAGCTTAAAAAACGTTTGTAAAGCTTATGGCGATGTGATGATTTCCAAGAATGTGGATCTGGAAATCCAGGAAGGCGAATTTGTCGTCTTCGTCGGTCCGTCAGGCTGTGGTAAATCCACCCTGCTGCGTTGTATTGCCGGACTGGAAGACATTACCTCTGGTGATCTGTTTATTGGTGAGCAACGCATGAATGATGTCGAACCTTCCAAACGCGGGGTCGGCATGGTATTTCAGTCTTACGCCCTCTATCCGCACTTGAATTTGCACGACAACATGTCATTTGGCCTCAAACTGGCCAAAGCCGACAAAGCCGAGATCAGTAAACGCGTTGAACACGCAGCCGATATCCTGCAATTGAGCCATCTGCTGGATCGTCAGCCAAAGGCCTTATCGGGCGGCCAGCGTCAGCGTGTCGCTATTGGCCGGACTCTGGTCTCCCAACCCAATGTTTTCCTGCTCGATGAGCCGCTTTCTAACCTCGATGCTGCGCTGCGGGTACAGATGCGCTCCGAAATTACTAAGCTGCAGCGCAAATTAGGCTGCACCATGATTTACGTCACCCACGATCAGGTCGAAGCCATGACCATGGCTGATAAAATCGTAGTACTGGACGCCGGTTTTGTGTCTCAGGTCGGTAAACCACTCGAGCTTTACCACTACCCACAGAATCGTTTTGTGGCCGGTTTTATCGGTTCACCAAAGATGAACTTCATGAGTGTCACTATTGACGAAGCGGAAAAAGAGCGGGTTAAAGTTCGGCTGTCAAACGGCTTCGCCTTCTGGATCCCGGTTGATGGCACGACAGTCACGGTCGGTGAACGTATGTCGCTGGGCGTACGTCCTGAGCACCTGCTGGAAGCGCAGCAAGGTGATGCTCAAATAGAAGGAAAGGTGATGATTGTGGAAAAACTGGGCAACGAGACCCAGGCCTACATGAACGTTAAAGGCTCAGATTCAGATATCATCTATCGTCAGCCTGACACCCTGGACATTGAGGTCGGCGATAGCCTGGCAATTGGTATTCCGGCCCATCGTTGCCATCTGTTCCATAGTGATGGCCGCGCGTGTCGCCGCTTGTTTAAAGAGAAGGGCGTCTAATTCAACAACTAATCTCTGTCAGGCAGGACTAATATCCTTCACCTCATATGGTTATAACCTCAGATGTTTATTACCTCTGACCGCAAAAGCCCGTTCAAATCAATGAACGGGCTTTTTCATTTCCGTCATGCTGCGCTAGCTGACACTTTCCGCGGGTTGCGGCATTCTGCTACGTCGCAACACCGGCTTTTTCACCACCAGATAAACCGCCACAGCGGCCAGTACAAAGCCCAGCGCCCCCAACCGATCAAAAGATTCCCCAAAGCAAATCCAGGCCTGAATTGCAGTGGTCGGCGGTACCAGGTAAAACACCGACGCAACACTAGATGATGCGCCATGTTCAACCATATACAGCAGTAGCAAAATCGCAATGCACGACAGCACCACCACCAGCCAGCCGAGCGTCATAATGAATGTCGGGGTCCATTCCACCTGCATGGTTTCAAACTGCATCGCAGCAGGCAACAGCAGCGCAACCGCAGCCACATATTGCACCAAGGCACCGCCCAGCAAATCAACACCCTGACAGAACTTCTTCTGATACAGCGTACCGACCGTAATACCGATCAAAGAAACCACACACATACCAATGGCTGCCCATTTGTGTGCGTCCGACTGCCACTCAATATTACCCATCAGCACACAACTGATGCCGGCAAAACCCAGGGCAAGCCCGAGCCACTGAGCGAGATTAAGCCGCTCACTGCCCATCAGCAGCAGGATCAGCGCAGTAAATATCGGTTGGCTACCGACCAGCAGTGAGGCTAAGCCCGCCGGGATCCCCCAGTGAATCGCCTGAAAGGTGCCCCCCAGATACAAACCATGGATAAACAGCCCCGATACACAGGAGTGCCAGAACTGACGGCCAGTCGGGATACGGCGTTTGAGCAGCATGATCAGTAGCGCAAACAGCACCACATTTAGCACCATCCGCAGACTGAGAAAGGTCATCGGCTCGGCATATTCAAGACCGAAACGGGCCCCGACAAAGCCGGATGCCCAGAGTATTACGAACAGAAAAGGAATCATTTTGATGAGCATAGTATTTCTCTGGCAGTCTAATTATTGTGGCGCCATTCTAATTAGGCACAGAATGACAAAAAAGGCACAGTTGATGTAGAATTAATGGGTACAGTGTTAACCTAGGCAGCCAGAATGAGCGAAGAGTTTAAATATCAGGATATCGAGTTGGCAATACGCCGCGCCATTGAAGGCGGCCTGTTTCAGCCCGACGAAAAACTGCCCTCGATACGGGGCTTAATGACCCAGCATCAGGTGGGTAAGAATACCGTCATTCGCGCTTATCAGGTTCTGGAAGCTCAGGGCTGGATTTACTCTCTGCCCCGCTCGGGATATCGTGTCGCTGAACGTAAATCCAGTCTGGATAATCAGGCCAGTGAGCCAAGCCGGGTTGATTTACTGTCGATGTCTAAATCTATTCTGGCTGCGCCTGTGATCAAGCATAATATGCCGGCAGGCTCCGCCCATCCTTGTACGGATTCACCGGCTATTCGCAGTTTGTATGCTGAAATCGGCCGCCACAGCCGGATGCAAACCCATATTCCCAGTCACTATCAACTGCCTCCGGGCAATGATCAACTGGTGAACCAGATACGCAAAATCTGCCGCGATCTCGGTATTGATGCAAGATTGCGTGATATCGCCATTACCAACGGCGGCCAGCAGGCATTAAGCCTGGCTTTTCGCGCCCTGACCCAACCCGGCGATATTGTCGCCGTTGAATCCCCCTGCTATTTTGGCACCCTACTGCTGCTTGAGTCACTGGGGCTAAAGGTGGTCGAAATCCCAAGTCAGCTCACCACAGGGATGGATATCGAAGCGCTCAAACAAGCCATCAGCCGCTGGCGCATCAAGGCTGTCATGGTCACGCCGAATTTTAACAATCCGACCGGAGCGCTGATGCCGCTGGCTCATCGCCAGGCGCTGCTGGATGTCACTGAATCAATTCCCATTATCGAAGACGACGTGTTTGGCAGCCTGGGATTTGCACAGGCGCTACCGAGCCTGAAGAGTTTGGATCAGCAGGAACGGGTGATTTACATCAGTTCGTTATCGAAAACGCTCGATTCGAGACTGCGTATCGGCTGGATTATCGCCGGACGCTATATGAATCAGATCGAGAAAGTCCTGCTGAGCGAAAATATGGGCAGTCTCAATTTGATCCAGTCGGCGGTCGCGGCTTTTCTCTCGACCGGCAGATACCGCACTCATCTGACGCGCATGCGACGCCTGTATCAGAGCCGGCAACTCCGATTCGCCCAGATGCTCTCTCAGGCATTTAACTCACATCCGGAGCTCAATGGCCGCTACCACCTGTCACGTCCGCAGGGCTCTTTCCTGTGCTGGCTGACGCTGCCTGCAGAGGTCGATACCCAGCAGGTCTATCAACACTGCCTGAGTCAGAAAATCAGCCTGCTACCCGGACACTTGTTCGCTAATCAGGGACAATTTACCCAATGTATCCGCTTTAGTGTTTCCAATCTGGAAGATGAAACGCGCTGGCAAAAAAGTCTGCAGATACTGGCTGAGATAATAGTGCAGCAGCTCACCCGCAGCAGTGGTAAAACATTAGCGGACCAACATAATCAGAGCTAAACGATTGACCCAACAGAGCTAAGAAGTTCGCTAATTGCGTGACCAGCACGTAAAGTGGTTTCAGCGCATACAGTTGTCTGTGAGCATACAGCTATCGCAGCACATTAAATTGTCTCTGCGCGTGAATTTGTCTCAACCGATAATCGATTATGCTTGAGGATATCGGTTGCCGCTCACAGCCGGCCCAATCATGAGGTGTAAGTATGAAAATGAGTTTTAACATGGAAGACGCCAGTCAGGTATGCGTCGGTGCCTTTGCTCTGGCGGTGCCCATTTCCTTTTCAGAAGAAGCCTGGCAACTTGGAACGTCGCTCCCGCTGCCCAACCTGCTGCTGTTACTGACGCTGTCTCTGGGTTTTCTCGGCGTATTTGCCTATGAAAGTGTCTTCCAGCGCAATGTGCAGCGTCGGATACCCGCTTTTTTGCTGCGTATTGTCATCGCCTATGCGATAACCGCGTTGGTGGTGGGTTTTGTCCTGCTCGCACTCGACAAATTGCCGCTCCTCGACGAACCGCTAATTTCACTTAAACGTATTGTCGTCATCGCCATGCCCGCATCGATGGGTGCTATTATCGTTGACAGTTTTGACAAAGAATAATCACCGAACCCATTGTTTTACTACCGTCGTTTTGCAACAAAAGCGGACTATATTCAAAACCTTATAAGATTCCTTGCAATACAAGCGAATAAATCAGGACCTCATATGAACATCCAACTCACTCTCAGAGCGCTTGAACGCAGTGATTTGCGTTTCATTCACGATCTCAACAACAACCGCAATATTATGTCATACTGGTTTGAAGAGCCGTATGAGTCGTTCGATGAACTGGAAGAGTTGTACAACAAGCACATCCACGACAACGCCGAACGCCGCTTTGTGGTAGAAAATGAACAAAAGGAACTGGTGGGTCTGGTCGAGTTGATTGAAATTGACTATATCCATCGCAGTGGTGAATTTCAGATTATCATCACCCCGCAGCATCAGGGCCGTGGCTTCGCCCGCACGTTAATTCATAAAGCACTCGACTACTCCTTTACCATTCTCAACCTGCATAAAGTGTATCTGCATGTCGCGATCGATAACGAAAAAGCGGTGCATTTGTATCAGTCATGTGGATTTAAAGAAGAGGGCCATCTGGTGGAAGAATTCTTCATCAACGGCGCCTATCGTGACGTCAAACGCATGTATATTCTGCAAAATGACTATCTGAGCAAACTCTCAGCGCAAAGCTGAGCCAGGGGCAATTCAGGGAAATGAGGCCACCATCTTCAAAACGCCTCCTAGCCAAGCGACTTTTCGCCTAAAACATTATCATAAGCCCAAATAAAAACCGCGCCAGCAAACAGCGGCGCGGTTGGTATAAAACGGGCTATCATCGGGCCATCGCGTTACTCAGCGACTTAGACGGTGGCCTGATATCAATGGGCAATATCGAAACGACTCTCTGTCACGCCGTTGGTGCGGAACCAACCGGCAATACTCATGCGCTCCGCTTTGGCAGGCAGCACTTCATGCGGGAAATTTTCTGACAGGAACACCACCAGACGTCCGGCGACCGGCGCAACGGTGTCAATTAACTGATCATCCATATCGTAGATTTTCAGTTCGCCGCCATCGGCTTCGGTCCAGTTCTCATTGAGGTAGAACACTGTGGTCAGTTTGCGGTTTTCCTGGCCGCGAAACGCATCGAGATGCTTTTTGTAAAAGTCGCCGACCTGATACTGGGCAAAGTGGGATTCATACTCAAACAGGCCCATGAAGAAATCGCGGTTCACCTCGCAGCGGATCTGCTCCATGCGTGTCAGGTAATCCTGCACCGGCAGTCCCATCTCCGAATTCAACCACTGAATACGATCACTGCGAATAGCCTTGGCTTGCAGCAGATCATCATTGCGGCCAATACGGGCACGGTACCAATCTTGAGGTACGCACTCTCTCAGGCTCTGTACCTGCTCCAGGGAAAGAAAATCATCCCACACGTACCAGCCCTGCTCAGCAATTGCATCCAATAAGGTTTCTAATGCCATTTTTCTACATATCTGTTTGAAAAAAGGCGTTATATAAGGATAACCCAAGGGCGACAAATCTAAGTTTTTATCCAAACGGACAATATAATTTGTCGATGCGACTGGCTTAATCTACCCTGCTCAGGCTGCCTGATTAGAAAACAGCAGCCATGAGACTGCTGTTACATGCCCTTCCTAGTTGAGACGGACTTATTTACACCGGATACTGGTTGAAACCTAACTGACGGGAGATGTTACGCCCTGCGGTTTGCAATAACTCAACATAATAGCTGAGCTGCTGTTCATCAAAACGAATGGTCGGTAACGAAATAGACACTCCGGCGATCACATTGCCAAACCGGTCGTAGACGGGCGCGGCAATACAGCGCAGCCCGGCTTCCTGCTCTTCATTATCCTCAGCAAAGTGCTGGCTGCGCACCTTATCCAATTCAATCAGTAGCTCGTCGATATTTTGTAATGTGCGCTCGTTGAACCTGGTGAATTCAACTCCGTCCAGAGTCTGACGTACAAAGGCTTCATCCCGCTCTGCCAGCAGGACCTTACCTATCGCAGTGCAATAGAGCGGATTACGCCGTCCGATACGCGAATACATACGCAAATTGTAACCGGAATCAATTTTGTGGATATAAATAATCTCTTTTTCATCCAGCGCACCGAGATGTAGCGCTTCATTGGTCAGTTCCGAGATAACCCGCATCTCTCTGTCCGCCAGTTCGATCAGATCGACGTATTCCAGAGACTTCGCGCCCAGTTCAAATAACTTGAGTGTCAGTTGGTATTTATCTGCCTCGCCTTCCTGCGCCACATAACCGAGCGATTTCATGGTTTGCAGAAAACGGTAGGTCGTCGCCTTCGACATCATCAAACGCTGAGACAGCTCAGAGACCCCAATCTCTTTTTGCTCACCGAGAGCCTGCAGAATATTGAATACTTTCAGAACCGAAGAGACGGCTTCCGGTTGCGATGACTTTTCCATGCTAAATCCTTTGCATCTTAGAGCTTGCGCCCATTATAACGACTCAACATCCTCGTACCAGTATTTTTAAAAAGGCTTTTCAAATTTATGAGAGTCGCTTCAAGGCCTTCATCGCCCAGGTAACCCGTCCCCTGGCCGGCGATTCGATTCGTCCGTTTCAATCACTTCAATTTATTTAACGACACAACTCACAAAATAAATGAACCTACGTTTTATTTTTATTGTTACACGAAGTACAAATGGTCATAATAACGGCAGACAGATTAAGGAGTAGCTATGAAGGTCAATCGTGTTGCGATCATTGGTGAATGTATGGTCGAACTACAGAAATCTGCGGGCCAGCTCAGGCAGAGTTTTGGGGGCGATACCCTCAACACCGCCGTTTACTTATCACGCCTGACTCAGCAGCACGGCATTTCGACAGCCTACGCAACAGGTCTGGGCAAGGATTCGTTCAGCCAACAGATGTTGGCCAGTTGGCAGCAAGAAGGGATCAATACAGAGCTGGTGAACATCTCTGATACTAAACTGCCAGGCATGTACGCAATAGAAACCGCACCAGATGGCGAGCGCAGTTTTTATTACTGGCGGAATGATTCCGCGGCCAAATACTGGTTACGTGACTGCAACCCAGCCGAGCTGGCGCACTCACTTAGCCAGTTTCAGGTGATTTACCTAAGTGGCATCAGCCTGGCGATTCTGCCGCCTGACTGCCTGGAAAAGCTTGTCGATGTACTCAGCGAGTGTCGTAAGCAGGGCTGTACTATTGCTTTTGACAACAACTACCGTCCTGCTCTCTGGAACTCAGTGGCGGACGCACAGGCAGCGTATGCTCAAGTCCTGCGCCTGACCGACCTTGCCTTTCTCACCTTTGATGACGAAATCATGCTGTACGGCCCGCACACCGAAAGCGATGCCATTACCCGCACACAAGCTTTTGGAGTACAGGAAATAGTGATCAAACGCGGCGCACAAGAGTGCCTGGTACACGTCAACAACGAAACCATCGCTGTGCCGGCCAACCAGATCAGCAAGGTGATCGATACCACCGCTGCCGGTGACTCGTTCAGTGCCGGCTACCTCGCCAAGCGTCTGACCGGTGGTAATCCGTTTGAATCAGCTCAATCCGGCCATCTGCTGGCCGGCACTGTTATCCAGCACCGCGGTGCCATTATTCCCTGCGCTGCAATGCCAACACTTTAAAGGACATGAACTATGACAACGCTTAACCAACAACTGCGCGATATAAAAGTCGTGCCCGTAATTGCAATCAAAGACGCAAACAAAGCCGTTAAACTGGCGCAGGTACTGCTTGAAAATGGCCTGCCTTGCGCAGAAGTGACATTTCGTACCGAACAGGCGGCGCTGGCGATGAAAAACATGCGTGAAGCCTATCCAGAAATGCTGATCGGCGCAGGAACAGTACTGACCACAGCACAGGTTGATGCAGCGATTGAAGCCGGCGTTGATTTTGTCGTCAGCCCAGGCTTTAACCCGACCACGGTCAAATACTGTCAGCAGCGCGGCGTGACCATCATCCCTGGCGTCAACAACCCAAGCCTGGTGGAACAAGCGATGGAAATGGGCCTCGACACATTGAAGTTTTTCCCGGCAGAGCCGTCCGGCGGTGTCGCGATGCTCAAAGCACTGACTGCCGTGTACCCGGTCAGCTTCATGCCAACCGGCGGCGTAAGCCCGAGCAACGTGAAAAACTACCTCGCGGTCCCGGCAGTGCTGGCATGCGGCGGTACCTGGATGGTACCAAACGATTTGATCGACAATGAAAAGTGGGATGAACTGGCCGCACTGGTCAAAGAAGTTGCTTCCGTCATTGCGTGACCCTGAACATTTTTATCGGGATCATACCTTTGCGCTGAAGCGCACTTACGTTAGCTCTGAGGAACTTACGTTAGATCGGCGTCATATTAGCGGCTTCTGGCCTAAGACACGATTTGCCCGCCTCTCATGGCGGGCTTTTTTCATTCAATGCTATTACACCGCGGTTATGTTGCTCTACACTGTTGATATTCTCTGTAAAACAGGAACATAACTATGATCATCACCACCACTCCCCAAGTCGAAGGTAAACGTATCGTGCGCTATTGCGGTGTCATCGCCGGTGAAGCCATTATGGGCGCGAACATTTTTAAAGATATGTTTGCAGGCATTCGCGATATCGTCGGGGGCCGTTCAGCCACCTATGAGCACGAACTGCAAAAAGCGCGCACTATTGCGCTGCAAGAGCTGGAAGCCCGTGCTGCCGAACTAGGAGCCAACGCCGTGGTCGGTATCGACCTCGATTACGAAACATTTGGCAAAACCAACGGTATGCTGATGGTGTCTGTCAGCGGCACGGCCGTACTGGTGGAATAGTCGGAAACTTAGTGGCTTTCTTGCTGAATTAGATGAATCGATTCGCTAAGTTGCTTTGCGAAATTGATGAATTGAATCGAACGTTTACATAGATCAAAGCCGGGCCTGCAGGCAGACCCGGCTTTGATGATAAGTGTTGATAATAAGCTTGGAGCTACGACAGGTGAGACGGGAAGAAGCTGGTCATCTTATCCAACGCAATTACATCCAACTGATCGTACAAATCGGTATGGGTCTCCCCCGGAATGATCATCCGCTCTTTCGGTTCAACTGCCGCCTCGTACGCGGTTTCACTGCCGTAACGCGAATGAGCGACTTCTACAAGCACAAACAGTACCGGACGTGGTGAGATTTCAGCGATATAAGTCAGAATCGGCATATAATACTTATGCCAGCTAGGGCTATCATGTCCGATACAACACCTTAATCACGTGCCAGCCAAACTTGGTCTTGACCAGTTGCGGAGTGAGCACTTCGCCTTTAAAACACGCTTTATCAAACTGCGGCACCATTTGGCCCTGGCGAAATTCACCCAGATCACCGCCGCGTTTGCCCGAAGGGCACTGAGAATATTTCTTCGCCAGAGTCTGAAACTTGGCGCCTTTTTTCAGCTGCTGCATAATATCGTCAGCTTGTTCTTTGTGTTTTACCAGAATATGCAACGCTGCTGCCGTTCTTGCCATAACTTTTACCTCACCCGAAAAAGTTGCCTAGTCTAGCGGAACTCCGCACCCGATGCACTCGGCATTGTTTCATTTACATCGTGAAAACATTTTTCAAACAACTGTTCGATTGTTCTCGAACTGGCACTCCGTCTGCACTAAAAAAACCGCGTTACCGTTGCCGATGCGCTATTTTCAGTTAGTATAGAGTGAATAACGATTAATTAAGATACTAGTTATGGCTAAAACTCTCAGTAAGGCAAATCAGTCGCAGGGCATGCTGATGTTCACGCTGAATATGCAAAAACAGCTGTTCGCGATTGGAACATTAAAAGTACGCGAAATTATTCCTTTTATGCCGATGACTCAGATTCCCTACTCACATCACCATGTGGTTGGTACTGTTACCTTCCGCAACACCACCGTGCCGGTGATTGATATGGCAGCGGCGATCGGTTTTCGCCCGATCCACCCGGATGAATATGAAAAAAGCTATCTGATCGTCACTGACTGTCTGCGTACTGTCGTGGCATTTATGGTGCGCGGGATTGAAAAGATCATCGAATGTGACTGGCGCAGTATTGAGCCATCTCCGCCGTCAGCCGGGCGCAATGTTTTCGTGACAGGTATTACCCGCTACGAGCAGAAAATCGTTCAGATGCTGGATGTCGAACTGCTGCTGTCTAAAATTTACCCGCAGTATGAATCCACTAAAGTGCCGATGCTGACCGATGTGGAACGTGAGCGACTCAAAGCCCTCAATATCATGCTGGTGGATGACTCATCTATCGCACGTAAACAGCTGGCGGATGCGCTGGATCGTATCAATATCCCTTACCAGATCTGTAAAAACGGTCTCGAAGCGATTGATATGATGCGCAGACTGGCTGCAGACCATCAGGCGATTGATATCCTGGTCAGCGACATTGAAATGCCGGGACTGGATGGCTACGAGTTGGCATTTGAGGTACAAAACGACGCTCACCTCAGCCATGCCTACTGCATCTTGCACACCTCACTGTCGAGTGAAATCTGTGTCGATCGTGCCCATCAGGTCGGCGCACATGAAGCATTAGAGAAATTTAACGCCACCGAACTGATTGAAGCTATGCTGCGCGGTGCCAAAAAACTGAGCCAGCCCGCGCTCTCTTCCAGCCACTGATCACGCCTTGCCTTGCGGCCACAAACGCTGCAAGGCTTCGCGCTCCCCTTTCCTTAGTTTATTCACAACCAACTGGTAAGAACGCAGACACAGATCTTCGATCATTCCCGGCTCCACATCTCCCTGCAGCGCGACTGAAATCCAGTGACGCTTGTTCATATGGTAGCCCGGCCGAATCGCATTAAACTGGCTGGTGAGAATTTCACCGTCTTGAGGAGTGCATTTCAGGTTCACAAACCACTCCGAGGCCGATTCAAAAAACAGCACAAACATTTTGCCGCGAATTTTATACACCAGAGGCTCAGGACCAAAGGGATAGTCCGCCTGTACCTGCGGCAAGCTTTCGATAAATTCAATCAGCGTCTGCCTGGGTGTGTTTGTCAGCGCCATACGACTTACTCCTGCGCTTCGAAATCACTCAACCACTGTTTGAGTAACAGTGTCAGCGCCTGCTGCTGCTGCGGGCTCAACGACTGGGTTAACTGCTGTTGAATGTTGACATGTTCCTGCACCAAAGTATTAATTAATAACAATCCCTGCTCACTGAGTTTGACTTCAATACTGCGTCGATCCGCCGTGCTGTGTACGCGGGTGATCAGGCCTTTCTGATCCAGTTTATCCAGCCGGTTGGTCATCGCGCCTGAGGTAAGCATCATAGAAGAAAGCAGCTCTGACGGTGTCAACTGATAAGGGGCTCCGGATCGCAGCAACGTGGCGAGCACGTCAAATTCGCCCATTTTCAGACCATGCTGCTTGTGCAACTCACCCACCGCTGCTTCAAGGTGCTTAATCAAACGCATCATGCGTCCCATGATACCCATAGGTAAAGTGTCTAACTGTGGCCGCTCTGCCTGCCACTGTGCAAGTACGCGATCAATCGCATCCATCGGGTTGTATTCTCCTTTATCGGCTTCGATAATTTACTTTAACATAAAGATACTTTACAAGAAGCATTCTGTGCGATAAATTTCACTTAAATATCTCAACATAAAGATACTTGATATGAACATTTTATTTGCCATGATTCCTGCCTTCCTGTGGGGAACCACCTACGCTGTCACTAAATCTACCTTGGCCGACTGGCCACCTTTGGCACTAGGAGCGTTGCGCGCACTGCCTGCCGGTCTGCTGCTGCTTGCTCTAAAACCAAGCTGGCCTGATAAGACAAGCTGGAAAACGCTGAGTATGGTTGGTCTGGTCAATATTGCCGCATTCTTCAGCCTGATCTTTGTCATGGCTTTAACGCTGCCATCAGCCATTTCGGGGGTCGGTATGGTGTCTGTCCCTGTCTTTGCCATGGGCTACCATTGGCTGGTCCGGCGTCAACGACCATCGCTGATTCAGTTGATGTGCGGTCTAGGCCTGGTGCTGCTCGCCTGGATGCTGTTTGATCCTAAAACCCTTAGCCTCAACCCGTTTGGTCTGATGGCCATGCTGGCAGCAATCATGTGTATCATTTTTGGTTCAACCCTGACCAAGGTACTGGGTGGACGCATTCACTGGTGGTCAGTGCTGACCTGGCAACTGATCATTGGCGGCCTGGCGCTGAGCGCGGCTGCACTGGTACACGCTTTGATTGAACCTCATACCTATCTGGAGGCGCTACATCATTTTTCTGCCCGTAACGCCATCGGCATCCTATGGATAGTGCTGGCCAATACTGTTATCGGTTATGGTTTGTATGTGTGGCTACTGCAACGTATGTCGGTGGTCGATTTTACCTTTGGCGGTATCGCCAATCCGGTGGCCGGTATTGTGTGCGGGGGCTTGTTACTGAGTGAATTTTACCAACCGCAGCAATATGCCTTGATGGCCGGGATGATCGTCATGTCATTATTACCTCAGGTGATCGCGCTGCTGCGTCAGCGCCGCCCGTTAAAACTGGCTGCTCACTCATGAGCGGCCTAATTTAATTAGGTTTTGATCTGTATAGAAAAAAGGACTTAGCTAAAGCCTAGTCTGACTCATGGAACCTTACATATCATGCGTTTTTTAAAGCATTGCTGACCAAACTCAGCTATTATTTGCTAATCAAATGGTTATCGCCTAGTGACTTCCGATACATAATGACTGACGACGATTTCAAAAAATCCACGGCCAACCTCAAACAAGCCGTTCCACTGATGATCAAAAACCATGTTGCCGCGACGCCTGCCAACTACGCGCTCTGGTACACCTATGTTGATAACAGTATGCCTCAGTTGAACGAGGAGATGGACGCCATTCTGGCCAACTTCGATCTGTTCCCGCCAGCCACTGGTGAGCATCTCTACAAGACGCACATAGCGACCAGAGCCGAAACCAGCGTCAGTGAACTGCGCAACAATATCGAATTGCTGGCCAATGAAATCTGCTGCTCCATGTCAGACACCATGACGGACACCAGTGCATTTGAGGCCGCTATCGATAAGAGTCTGAATGACCTTGAACGGGTTGAGCATGAAGAGCTTTCCATCGAGGAAGTGATGATGATGATCCGTCAGTTTGTCAGTGAATCACACGATATCCGGCACTCGACCCGTTTCCTCAACAACCAGTTACAGAGTGCCAGTCAGGAAATATCACGCCTGAAAGCGCAGCTGGCGACGGTACAGCGCGATGCCCTGTTTGACAGCCTGTCTGGCCTGTATAACCGCCGAGCCTTTAATGATGATCTGGCCGCCCTAATGCATGGCCACCAGCCAATGAGCATTATTTTGCTCGACATCGATCATTTTAAAAGATTTAACGACGAATTTGGCCACCTGTTCGGCGACAATATCATACGCAGCCTGGGTAAACGTCTGCAGGCGAGTTGTCGGGAAGGTATCACTGCTTATCGTTTTGGCGGCGAAGAGTTTGCACTAATCCTGCCGAATAAATCATTACGCAGCGCACGCCAGTTCGCCGACACGTTGCGCCGCTCAATTGAAAAACTCAAGGTACGCGATCGCCGCAATAATAACCAGGTTGGCAACATTACCGCCTCGTTCGGAGTTTCGCAGCGTGATGACCTTGATAGCGCGCAGTCACTGCTCGATCGGGCCGACCAAATGCTGTACGACGCCAAGCACTTGGGACGTAACCGGGTGATGCCGATTTAAACAGGCACGTCAAGCAGCACACAACAGCTTTGCGAAACGCTGAGACAATAAAAATCCACCGATTTAACCCGGTGGATTTTTTATTACTGAAGGCCTTACCCAAAGTAAACGCTTTGGCGATGAATCAAGTTACCTAATATCACTGTGCTATGTATCACTCTGATATAAGGCTCTGATTGATATCACTGCGCGGCTTTTCACCGCAACGTTTTGCTATCACAGATTAAAGCAGTAGCTCAGGCAGTAGTCTTCTCCGCTTTTGGACGTGTATTCTTTATCCTCACTGCACGCCTGTGGTCTGCCACGCTGGTCTCCCTTAATAAGGCTTATCCAGTGACGCATCGCAGCGGTCGGTTCCGTCTCATCACACATCTGACAGAAGGTGGTACAGGTCTCAAGCTGGATATCGTCAATCTCTACCAACTCAACGCAGCCGGTGCCTTTCATGCAGCCCAGCAGCACTTCAACATGGCAGCCACTGCCATCACGCAGCAGGATTGAGCACGGATTGTCTTTTCCGCCAGTGTACGCCACAAAGTGTTTCGGATATTTCAGTCCACTGTGAGTACCGTCTTTGAAATAGGCCAGTACGTGACTGTAATCAATCATGTAGCTGGTCACATCTTGGTGTGAGCCATTTTCCAGCGGAAACAGGCGATCGAGCAGCTGTTTGGCTTTGGCTTGTTTTTCACACTGCTTATCAGCGCTGATCGTCTCGACGGCGAAGACAGCTTCAGCGATAAATGGTTTCGGTTGTTGTTGGATTTCTGTTTTATCGAATGTCAGCATATTCATCGTCTTTCCCTCATGGATAACCAAAAATGTTTCGTCCTGTGCATTCACATTAAGCTGGTTAAGTATTTTTGTTTTCCAGTTTGTGACTTGCTTATTTTGTAGATTAGCGGATTTTTTACTACAATTTCACAACAAAAATTTTACAATGTGAATTTTACAAAATGGCCGTGTCAAAAAGCTTAGTCAGACAGTCTCATTTTCTCGGGACTAAAGTCAGAAACCTGAGAAAACGCAATCACTTAACAATGGAGGATCTCTCCGCACGCTGTATTCGGGTTAATCCGGAGTACGCGCCATCCGTCTCCTACCTGTCGATGATTGAACGGGGCAAACGGGTACCAAGTGTGGAAATGCTCGAGGTGATCGCCAATGTATTTCAAAAAGATCCGGCCTGGTTTCTCGATGACGAGCCGGAGCAGGCCGATATCACCCCGGACAAAGGTAACCGGGGCGGGATCAGCGGCATGGCTCTGGAGCCAAGCTTCTTGTTTTCGAACGACATTTTGCAGATCGCCATACCGGAAATGCTGTCACAAACCGGTATTACCGGTCGCCAGTTTGCTCATCTGCTGATCCGAGCCCACCAGGAAAGCCTGCAGAACCATTTTCCCGATTTGGAACGTGCTGCTGAAGAGGTCGGTCTTAAACGTCTGAACCTGGCGGTGGAAGATCTGTTCGATATCGCCAAAAGCCTGGGACTGAATATTCGCTGGGTACAGCGTACACCTCGTGACGTGGTGGACGAGCTTGGAGTGAGTGCCAAACAGCTTATCACCTCATTTTTTGAACCTCCCGGCACCATTTATCTCAATGAAATCCTGCGCCAGCATCCGACACGGCTTAAATATGATCTGGCGGTCTACATTGGTCACAATGTCCTGCACAGCAAAGACGGCCTGAAAAGCGTACTCACTGTCGGTCATACGCAGGGCTGGGAAGAGCAAGACAGCCAGCCCACTTCAGAGCTTAACTCGCAGGATATTCTGCAGGCGTGGCGAGACTTTGAATCGAGCTTTTTTGCCGGTGCCCTGCTGTGTCCTAAAGTTCCCTTCCGCCAACTACTCGACCGCAATGGCTATGAAATTGATGTGCACCTCAAAGCCGGTGTATCACCGTCGGTCGCGATGCGCCGTATGACGGTCGTTTCACCCTACCCGTACTGGCACTATTTCGATGCTTACGGAGCAGGAAAGCTCAAAGCGGTTTATCGTGGCAATGGTATCCCTCTGCCCTGGGGCAATATGCGTAAAGTTAACGACCCCTGTCAGCACTGGGCGGTTTTCCGTCGCCTCTCTGAGCCTCAACCGGACAGCTCCGCACAGATCTCTATTCTCAACGTCGGGGACGAACCGCGTATTTACTGCTGTGAATCGATCAACATGACCGATCCTGCCGGCAATAACCGGGTGTTGTGCGCAGGTATCGATCTTAACCCGGCCATTGCAGCGCAAGGTGGAGATGCACTGGCCATCGCAGAAGAGCTGAAAGCGTCTTGCGTCAGTCACGGCGGGAGTACTGTGATTCCGGGCGCAATTAAGAAAGATTTACTCACTATCGCAAAAATTCTTAATATTAACTGGATTGAACGTGGGATTGAAAATGAAGCCCGCTTGATTTGCTCACGTGGTGCAGTCTGTCCACGTCAACCAAGCTGCTATGCAAAATGCGATGGAGAAGAGTAAAAGTCACACAACATCCGGCCAACTAAGATATTAATGTAAAAAGTTAATTGCCGGAAAAAGAGCAAAAAAAAAGCCAATCGCAATAAAGGCGGTTGGCTATATATAGATGTGAACAAGATGGTTCACTAACAACGTCAGTTGGCTAGGTGACCCTCGGCTTAAAAGGGTCACTGTATATAAAGCACATAGCGTGCCAACTTATAAAATGCTTTAAATACGGGGTTACCGGTGAAAAATAGAACGATTTCATTACAACTGATGTCATAATACAATTGCGATTTGCAATTACTTGCATTTTGCAACGACAATAAGCAATCTAACACTAAGCATGCTAACTCATAAAGCCGCTCGGTAACCTAACGTAACAAGCAGCGCACGGACACCCATTCGTTTACCTGAGGTCAGAGTCATCGCGCTTATCTCCTGTTACTGTGAACGAGCCGCCCCGTTATAGTGGGCGTTATGAGACTACAACAATTAGAATAAACAAATCAGTCGTTAAATCCACACTTAAATTGTTATTTTGGTTGTATAAATTATGGAAAAAGAGACATCAGGATTATTTGATAACAGCCCACAATGGATCGATATTGCAGATGGACGTTTGCTGTGGGTAGAACATTTTCTGCCTCAAGCAGAGGCGGACGAGATTCAGTCCGTGCTGACGCGTGAACTCGCTTGGCAGCAGGAGTCGATCACTCTGTTTGGTAAGAGGGTTATTCAGCCACGCCTGCAAGCCTGGTATGGTGACCACAGTTATACATATTCCGGACTGACTATGGCGCCCACCCCCTGGACTCCAACCCTGAATACGCTGCGCCAACAGTGTGAACTGGCCGCACATTCATCATTTAATTCAGTGCTGGCCAACTTGTATCGCGACGGACAAGACTCTATGGGCTGGCATCAGGACAACGAACCGGAACTGGGCCATCAGCCTGTGATTGCCTCGTTGTCATTCGGTGAAACCCGTCGTTTTGTGTTAAAACATCTGCACAGCAAAGAGAAATTTGAGCTGCTACTGGGGCACGGCTCACTGCTGGTGATGGCAGGCCCTACCCAGCACTACTGGCAGCATTGTGTACCAAAAACCGCAAAGCCCAGAGAGCCGCGTATCAATCTGACTTTTCGGTATATTTACCCTTAGAAGATTTAATATTGCTGTGTTTTTACACAAGCCTGACGTCAGTTTCACTTCACATTAGGACTATCTTCTATGCTTAGTTGTTATGAATGGTCATTTTCAGGCTTACTATGTTGCTACCTCGCTCCTACCTAATCAGCTTACTTTCTGCAGCACTGCTGATGCCTCAACCGGCACTTGCCGCGTCAATGGCTCAGGCAGACAGCGCCAAAGAGAATAATAGCGCATCGGTTGACAATTATGCCTACACCGCCGATCTGATTCGAAATACCTTTGAAAGTCAGTTGTACACACTGCCCGCTTTTAAAGAAGGCCACTATGGTCTGAGAATGTATCGCCAGACGCTGGATGACAAATACGCTGCTGCGGTGTGGAGTGATATGGCCAGAGTAGCCAGTCAGCTCAACTATTTTGCGGCTGAAGTGAATTCGCCCGAGCAAATTTATCTCTATTCGCAACAAAAGCTTGCCAACTACGGCAAAGACCCCTCGATTCGTTCCAAATTGCGTTACACCGTATCGAAACATACCCCGGAATATCTCTACCTTGGTCTTGATCTACTCGGCAGTATGGCGAGGGCCAATGAATATGGCCTCAAACACCGCTCCGATAAGCTATTTAGGAACATCATCCGTCGCTACGACTTCAGCAACTATGCCACGAATCCGGAAATGATCCGTGCCTGGGCAGCACAGTTGGCCAATCAGGTTTACTGGCTACGCCAATTGGGTGAGCAAGATGTGGTCGATAAGTTTATCCAGGCGTTTCGCGCAACCTATCCAGATAATGAGGATGATGACCTGTCACCACAGCAATTTGAAAATAAATTGTATGGCATGACACACATTATTTTCGCCGCTTCGGAATACTATCAACACCTGGTCAGTGAACAGCAATATCAGTGGATATACGATTATCTGCGCGCCAATATCGACACCATATTGCAGCATGCCAAAGAAGATGTGATTGCCGAAGTAGGCATCAGTTTCTTATTAGCAGGACTGGACGATGATCCCGTGGTCGACAAGACCCGCCAGGCCATCGTTCAGGCAATGAATAAAGAAGCGGGCATGGTGCCTTCCGTCAGAGGAGGCACCAACCTTGCCCGGGGCGAACATCGTAATGTGCTGGCGATTATGCTGCTCGACTGGCAGGGCGTACATGAAGCGCCAACGTTCGCCCATCAGCCGGACATTTTTGCCGACTTGCCGTTCGGACTGGAACCGGCCAAAGTCGCTCCAAGCCCCACTCCGGCCATCCAATAAAAGCGCCCCAGACAAGTAACAACTTAAGCGGAATGCAGTTTGTGGGCG
Organism: Vibrio sp. H11; assembly: GCF_004804295.1. Classification (NCBI taxonomy): domain Bacteria; kingdom Pseudomonadati; phylum Pseudomonadota; class Gammaproteobacteria; order Vibrionales; family Vibrionaceae; genus Vibrio; species Vibrio sp. H11. The sequence goes on along the minus strand of NZ_SSHN01000003.1, from coordinate 232,104 downwards.
GTGGCCGCTTTCCACAACATTGGTAAGACATTAGTCATCATGGTCGCGACAACAATCAGCAGCAGTCCGAGATTCTGAACCGGGCTATATTGCACATCGAAAAACACCACCTGCAGCACCGCAGAGAACAGCAGATTGGTAAAAATCAGCGGTGCCAACTGAGATCCGGACTCAGCCAGCCGATACGCCTTAGAACGAAAGATCTGCGTATTAATCACCAGCAGGGAAACCGCGAGCAACGAACCGACAATGACCAATAATTGCGGGTTCAAGGTCAATTGGCCTGCGGCTTGCCAGGGCACGAAGACGAGCATCGGCAGCAAAACAATCGATGCGATACCCAGACTCCACAGATTGATATCAACCGAACGCATGTTACTTTTCGATACCCGATACAGACACAGCTGAGAAGCCGCGTTAAGCACGCCAGCCAACAGGCCTGACATCAGCTCCGGACGCCATTCGACATGTCCGACACTGCCGGACAACATCACCACACCAGTAAAAGTACTGACTAACCCAGCCAGCGTCGTCAAGGGCATGCGAACACCAAAAAAGAGCTTTTCTAACAACGGAATGAACAGCGGCCCGGTACTGAACAACACCACACTTTCAACCAGCGTCAAATGTTGCAACGAATAGATGAAACAGAGCTGACACGCCGCCAGGCACAATGCACGCATCGCCAGCGGCTTGTACATACTGCGCGTTGGCAAACGCAATTGAGTCAACGCGAGAAACACCAGTAAAATCAGTGATGGGATGGCAAAACGCAGCACACTCAGCAGACTGAGTGGTAATACAGTAGTCAGGTACTTGGTCAGTAAACCTGTGATGGACAGGCTGGCGGTCGACGACAGCATAAACACCACAGGTAATAATTTGTTGGGCATGGAATTCTCCTTCATCTGGCGCTTATATTACGTCAGTGACAGCGGAAAAAATAACGAGTAATATTGACCAAACTTGTTAGAAAAACTTACACATGCGAAAACTACTGCCTCTTAAATCCCTGTACTCATTCATCGCTGTGGCAGAAACCGGCAGCATGACTGAAGCGGCACAGGTACTCAATGTCAGCCACTCAGCAGTAAGCCAGGCGATTAAGTCACTGGAAAGCCAGCTTAATCAGCCGCTGTTTAACCGGGTCGGACGCAGTGTGATCCTCAATAGTGCCGGTAAAAAATATTACCGCCAGATAGCCCCCGCGCTGGAACAGATTGTCGATGCAACCGAGTCCATGCTGGTAAGTAATACCCCGAACCGCCTCACTCTCAACATGATTAACTCTCTGGCGCTGCATTGGTGGATCCCGCGCGTACCCAAATTCCAGCAGTTTGCGCCGGAAATTGATATTCGTATCTCGACCCTGACCGGTGCATTTTCACTCGAAGCTGAAGGTGTGGATGTGGCGTTGATCCACGGTATCAAAGAGGAATGGCAAGACTATTATTGTGAAAAGCTGGCGGATGATGAGCTCAGCCTGGTCGCACATCCGGAGTTAATTCAGGCACTGACCGACACCTGCACAGAGTCGGTCATTCAACATTACCCGGCCATTTTTGCCGCCAACACCCGGCGTCAGGACGACTGGAAAATATGGTGTAATGCCAATCAGGTTTGTCTGCCCAAACAGCATAAAAACCTGACGTTTACCACCTCGGCCCAGGCTGTACAGGCGACGATACGCAAACTGGGCGTTTTTGTTACCCACCGCCAGTTTGTGCGCGAAGAGATCGACCATGGTTTGCTGACCGAAATCGGCCAGGTCACTGTACATCCGAAGCAGGGGTTTTATTTTGCCTGCCAGAAAGACAAACTCACTCTTGAAAGCGTCATGTTGCTGCGTACCTGGCTGACACAGGAATTTTCATCGGCGTAATATGATTTGATTAAACTGCAGCAGAATGAGTTTTCAGCCACATCAGGTATCAGCGCCGGACATCCCCTCCCCTTAATATCTGTATTGCTATACGTAAATATCCTTAAATGTTCAAAGGTTGAATTAAGTCACATCCTTTTTTTCATACCTTGCTTCAGACAAAAAAATCTAATCTAGACTTTAATCGAGCGGTTTTACAATATAAGGATATGATACCCATGGGTAATCTGGTCGGAAGTCGACTCAGAGAGATGGCAGAACTGGGCCAGATACGCAAACAACAAATTGTGCTGTTAAGTGCTGTGATTACGGTGATCGTGTTGGTGCTGTATACGGTGCTCGACGCTGCAAATGCAAGTTGGTGGTATCTGGGCTTTAACATTGTCTGTTCACTCCTTGTGGGTAGCAGTCTGCTCTATTCTTTCAAACACACTTTTAGTCTGGCTGGCTATGTCCTCACTGGGGTACTTTTGGCGCAGGCGGTGATTGTTTTTTTGATGGGAGAACTCCACCCCAACCGACTTTTCTGGCTGTATCCAATTATCGCAACGATCATTTTTATCAACCGCTTTCCTGTCGGCCTGCTGCTCAGTGGCGGATTTTGCCTGTTAAGCGCTCTGACCATCTATAGCCGTCACCCCAGCCTTGGCGGAGAAGCGATGGCTGCCGATCGCTTGATCATCAGTCTGCTGGTGCTAAGCCTTATCTGTAATATTTGCACCTACTTATACACGCAGGCGGCAGAGTATATTCAGTCACTTTATCAAGAAGGATTGGAAGATATGGCCTACACCGATCGCCTGACCGGCCTGGCGAATCGCTGGAGTTTTGAAAACTGGGCCAAAGGCAAGCTGGAGCAGCAAAGAAATCGGGAGTCACTGACTGCACTGGTATTTATTGATATCGATGACTTCAAAATCATTAATGACAATTATGGTCATCAGATAGGTGACCAGGTCCTGAAACACTTTGCTCAACGCCTGAAAAATAACGTCCGACACCGCGCTCAGGGGACAGATCAGGACGACTATTCGATTGCGCGCTTTGCCGGCGATGAGTTTGTCATCCTGCTCTATGGGGTGAAGAATAAACTCGATCTCGACCATATCCTTGAACGTATTAGTCACCTTTTTCATGACAAACTACAAGAAGAAAACCGCACCTTGTTTAAACAGCTCACCGTTAGTGCCGGTGCCGCTCTGTTTCCGAACGACGCCAATAACCTTGAAGAGTTGACCCGCTGCGCAGACAAGGCAATGTACGCCGCCAAGCATCATGGTAAGAATCAGTACTGCTACTACCATACATTATCTGAAACGCATCCTCTCGAAGAAAAGACAGCTCACATCACGACCACACCTCTGCACGCGGTCAGGCAGACATATACATCAACCATAAGCCAGTGATAGCGAACACCACCAGCCAGATAGCATAACGGGCCGTATTAGGTTTATCAGGTTTGGGCTTGATCAACGGGCGCAGAGCCAGCCGTCTGGCTCTGCGGGTCACTTCCACGATCGAGGGCTCTTCAATCTGTCTCAGTTCTTCACGCTTTTGCTCCGCATGATTTGCCGCACGGGTAAAACGCTGTAGCTGATCCAGCGTTAAGTCTTTGTCCGGGTCGTAACGCGGATTCTGATCCGTATGTTTGGGAAGTACCGCCATAGTGACCTCCTCACTATTATCTTTCTCTCGTTAGTCGCCATCCACTGATTTTGTTACAGCATATTGTTTCAAACTAAGTCCAAATCTTTGACTATCAAAACGGCGCGACAACGCGTGATGACACGCAAAATATCAACCACAAGTATCACGTGCTTTCAGGGCTTGGCGCTTCACCAAACAGCCACGTTAATAAACCCTATTCTTGTACGTAAAACCTATTCTGTGCTTAAAAAACCGCTGTTCTAAGTATAGTTGAGAGACAGAAATCCGTACAAATCACAAAGTTGTTCAAATATATTGAATGACTGCCTCAACTGTGAAGACTCCTCTTTCTAGTGCACTGCACTACAATTGCCCCATGTTCTACCAACGGAGAAGAACCATGAGTAAAGCAAGAGCCATTCGACAGTTGATCCCTGCACAAGCCACCTCAGACGGTGACGGCGTCAAAATTCGTCGTGTCGCAGGATTTAACAACGCGAGCTTCTCTCCATTTTTGATGGTAGATGAACTGAAATCCGATGACCGCGCCGATTATGTTGGTGGTTTTCCACCACACCCGCATCGTGGTATCGAAACCCTGACTTATATGATGCAGGGCCACTTTCAGCATCGTGACCATATGGGCAATGTCGGCGAGCTTCGCAGCGGCGGCGCACAATGGATGGCGGCTGGACGCGGTGTGATTCACAGCGAAATGCCGATTATGGAAAACGGCGATCTGCACGGTTTCCAGATTTGGATTAACCAGCCGGCTCGCGACAAGATGATCCCGGCTCGCTACCATGATTTTCAGCCGGAAAGCATCACTGAACATAGTACAGAGACACTTGGCGTACTACGCGTATTAGCCGGGGATATCAATGCTAATGGTGACCAACTCCAGGGGCCACTGACACAAACCGGTGTACCGGCAACCGTCGCAGATTGGCGTGCTGGGACAGGCCATACACTGACCATGCGTACCATTGAGACCTACAACATGATGGTGTATGTCTACCAAGGAGTGATTAATATTGATGGTCATCCGGTCAAGCAAGGTGAAATGGCGATATTAACATATGGAAATCATGCAGAATTGGCAGCCCTGCAAGCCAGCGGCGCACTGATTTTTTATGGTGAGCCGATTCATGAGCCAGTGGTCCATTACGGTCCGTTTGTCATGAACAGCATCGATGAAATTGAGCAAGCGATTAACGATTACAATAGCGGCATCTTTGAGACGTATTAACCGGGGCATCAATCAACCCGGACGTTGATTGACCGAATAAGTGATTCACCGCGCAAGTGATTAAACGATGTTCTGATTGACTGTTTTGCCGAGCCTGTAAGGTTTCAGCTCTCGACACAAAAAGTGAATATCCACTGCCATTCCTTTTTGTTTTTGCCACACTCGTTGCGAGTGTGGCATTTTTATTGGCGCTAACTTCTGTGCCTGACGGGGTCGTCACGATAAACAGGACACGCCAATCGATGGCCAGCGGGCAGCATCCGCAAAGCGCTACCCACCAACGACTTATTACAGGTATTCACACAAGTAAGCGGTAGTGGTTGCCACTTTTACATCAAACGATGAATCACCTTCAACATCGAACGCCTCGCCTGCGTTAAAGGTCTGCCAGTCTGCATCCGTGGGACGTTTAATCGTCAGCGCACCGCTCACAACTGTCATACGTTCCGGCGCACCTGTGCCGAACGTGTACTCACCGACAGACATCACACCCACACTGATGGTGTTGGATTCCTGCTCAAAAGCCAGAGATTTTACATTCCCGTCGAAATAGGTGTTTTCCTTAATCATTTTTCTTCCTTGTCAAAGTGTATTCATCACTAACCTGTGTTAGCTGACTGTTTTTAACCTAAGTTTGACCATTACACAAGATGTAAACCATGCTTTATAACAGTCGGCTGCCATCAATACAGCGTAAAACAGGCTAGGCCAGATACGTCACCTAAGATGTGCAGGTAAGTTAACCCAAGGTATTAAGCCGTTACGGCATACCATAGCGGACAATTTGGAATAAGGATCAAGCTTTGATGTGAGGAATTTGCGCTGCAACAGACGCTCAGACACTCTATCTCACATTGAATTTAAGGATATTTCTTCAAACAGAGTCAACACGGGAGTAAACAGCGTGGCGGCAGGTAATCAAGGAAATCGAGCGGAAAGCAGCCCTGCCGGGCCGCGCTTTGGCAGTATAGCCACCAAAGCAGTTTTCTGGCTCACGCTGTGTGCTATGGCGGGTGGATTCGCCGCTCTGATCCTGGTCAGTTACCGTGACTATGTCGATCAGAGCCACGTTTACGGCACCTGGATCGAAATCGGTACGCCGCCCTACCAGACGGAAGTTCTGACCCTCAACGATCAGGGCGTATTTCGTAACGGCCGTATGGTCAGCACCCAATTTGAATTTGATGGTAAAACCATCTCCATCAAAACCGGCGGTGGTGTCAGCCTTTATCAGATGGCTGGAACCCCTAACTCACCTCAGCTCAAGCGTCTCAAACCCGACCTGCCTGCCCAGCGCCTTATCAAACAAGGCTATGAACACACCGTCAGCGATGAACAGGTCGGCGGTCAGGTGCGCCGCGCCGCACTGTCCGAGCATTTCAGTGCAGAGTGAAACAGCGCAGGCGCTCCTACCTCCCGGCGTAAACAGAGCTTAGCCGGTCAGCACGTCGTCTTCAGGATACTTGAGCAGACTTGCCTGCGGGCGGGCCAGCATATAAGCCAGCGTCAGCGGACCAATACGGCCGATAATCATCACCACAATCAGGATGTACTTACCCGGTTCGGATAAATGAGCGCTCAATCCGGCGCTAAGCCCAACTGTCGCAAAGGCAGATATCGTCTCAAACAGCACCTGTTCAAAACTGGCCTGCTCTGTCAGCATGAGTAAAAACATCGCCACGGTCAGCAGGGCTCCGCTCACCACAATGATGGCGAGCGATTTAGTCACTGTTGGCCAGTTCACGCTGCGCTGAAACATCACCACGTGTTTCTTCTGGCGCAAGAATGCCCAGGTCGCTGCCACCGCAACGGCAAACGTCGAGACTTTAATCCCGCCGCCGGTTGACGTTGAACCGGCACCAATCAACATCAGCATGATCATAATCAGCATCGCCGGCTGAGTGAGCTGCGCCACATCGATACTATTAAATCCGGCGGTGCGCGCCGTCGCGGACTGAAAGAAGGCTGCGAGCCACTGTTGCCAGACCGGCAAACTTTGCATTGTCGCCGGATTGTTGTGCTCCAGCAGCCAGAACAACAAGGTACCTGCGACCAGCAGTAGCAGTGTCGCCGCCAGCATAATCTGGGTATGCAGGCTAAAGTAACGCCAGCCGTTGCGGCGATGCATCCACAAATCGCCGACCACAGTGAATCCCAATCCGCCGAATATAAACAGTCCAGCCAGTGTCAGCAGCAGCATCGGCTCACCGGAATAAGCACTCATGCTGTCTGAAAACAGCGAGAAACCGGCGTTATTAAACGCCGATACCGCGTGAAATAACGCATAGAACATGCCCTCTGCCCAGCCCATTTTCGGCACCCAATACCAGCACAGCAGCAGCCACCCGATACTTTCGGCAATCAACGCAAAAATAATAATTCGCCTAACCAGATGCTGCAGGTTAACCGAGCGATCCTGCCCGAGCGCTTCTTTGGCAATCGCCTGTTGCTTGAGACTCAGTCGCACCCCAAACAGATAAAGCAGTACGGCTGACAATGTCATCTGCCCCAAACCGCCAATCTGCATCAGCAGCATCAGCAGAATCTTGCCTTCCAGCGTAAAATGAGAGCCGGTATCGACCACACCAAGACCGGTCACGCTGATCGCGGAAGTCGCGGTAAACAGAGCATCGGTAAAGCTAAGGCCAGTTTTAGAAAACACCGGCAGCGTCAGCAACACGGCCGCCGGCAGTAACACCGAAAGAAAGCTGAGCAGAATGATTTTCGGCTCCGAGCCCTGGCGCCGTTTTTTGTCCTGAATCGGGGTATAGAATATCCCGCTGCGTTCGTGCGGTATCATAAGTTCTGCAACTGCTTAGTCAGGGTTTGCTGCGGGCCGACTACGATCAACATATCGCCGATTTCCAGCACAGTATCCAGTGAAGGAGAGCAAGTCACTTCCGGTCCGCGTTTAAATCCCAGCACCTGAATGCCTTTTTGATGATAAACCGGCATATCACCGATGCTTTTACCCATCATCTGAGATCCAATGACCACTTCGGTCAGGGCAAGACCGCTACCGAGTTCGATAAATTCCAGCACCCGGCGATCCAGCATCTTACGCGCAACCCTGATGCCCATGTCCCGTTCAGGCATAATCACGTGATCGGCGCCGACTTTGTGCAGTATTTTGACATGATACTTGTCGTTCGCCTTCACCCACACCGATTTGGCGCCGGATTCCTTAACCACTAATGTCGTCAGAATGGAAGCGTTGATGTCTTCACCAATCGCAATCAGCACCATGTCGTACTCTTTCAGTTTGAGTTCAAACACCGTTTCTTCAATCGTACAGTTGGCAACAATGGCCTGCGTGGCAAAATTGAGCGCCATTTTGACTTTGTCTTCATCAATATCCACCGCCAGTACCTGAGCTCCCGCTTCCATCAACTCCTCACACACCGACAGACCGAATTGCCCCAGTCCTATCACTGCAAACTGCTTATCACGAATTTTCATTCTGCTCCCTTATGCCCATCGACGTCATGCAAAGTTTTCTTTCTGCCAAAACTAGAGAGTGCTAAAAAGCTAAATTGTTCATTTTACATACCAAAGTTATATACCAATCTTCAGCATAACCACAATGTCCGCTGCATGTCATGTATAGAGAATGACGAGCTTTTCTGGTAGTTTGTGCGGCAAAACTTTCCTTTCAATTTTACTCACACAAGCACTCTCATGAGCATTGACGAACTAATCCTGCGCTTTGAACAATCCCCTTATCTGAAAGACTGGGACAACAGCGTACTACTGATCACTCTAGCCAGCTTTCTGGCTTGGGGGATATGGCGCCTGGCTTACCGCTACCTGTTTAACCTGACTGAGAAAACCCGGATTCACTGGGATGATCTGCTGCTGCACTCCCTGAAAACTCCCATCAGTACCCTGATCTGGTGCTGGCCAGGCACGATTTCACTCGGGTTGCTGCTGGATGACCACTTCCAGACCAAATTCAACTGGCTGCAAAACAGCAAAAAACTGATGCTGATTGCCATTTTTGTCTGGATTCTGCTGCGTCTGGTCGGTGAGGTCGAACGTCACCTGCTTGTGCAACGCGTCCATGATGAAACGACGGTACAAGCGGTATCCAAAGTGGTGCGATTACTGTTTATTATGACGGGATTGTTGTCGATTATGCAGGCATTCGGACTGAGCCTTAAAGGCCTGCTGACCTTTGGCGGAGTCGGCGGCCTGGTGGTGGGTCTGGCGGCCAAAGACCTGCTATCGAACTTTTTTGGCGGACTGATGATCTATTTTGATCGCCCGTTTAAAGTCGGCGACTGGATTCGTTCTCCGGATCGCCAGATTGAAGGTACCGTGGAGCGTATCGGCTGGCGCATGACCATCATCCGCACATTTGATAAGCGTCCTTTATATGTGCCCAACTCGGTGTTCAGCAACATTGTGGTCGAGAATCCGTCCCGGATGCTCAACCGCCGTATTCATGAGACCATAGGGCTGCGTTACCAGGATGCCGACAAAATGGAACGCGTCATCAACGATGTTCGTGACATGCTGCAAAATCACCCAGATATCGATGCAGAACAAACCCTGATCGTCAATTTCAATAGCTTTGGGGCGTCCTCGCTGGATTTCTTTATTTATACCTTTACCAAAACCATCAACTGGATTCGCTTCCATGAAGTTAAGCAGGATGTGCTGTTGAAGGTGATGGCGATTGTACGCAAGCACGGTGCCGATGTGGCCTTCCCGACCCGTACCCTGATGATTGATCCCGGCAGGCAGTCGCCACAACCCGACCAGGTATTGCGGGGCTCGGTAGCAGAAACGCGTTAAACCGGAGCATTTCGGCCTTATCAGTATGCAGGCCAAAATCGCCCCTAGCCGGGGCGATTTTGGCAATCACATCAAAATGTGATTACTTACGTAACGCATTCAACTTAGCTTGTGCCAGACCAAAAATCGTATCCACCGGATAACTGCCGTCTTCGGTTGCAACCCCGGCAGGTTTGCCGGTAAACAACTCAATCGCTTCGGTCACGTGTTCAATCGCCCAAATATTGAACTCACCTTTCTCAACAGCTTTGACGATATCGGCACGCAGCATCAGGTTATGCATGTTGGATCGCGGGATGATCACCCCTTGCCCGGCATGATGACCTTTGATTGCACACACATCAAAGAAACCTTCGATTTTCTCGTTCACTCCGCCAATCGGCTGTGCCTCACCAAACTGATTCATCGAACCGGTAATCGCAATTTCCTGACGGTTAGGTTGTTTGGAAAAAGCCGACACGATGGCACAAAACTCAGCCATGCTGGCACTGTCTCCGTCTACACCACCGTAGGACTGCTCAAACGTAATCGTGGTCGTGAGTGGTACCCGGGCGGTTCGGCCAAATACCGAGTTGAGGTAAGCCGACAAAATCATCACGCCTTTAGAGTGGATGCTGCCGCCCAGATCAACACTGCGCTCGATATCAATGATATCGCCGTCGCCGTACGATGTAGTGGCGGTAATCCGGTTTGGCGCACCAAAAGCATGGTCGCTGGTCGCCAGCACCGACAACGCATTCACCTGCCCGACCGCCATACCGTCAGTCTGGATCAGGGTAGTGCCGTTGATGAAGCTCTCCATCACCCCTTCCTGAATCCGGTTAACCCGCAATTGCTGATTATGCAGCGCCTCATCAACATGGCTCTGGCGAATCATATTCGAATTCGCCTGACGCGCCACATAGTTGGACTCACGCAGCAGATTGGCAATATGAGCCGAATGCAGAGAGAGTTTATTTTGATCGCCGGTAATGCGTGAACTGTGCTCAATAATGCGCGCGATGGCTTTACGGTCACAGTGCAGCATATTGTTGTCATGCACTATGCTGGAAATAAAACGCGCGTAATGGAGCTCGCTATCGGCAGTGCGCTTCATCTCATCTTCAAAATCTGCCGTTACCCGGAACAGTTCGCTGAATTCAGGATCATAATGAGTCAGCAGTTCGTAGGTGCGGTAATCACCAAACAGAATGATTTTGACATCCAGCGGAATCGGTTCTGGATCGAGTGAAACCGTCCCCGTCAGGGTGACCTCTTTCTCCAACGATGTAAAACTAAGCTGACGCGAGCGCAACGCCCGTTTAATGCCGTCCCACACATAAGGCTGCTCAAGCACCTTCACCGCATCCATCAGCAATACACCGCCATTCGCTTTATGCAAGCTACCCGCGCGGATCAAGGAGAAATCGGTAAATACGGTACCTTTATAGGTCGCCGTTTCAACGTAACCGAACAGTGAGTGATAGTTGGGGTTCTCCTCGACCACCATCGGAAACTCTTCCGACTGACGACTGACCAGCACGTTGACTTTGTAACGACGTGGCAGTTTTTTATCCAGCGCCGCACCGGCAATTTCACTCTGCTCACCGCTTTCATCCAGGAAGATCTCGACGTTGTCGACGATGTCCTTTTGCAGTTCAGTCAGGTAACTTTTGACTTCCGGATAACGGCTGTAATCCTGCTTGAGCTGCTTGATAAAGTGGCTGATCACATCCAGAGTGACATCGTCGTTAAGTTTCTTGATTTTCTCGCTGTACGACTCTTCCCACTCGGTCAATTGACGCACCATATTACGCAACGCCACTTCCAGCTCGTCAATGATCTGACCAAACTGTTCCTGCTCTTTCTTACTCAGCGCATCAAAGGTTTCTTCGGTATGCTGCTCATCACCATTCATGGCGACAAACTGATAGTCGCCCTGGGAGGTAATCGTCAGACTGATGCCCTGCTCGGTAGCAATGCGCGAAATCTCTTCCAGTTCGGTCTGCTGCTTTTGCGCCAGCTGATTCTTGAGTTTCTCTGCGCGGCTGAAATAGATTTCATTATCGAACGCCAGCGGAATCGCGTTCATCAGTTTGACCATCAGTTTTTCAATGTCCTGACGGAACGCCTGACCAACACCGCGCGGCAGCTTCAGCACCCGCGGCGTACGGATATCCTCAAAGTTAGCCACATAGCACCAGTCACACAGATGGCCGACATCGTGCTTATGACGTTTCAGATAACGCAGGATCATGGTGCGTTTGCCAAGGCCATTTCGCCCGATGGCGTAAATGTTGTAGCCTTTTTCCTTAATAGACATGGCAAATTCGACCGCTTTCTGCGCTCGTTCCTGACCAACAATCTCATCAATGGGAGCCAGTTCTTTTGTCGATTTACAAGGCAGTTTTTCAAGCTCTGCTACGTGGTAAAGCTGTGCTGCGTCTAGTTTTTGAATCGCCATCGCTCCGCTCCTTGGGTTTTTATACTTGTTCTTTTGTAGCCTAAGTTTAGAGGCAAAGCATAGACTTTTTAGTGACTTACCCCATATTCACGCCTGAATGGACAAATAATAACCAAATAATGACCTCAATTATAATAACAATTATTTGCAATTGATAATTATTTGCATTTAAATATTCACTGTTGAGTTAAGCGGAGAGTGATGATGGAAATAAAACAGTGTTGGACCAGCTATCAGCAGGCGGAAAATCTGCTCAAACATGGTCACTGGGCGCAAGCACGTTTTCTGTTTGAAGATGTGCTGCATTATCTGCCTGAGCATATTCAAAATGCGGCGCAGAATACCACGACCAAACCGTGCCAGATGGCCTGCCTTATCAGCGTCATGCGCGATGCGGCAATCAAACAGGCTGAGATTCTGACCAGCATGGGCCATCCGCAACGTGCGTTTGCTGTGCTCAATAACTGCTATGCCCTGTTGCAATTCACCTCAATTGAGGAATCCGATCTGATTCAATCGGTCGCCGCTGTAATGGATCAATCCAGCGAGCTGTTACTCAACCAGATGACGCAGTTTTGCCTGTCACAACGCCAGGCATCCTGGCAGCTGGAACATGAACATCTGACCAAATCCCATCACTATTTCACTCAGCTCAAAGCCTACCGCGAACGCATCAGCTCGGCGGTGATGATCAACTAAATCGGCGCTCGCTGGCTGCCTCCCTGCCGCGCACTGTCAGCGTAAAGTCGCTCAGAAATAGTGTGAGATCGCCAGGTATCTGGCCCGGATATGCTCAATCAGCAGGCGAACTTTATTGGGTAACTGGCGGGTAAACGGGTAAACCGCATAAATACCCAGTTTTTTCCCCACCTGCTGCGGAAAAATATCCACCAGCTCGCCATTGCGAAAATCGTGATACACCAGGCAACGCGGGACATAAGCAATCCCGTGCCCGCCCAGAGCGGCTTTGCGCAGCGCACGAGCATCATCGGTGGAAAAGGTTCCGGACACCCGCACAATATAGGTCCCTTTCGGGCTCTTGAACTCCCACTCACTGGCTCCCGTGGTCTGATAGGCGTACTGCAGGCAGTTGTGATTAACGAGATCTTCCGGTTTGTACAGTTTGCCGTTGCGGGCAATGTAGGAAGGAGAAGCGCACACCACCCACTGTGAATCCAGGATATGACGCGCAATCAGACTGGAATCTTCCAGATAACCGGTGCGAATCACCAGGTCAAAGCCGCCTTCAACCAAATCAACAAAACGGTTATCGAGCGACATATCCACCGTCAGCCCCGGATGAAGATTGCAAAACTCCGCCACCGCATCCGCCAGGATCAAATCGCCGGAAATACTCGGCACCGACATTTTAATATGCCCGCTGACGTTTTCACCAAATCCGGCCACGGCATCACTGGCTTCCTGGGTGGCTTGCTTCACATTTTTGGCACTGGCCAGCAGCGCCTTACCCGCTTCGGTCAGGGTTAATTTACGCGTTGTTCGATATAATAACTGCACGCCCAACTGCTCTTCCAGACGCGCCATTCTTTTACTAACTACTGAATTTGTAAGGTTATTTTGTTCTGCAACCTTGCTAAAACTGCCCAATTCCACTACCTGGGCAAACAAAATTAAATCATCCGCACGCATTTTATTTATCAACTTTTGGAAATAATCATTTTCATTATTTCTCTATATTGCAAAAAAATAAAGCAGTACATTCACGCCGTATTAACAAACCAATCACAAATATAAAAATTAGCAACCTGAGCTCTAACGTCTTACTTCTGACCAGCCGATGAAAGCGAGAAGACTGAATCGATCAGCACCGTGTTCATCAACAGTCCGTCAGGAATAACCGGTATCCTACAATACGCGTTAATCCACCCAGTGTGGGAGCTCATGGACAAGGAAGGACTCCATGAACGATACTCTGCTAGCCTTAGTGGCTTTTTCACCGATAGTGGTGGCGGCCATTTTGCTGGTCGGCCTCAACTGGCCAGCCAAAAAAGCCATGCCTGTGGCTTTCGCCCTGACCATTATCATCGCCCTCACTTTCTGGGATATGACCACCAACCGCGTGCTGGCCTCGGTCCTTCAGGGGCTGGGCATCACGGTCACCGTACTGTGGATCGTGTTCGGTGCTATCTTTTTGCTCAACACTCTCAAGCACACCGGCGCGATTAGCGCAATTCGTAACGGCTTTACCGACATCTCACCGGATCGCCGGGTGCAGGCCATCATCATCGCCTGGTGCTTTGGTTCATTTATTGAAGGGGCATCCGGTTTTGGTACTCCGGCCGCCATCGCAGCTCCGCTACTGGTTGCCATCGGCTTTCCGGCCATGGCTGCAGTACTGATGGGAATGATGATTCAGTCGACCCCGGTATCATTCGGCGCGGTTGGCACCCCGATTCTGGTCGGTGTCAATAAAGGATTGGATACCCATAACATCAGCGAGGCACTGCTGGCTAATGGCTCGAACTGGGAGGCTTACCTGCAGCAGATTACGGCCAGCGTAGCGTTAATCCATGCCTGTGTCGGCAGCCTGATGCCGGTGTTAATGGCCATGATGCTGACCCGATTCTTCGGCCAGAACCGCAGCTGGCGTGAGGGTCTGAGCATTCTGCCGTTTGCGCTGTTTGCCGGGTTGTCCTTTACCATTCCATACGCATTAACTGGTGTATTGCTCGGTCCGGAATTTCCGTCTTTGGTCGGCGCGCTCTGCGGTCTGACTATCGTCGTTACCGCGGCGAAAAAGGGCTTTCTGGTGCCGAAAACCAGCTGGGATTTCATGCCGGAGAAAGAGTGGCCGGTGGAATGGCTCGGTTCGCTGAAAATGGATCTGGACGAGGTAAAACGCAAACCAATGGGCCTGATGCTGGCCTGGACACCTTATCTGCTGCTGGCTGCGCTCCTAGTCTTAAGCCGCATCAGCCCGGAGTTTAAACAGCTGCTGCTCAGCTTTAGCATCAATGCCAATAATATTCTGGGTGAGAATGGTATCAGCGCTTCCTTTGCCCCTTTATACCTGCCGGGTGGCATCCTACTGTTCACTGCCCTGCTGGCGGTACTTATCCAGTCTCGCAGCCTGAAGCCTATGGCGCAGGCACTGGGTGAATCGAGCAAAACCCTGGTCGGTGCCGGTTTCGTACTGGTGTTCACCATTCCTATGGTGCGAATCTTCATTAACTCCGGAGTCAATATGTCCGACCTGGCCAGTATGCCGGTGACCACCGCGAATTTCGCCGCGGGTCTGGTCGGAGACGCTTTTCCGGCGCTGAGCGCGACCGTTGGCGCTCTGGGCGCATTTATTGCCGGCTCCAACACGATTTCCAACATGATGTTCAGCCAGTTCCAGTTCGAAGTGGCGCACACGCTGACCATTTCAAGCGTGACTGTGATTGCTCTGCAAGCGGTCGGTGCAGCGGCCGGCAACATGATTGCCATCCATAATGTCGTGGCCGCTTCAGCAACGGTCGGCCTGCTGGGTCGCGAAGGTGCGACACTGCGCAAAACGGTGATTCCAACTTTCTACTACCTTGTAGTAACAGGAATTATTGGCCTGATCGTGATTTACGGCTTTCACGTCACCGATGTGCTGATGACCGCTTAATTGTGTAGCGGAGACCAGCCTGGTCTCCGTCTTTTAACGCCCCAACCTGCCATGATGAAACAGGCGACTGACCTGTCCGACTGAAACGTTAGGAATGTATTTATGATTATCTCAGCCTCTACCGACTACCGCGCGGCAGCAAAAGCCAAGTTGCCACCCTTTTTGTTTCACTACATCGATGGTGGCTCATACAGCGAGCATACCTTGCGACGCAATACCGACGATCTGTCTGATATCGCCCTGCGTCAGCGGGTGCTGAACGACATGTCACAACTCGATGTGTCGACCGAACTGTTTGGCGAGCAACTGGCAATGCCAATCGCCCTCGCACCGGTTGGCCTGACCGGTATGTACGCCCGGCGCGGTGAAGTTCAGGCTGCAACCGCCGCCTGCAACAAAGGTATTCCGTTTACCCTTTCCACCGTTTCCGTCTGTCCGATTGAAGAGGTCGCTCCGGCGATTGAGCGCCCAATGTGGTTCCAGCTTTATGTACTCAAAGATCGCGGATTCATGAAGAACGTGCTGGAACGTGCCAAAGCGGCCGGAGTGACGACCTTAGTATTTACCGTCGATATGCCAGTACCGGGTGCCCGTTACCGCGACATGCATTCCGGTATGAGCGGTCCGAACGCAGCAGTGCGCCGAGTCATGCAGGCGATGACTCACCCGGCCTGGGCCTGGGATGTCGGCCTGAACGGTAAACCGCATGATCTGGGGAACATCTCCAGATATCGCGGTACACCGACCAAACTTGAGGATTACATTGGCTGGCTCGGTACCAACTTTGATCCGTCGATTTCCTGGCAAGATCTTGAATGGATACGAGATTTCTGGGATGGACCTATGGTGATTAAAGGTATCCTCGACACCGAAGATGCCAAAGATGCGGTGCGCTTTGGTGCCGATGGTATCGTGGTATCCAACCACGGCGGCCGTCAGTTGGATGGTGTGCTTTCCACTGCCCGAGCGCTGCCGGATATTGCCGATGCGGTGAAAGGCGATTTGAAAATTCTGGTCGACTCCGGCATCCGTACCGGTCTGGATGTGGTTCGTATGCTGGCGCTGGGCGCAGATTGCACCTTACTCGGACGCGCTTTTGTTTATGCACTGGCGACCCACGGACAGGCTGGCGTGGAGAATCTGCTTGATCTGTTTAAGAAAGAGATGCAGGTTGCCATGACGCTGACCGGAGCAAAAACTGTCCATGAACTGTCCCAAGACTCTCTGGTCAGAGGAATCTAGTTCAACGCTGAGTTTGCAGGACCTCAGGCCCTGTAACTCTGAGATCAACAGACAAAAAAGCAGGCTTTCAGCCTCCGGTACTGAGAGCCTGAATAAAAACAGGAAGTCATATGAACAAGTCACCTTCTGCAGCTCAATATCAGCAACTTGAACAACGGCTCAGTAGCCAAATTGACGCCGAGCGCATCATTACTCAGCAAGCCAAACGTCTGGCCTACGGCACCGATGCCAGTTTTTATCGTCTGGTACCGAAAATAGTGCTGCGCCTCAACTCCCTGCAGGAGGTCATTTTTGCCATTGAGAGCTGCGCTGCGCTCGGTATCCATTTTACCTTCCGTGCAGCGGGAACCAGCTTGTCGGGCCAGGCCGTGTCGGACTCAGTGCTGATCACCCTGACCGACGACTGGCGCGGTCACCAGATCCTCGATGATGGCCACAAGATTCTCCTGCAGCCCGGCGTCATCGGCTCAGATGCCAATAAATATCTTGCCCCCTACCAACGTAAAATCGGCCCGGATCCTGCCTCGATCAATAGTTGCAAAATCGGTGGTATCGCCGCCAACAACTCGAGCGGCATGTGCTGCGGTACCGCACAAAACTCATACCGCACCGTGGACAGTATGAAAGTGGTCTTTGCCGATGGTTTTGTGCTCGATACCCGTGATGAGGCCAGTGTCGCACGCTTTAAACAGCACAAACCGCAGTTAGTCGCAGGGCTGCAGGCACTGTGCGCCGAAACCTTGGCCAATACGGAACTGAGCGAACGTATTCGTCACAAATATCGCTTAAAAAATACGACCGGCTACGCGCTGAATGCGCTGGTCGATTTCAGCGACCCGATTGAAGTTCTGGAACACCTGATGATAGGTTCCGAGGGTACATTGGGATTCATCGCGGAAATTACCTATAACACCGTCATTGAGCATAGCCACAAAGCGTCAGCTCTGCTGGTGTTTGCCGATATTGAGCAGGCCAGCCAGGCCGTGACGAAGCTCTCTCTCACACCCGTCGCTGCCGTGGAGATGATGGACGGGCGCGCCATGCGTTCGGTCGCAGACCAAAAAGGCATGCCAGCCTTTATTGCCAACCTGGATCTGGAAGCCGCTTCTCTACTGATTGAAACTCATGCCAGTGATGATGCAACCCTGCAGGCACAATGCGACCAGATTCTTGCCGCCCTGAGTGATTATCAGATTCTGGAGTCCGTGCCGTTTACGTCCGATAACCGCATGGTCGCGACCCTGTGGGGGATACGTAAAGGCATGTTCCCCGCGGTGGGCGCAGTGCGTGAAGTCGGTACGACCGTGATTATTGAAGATGTCGCTTTCCCGGTCGAATATCTGGCATCGGGTGTGCGCGATCTGCAGACGCTGTTTGATAAATACCACTATAGTGAAGCGATCATTTTTGGCCATGCGCTGGAAGGCAACCTGCATTTTGTCTTTACCCAGGGGTTTGAAAGTCAGCAGGAAATCGATCGCTACGGCGCCTTTATGGATGAGGTCGCTGATCTGGTCGCGGTGAAATATCAGGGCTCACTTAAGGCCGAACACGGCACCGGACGCAACATGGCTCCCTATGTTGAGCTGGAATGGGGCAAAGACGGTTATGCGCTAATGCAGAAAATCAAAGCCTTATTTGACCCGCACGGACTGCTCAATCCCGGCGTCATTATCAATGACGATCCTCACTCCCATATCAGTCATCTCAAACCTATGCCTGCCGCTGACGATCTGGTTAACCGCTGTATTGAGTGCGGATTTTGTGAACCGGTCTGCCCGTCACGCACACTGACCCTGTCACCGCGCCAGCGTATCGTGTTGTATCGCGAACTGCAGCGTCGCCGGGCAGCCGGAGAAGAGGTCGAAGCGAGTGAACTGGCCAAAGTCTTCGAGTACCAGGGTATGGATACCTGTGCGGCAACCGGCTTATGTGCCGAGCGTTGTCCGGTCGGCATCAACACTGGCGATCTGGTCAAAAAACTGCGCAGCGCCAAATACGAAAAATTTACCCCAATCGCGCGCTGGACCGCCGAGCACTTTGCCACCACCACCGCGCTGGCCAGAACCGGCCTCAAAGCCAATCAACTGGCGACCAATACTCTGGGCGCAAAAACCGTCGCCGGCCTGAGCAACGGATTGCGTCGCCTGACCAAAGGCAAAACGCCGCTCTGGATACCGGAAATGCCGCAGGCAAACACGCACCCACTTGAGCGGGCGGCATACAATCTTCCGCAACGAGAAAAGAAAGTGGTCTACGTACCTTCTTGTGCCAGCCGCAATATGGGCCAGCAACAAGATGCGCAGGATCAACGTCCGCTGACAGAAGTAATCTTGTCGCTGCTCAACAAAGCCGGTTATGAAGTGATACTGCCGGATGCGCTCAGTGAGCTGTGCTGCGGTATGCCCTATGACAGCAAAGGGATGAGTGAACTGGCCAGCAGTAAGGCGCAGCAGCTGGAACAAGCCATCTGGCAGGCCAGCAGGCAGGGGGAATATCCGGTGCTGATGGACACCAGTCCGTGTGCCAAACGCAGCATTGAGCAGTTTACTCAACCGCTCGAGGTGCTTGAACCGGCTGGATTTGTCAGTAAATACCTGCTCGATCATCTGGCGATCACGCCGAAAGATGAAACAGTGATGCTGCACATTACCTGCAGTGCACGCCGCCTGGGGCTGGAAAACGCCATGCTGGCTTTGGCCAGAGCCTGCGCGTCAGAAGTCGTGGTACCTGAACATATTCAGTGCTGCGGCTGGGCCGGTGATAAAGGTTTTACCACGCCAGAGCTCAATGCAGCAGCGGTTAAGCCGCTCAGAGAGCAGGTACCAGAGCAGTGCACGCGCGGGTTCAGTAACAGCCGTACCTGTGAAATCGGTTTGTCGCATCATAGCGGCATCCCTTATCAATCCATCTTGTATCTGGTGGATGAAGTGGCCCGCCCGCTGGTCAACTGACACTAATCAGGCACAACAGAGGTAAAAGGCCACAATCAGCAAGGCGCTCCCCGGAGCGCCTTGTGATAAAGCTAAGAGCCAGCGGACGATGCTCAGAACAGACGGCGTTTGAGGCCGGATTTCTCCAGAATGCGGGTCGAAATCTCTTCCACCGATAACGACGAGGTATTGATGTAAGGAATCGCTTCGCGCCGGAACAATCCCTCAACAGTTGCCAGTTCAGTCTGACACTGTTGAGTGCTGGCGTAATTGGAGCCGGCGAGACGGTTTTCACGAATTTCGGTCAGACGCTCGGCGTCAATAGTGAGACCGAACAACTTGTGGCGATGCATCTCAAACTCAGGCAACAGGCGCAGCGCGCGGATGTCATCGGCAATAAACGGGTAATTGACGACACGCAGGCCAAACTGCATCGCCATGTAAAGACTGGTTGGCGTTTTGCCGCTGCGCGATACGCCGAGCAGGATAATATCCGCCTGCTCGAGCCCCTTGAGTGACACACCGTCGTCGTGCGCCAGGGTGTATTCTATCGCCGCAATACGGTCAAAATAGGTATTGGTGTCTTTACCGACACTACGCGAGCGCTGCAACTTCGGCACCGGCTCCATCTGAATATCGTCTCTGACACGCTGCACTATGCTGTCCAGCACATCATAGCAATAAGCTGGCGCATTCAGCAGGCGCTCGCGCAGTTCGGGAACGACCATAGAAAAGAACACCAGCGGACGCACACCATTGCGGGTGTAAGAGAGCTCAATCTGTTTGATCAGCTCGCTGAGCTTGTCGCTGGATTCGATAAACGGGAAGGTTTGTTCGTTGGCCGGAAACGGGAATTGTCCCAGAACCACGTGACCAACGGTTTCACAAGTGATGGCCGTTCCATCGGAAACGTAGAATACATCACGACTTTGACTTTCTGTATGCATTTTTGTTTAAAACTTAAAAATAACTTGATTAGGATGTTACACATAATACCGATAATAAAACCCGGCATACCATTACGCCCCCCACAGCTTTAAAAATTTCCTGTGGATTTTTTTAAAGCTGATGCGTAATCGATTGCCACCCTACAAAGCTGCAATGTTCTGGAGAAAGACATGCAAAACAACACCCTCTGGTATAATGGCCTGTCCATGGAAGATGTCGACAAAGTCGGCGGTAAAAATGCATCACTCGGCGAAATGGTATCTAACCTAGCCAACGCCGGTGTTTCGGTTCCTAATGGTTTTGCAACCACCTCTTACGCATTCAACCAGTTCCTTGATTTTGAAGGCCTGGATGATCGCATTCACGAATTACTGGACGCTCTGGACGTCGAAGATGTTGACGCGCTGCGTAAAACCGGCGCCACGATTCGTCAATGGGTACTGGATGCCCCCTTCCCTGCCGATCTGGAGCGCGACATTCGCGACAACTATGAAACATTGATCGAAGGTAACCAGGATCTCTCTGTGGCAGTGCGTTCATCCGCCACTGCAGAAGACCTGCCAGATGCCTCATTTGCCGGCCAGCAGGAAACTTTCCTCAATGTGAAAGGCATTGATGCCGTTCTGGAAGCCACCAAACACGTTTACGCATCGCTGTTTAACGACCGTGCCATCTCTTACCGTGTACACCAGGGTTTTGACCATCGCGGTATTTCACTGTCTGCCGGTATTCAGCGCATGGTACGTTCAGACAAAGCATCTTCCGGTGTCATGTTCACTCTGGATACGGAATCTGGCTTCGACCAGGTAGTATTCATCACCTCAGCCTGGGGTCTGGGCGAAATGGTGGTTCAGGGTGCGGTTAACCCGGATGAGTTCTACGTGCACAAACCGCTGCTTGAAGCGGGTCAGGCACCGATCGTGAAGAAAACCTTCGGATCGAAACAGATCAAAATGATCTACGCAAACAGCCAGGAAATCGGCAAACAGGTGGAAATCGTCGATACCTCTGAACAAGAGCGCAACGAATTCTCTCTGACCGACGACGAAATCAAAGAACTGGCTAAACAGGCGTTGATCATCGAGAAACACTACCAGCGTCCGATGGACATTGAATGGGCGAAAGATGGTATCGATGGCAAGCTGTACATCGTACAGGCCCGTCCGGAAACCGTCTGCTCCCAGAGCGAGCAGAACGTGATTGAACGTTACGAACTGAACAACAAAGCTGACGTGCTTATCGAAGGCCGTGCTATCGGCCAGCGTATCGGTAGCGGTACTGTGCGTCTGGTTGATTCGCTGGATCAGATGTCTCTGGTGCAAACCGGTGACATTCTGGTGACTGACATGACCGACCCTGACTGGGAACCGGTAATGAAGAAAGCTTCCGCGATTGTCACCAACCGCGGCGGCCGTACCTGTCACGCTGCCATCATCGCTCGTGAACTGGGTATTCCGGCGATCGTAGGTTGTGGTAACGCCACCAGCACGCTAACCGACGGCGCGACTGTGACTGTCTCTTGTGCAGAAGGTGAAACCGGCTACGTCTACAACGGCCTGCTGGACTTTGAAATCCGCCGCTCTTCCGTGGATGAACTGCCACTGCTGCCAACCAAAGTGATGATGAACGTGGGGAACCCGGATCGTGCTTTCGATTTCGCACAGATCCCGAACGAAGGCGTTGGCCTGGCGCGTCTCGAATTCATCATCAATAAGATGATTGGTATTCACCCGAAAGCACTGTTGAACTTCGACGCGCAAACCGACGAACTGAAAGCAGAAATCAACCAGCGTATCCGCGGTTACAAAGATCCGATTGATTTCTACGTCAGCAAACTGACCGAAGGCATCGCGACTATCGCGGCCGCTTTCTGGCCAAAACGCGTCATCGTGCGTATGTCTGACTTCAAGTCAAACGAATACAGCAACCTAGTCGGTGGTAAAAACTACGAACCGCACGAAGAAAACCCGATGCTGGGCTTCCGTGGTGCATCACGTTACATCTCGCCGGTATTCGAAGACTGTTTCGAGCTGGAAACTCAGGCGGTGAAACGCGTGCGTAACGAAATGGGCCTGAAAAACGTTGAGATCATGATCCCGTTCGTGCGTACTCCAAGCGAAGCGGCCTCGGTGATCGACATTCTGGCTAAGTTTGGGTTGCGCCGCGGCGAACAGGGCCTCAAAGTCATCATGATGTGCGAACTGCCATCGAACGCCGTACTGGCTGACGAGTTCCTCAAGTACTTTGACGGTTTCTCTATCGGCTCCAACGACATGACTCAGCTGACTCTGGGTCTTGACCGTGACTCCGGCGACGTTGCTCATCTGTTCGACGAGCGTAACCCGGCAGTCAAAGTGATGCTGAAGATGGCGATCGATGCGGCAACCAAAGCCGGTAAATACGTCGGTATTTGTGGTCAAGGACCTTCTGACCATGAAGATCTGGCTGAGTGGTTAATGGAACAGGGCATCAGCTCAGTATCATTGAACCCAGATACTGTGATTGACACCTGGATTAAACTGGGTGAAGTCGCAGACAAATAATTAGCGCTGCTTAAATGAGAAAAACGCCGGTCATCGCCGGCGTTTTTTGTGTCCTGGTTAACAAAAAACAATGAATATTTCTTTTTCCACAAATCATACTATTTCCAGCCAAATAGCCATTCCTATACATTAATTTGAATCACGCAATAAATTCAGGTTCTATCCCATATTCCATGAACGGCTTTCTGAATAAAATCCAGACCATGGTCGATAAACAGAAAGGGATCTCACAGACGATTTATGCCAGTGTCTGGATGGCGTTACTACCTGCGTTGCTCATAGTACTCAAAGTCTAGAATCGACACTCAATATCGGCACTCTGCTGGGGCAAATTACCCAGATGTCCGGACAGATAGCCACAGCAATGGAAGAGCTATCCAGTACCTGTCAGCTTCACACCGACAGTATAGCGGCGATTCATCAGGCCACCGAACAGTCACAACACAGTGTCGCCGACATTGAAAACAGCATCGTCAATATCAAACAAGATACCGCGCGCTTGACCTAACTGTCAGCCACGTTCAGCCGTCATTAAGCTTTAGCGATATAATGCGCCAGCATCACAGCACACATGGTGATACTGGCGCTCATCCACTGACTGTATTTATCTTAGCGGCGTACTGTCAGTCGGCCCGCTAGCGATTGTCTTACAACTCGGTTGAGGTTCACTACCGCGCAGCCACGACGTCCAGCGTCGGCGCGGATTAATAATGAAATCCATCTCGCTATCCAGGCCAGTGGCAATCTCGATATCAGCTGTTTGTTTTGCGTGAGGCAAAGCAACTCGCCATTGCCGGCTTTCGATCTGCTGCCCGTGTCTGATCTGGCGCGCCAGAACCGGATTGTAAATATTGAGAATGACCGGGCCGCTTTCATCAATCCCAATCGTCCCGAGGCGGATATTACCGGCAATCATAGGCAGCGGTGCCAATATACACAGCTCGCCGTGCTCATTGCGGCTTAGATAGCGTCCTTCTCCGGCCAGGCCATGTAAGTACAATAAATGCCCATGCGCAGCCTTGGGTATGATCACCATCCCCTCTAAGCCAGCGGGTAAGTGATTAATCACTTCCGATTTGCCCTCCGACCAAACGCTCGCACTAATCAGCGTTAAATACCCGCCCAGCAAAACCGCCGTCCATCGCTTCATATCTTCTCCTCCCCTGCCAGACCATACTGATTGGCCTGTTTCTCACCTGGCAGTAACATCAGTATCAGTAAAATCAGCACGCCAATCGCAGGCACCAAAAACACCAGACTCCACCAACCACTGTGGCCAAGGTCATGCAGACGACGCACCGTCAGTGCCAGCAGTGGTAAAAAGCTTGCGACGCTGTAACCTATTTCGAGCCACGCGGACCATATTGACGCTTGGTGAATATCGAGCGCGATCAACAGCAGACTCACCACCAGGTTGACTGCAAAAAAGGCCCAATAAGCATGGCGCGGGACACGGCCGGAAAAATCCAGTCCATGCTGCCAGGCCAACCAATACCATTTCATAGTTTCAGCTCCTTCACGGGTTAAACAGACAAACTGCATTCATCACGCAGTCAGCTCACTATCGCGATAGAAAGGCTTCTTTGCGTCCTCAAACCGGTTTTAGGTCTGCCTGAATCTGGTTTCAGTCCATTTGAGCTTCACTCCGGACGAGGTAATGGTTAGGCTAGCGCAAGTAAAACTTTGCCATTGCACACATTCCATCATGCCAAGATAAGGAAAACCGATGATCGCGATCCCATTGCCGTTTGTGGTCTCTATGCTGTTAATGCTGCTTGCCGTCATCTTGTGGTGCAAACCAGAGAATGACAGCAAACCGGCCAGCGGCTTTAGCGCGTTATGTGCGGTAACAACCGCCGTGGTGGGAATGCGCTGGAGTTTAGATTTAACTCTGTTGCGCTTATTGCAGCCGATCTTAGCCTCTCTGGTGCCGATGACCGCCTGGTACTGTTTCCAGCGTGCCCATCAAACAGGACGACTGTCACTGTTGCACTGGTCAGGTCCGATGTGTATCACTTTCGCGGTATTCAGCTATCCATACTGGCATGCACCGCTCGACTTAATGTTAACCCTGCTCTATATCGGCTACGGCATACGACTGCTCTACTCATCGCGCGCTGAAGCGCAGCAAGTACGCGTATCTGATTTGGACAAGGTTCGTTATGCCGAGCAGTTGGCCGGTTGTATGCTGCTGTTCTCAGCCTGTATTGACGGTGCGCTGAGCATTGATTTCAGCTTCAACTCTGGCCGATATGCCATGTATATCCTCGCCATTGGCTACAGCGTGTTGCTGCCGCTTCTGGCCCTCAGCGTAATCCAGGTCAGCCGCAGTACTTTGTCTGACGAGCTAAATAGCCGCAGCCAAGCAGAGACAGCACCAGTAGCAACAGTAAAAACAACCTCAGCGATGGCTACCAGTGATGCGCAGGCTATCGTGCTCAAACTCGACGATCTGATGCATACCCAGCAAGCCTATCTCGACCCGGATCTCACACTTGATCGTCTGGCGAGAAAGCTGACGATCCCGGCCAAACAGATCTCGGCCGCAGTCAACCAGATCCACGGCCGTAACATTTCCAAACTGCTGAACGAATACCGGATTGAACACGCCAAACAGTATCTGGTAAACAGTGATGAGAGTATTACCCAGGTTTACCTCAGATCCGGCTTTCAAACCAAGTCCAACTTTAATCGCGAATTCAGCCGCGTCACAGGACAGACACCCAGCGCTTATCGTCGCACCATGCAAGCCGAATAAGTATTATCGCCAGCCACGATTGTCAGGCCGCAACCATTAACCGGAACGGACGCCGTCCACACAAACATCAAGCAGGACAGACGTCCTCAAAAAGTGGGACAGACACCCTCAAAAAGTGCGGAATGACCGCAATCTGATTGACCCACAGTCAGGTGCCAACCGCCCTTAAACTGATCGTGACGCATTGTGCTCCACCTCTGTTGTTGCCTGTTTAGAACAGCTGAAATAACCATGCCGAATGTATGTGAAAGCGCTATCAATAAACACTGGTTTTAACATAGTTGTCACAAATAAAATCTAGCGATATTACGTAGGTTTTTTACATCATTTATTAATACAATTGATTGAATTATTAATGATTCACCCTAACTATTCATTAGTCCTGTTGTGGCACCTTTGTTGTTAAATAATTGTTATATCGCAAACTTTATCGCATTAGTTGTGCTTTTTTTGCTAAAAAAATCATCAAAAATATGTAACACTTATACTGTTTTGGTTGTTTAGTTACCAAACTCATCAACTAAACACGTTGTCTGTCGCTGGAGCCAAAGGATGTTCTAGAACACCCCGTTCAATAAAAAACCAAATAAAAAATATTGGACGACGGCTATCTAGTGGTCAGGGCGGATAACGGAGTAGTTATTATCTGCAATTGAGAGAGATTTAAGTCCCATGAAGAAGGTATCTGGTCAAAAAGGATTCAACCAGTTCGGCTCTGCTACGTCTGAAAAACTGGTCGATGTGGTTCTTATCGGTGGCGGTATTATGAGCGCAACGCTCGGCACCTTTATCCAGCAACTTGAGCCAAGCTGGACTATCGAAATGTTTGAGCGTCTGGACGAAGTCGCTCAGGAAAGCTCAAATGGTTGGAATAACGCTGGAACCGGACATTCAGCATTAGCGGAATCAAATTACACCCCTCAAACGCCTGACGGCGAAGTCAAGATGGGCAAAGCGGCTAATATTTACCAGCAATTCCAGCTTTCACGCCAGTTCTGGGCATATTTGGTCCAGGAAGGTTTGATTAAAGACCCGGCTACCTTCATCAACAGTGTTCCTCACATGAGTTTTGTGACCGGTGAGCACAACGTAGAATTTTTGCGCAAGCGTTATCAGCGTCTGCGCACGAGTCCTCTGTTTGACGGCATGGTTTTCTCTGAGGACCGTGAACAGATCAAATCCTGGGCTCCGCTCCTGATGGAAAATCGTGATCCAAATCAGCCGATTGCTGCGACCCGCTCACGCTTTGGTACCGATGTTAACTTCGGTGCCCTGACCCACCATATGGTCGATATTCTGCAGCAAAGTGAAAACTTTGCGCTCAGCATGCAGCATGAAGTGCGCACGCTTAAACGTCAAAAAGATGGGACCTGGAAAGTTACAGTGAAAGATCTGACCACCAATACCACGCGTACTGTGCATAGCAAGTATGTGTTTATTGGTGCTGGCGGCGCTTCACTGACTCTGCTGCAAAAATCGGGGATTCCTGAGGCTCGTGCCTATGCGGGTTTCCCGGTCGGCGGCCAGTTTATCGTTTCCGACAATCCGGATATCGTCAACCAACACCGCGCCAAAGTGTACGGTAAAGCAGCCGTCGGCGCGCCACCGATGTCAGTACCGCATATGGACACCCGTATCATCGATGGGAAAAAAGTGGTGTTGTTTGGCCCATTTGCCAGCTTCTCGAGCAAATTCCTTAAGGAGGGTTCGTTACTGGATCTGTTTGGCTCCGTACGCCCGTCAAATGTATTGCCGATGACTCAGGTCGGCATGAAAAGTTTTGACCTGGTCAAATATTTAGTCGGTCAGCTCGTACAAAGCAATGAAGATCGTATTAACGCATTACGTGAATTCTTCCCCAATGCCAAGGCTGAAGACTGGACTCTATGGCAGGCTGGCCAACGCGTGCAAATAATCAAGAATGTCCCGGGTAAAGGTGGGGAACTCCATCTGGGCTCAGAGCTGGTACACGCCGAAGATGGCAGCCTGACTGCGCTGCTTGGCGCATCCCCGGGCGCTTCTGTTTCAGCCTCTGTAATGCTGGAACTGCTGGAGCGCTGTTTTGCCGACCAAATGGCTTCCGATAAATGGCAAAGTAAGATCAAAGCCATGGTCCCTTCTTACGGTCAGTCACTGCAAGATAATCCAGAGCTCAACCAGAGAATTCTGCTTGAGACCAGCCAGGTACTGCAGCTTGAGCAGGATCTGCTTGAGATTCGCGCCGCGAAAGCTCAGAGCGTGCAGGACAATCAGCAAGCTGTTGCCACTCAGGCTTAAACTGTTATTCATTCGACCCATGCCGCCCAACCGGGCGGCATTTTTGATCCCGCATCATGACTGATGTCAATCACCAGTACAAACGGGACACACAGCAAAAATCACGCCCCTGAACCGAAGAAAATACGATGACCATTGGTATTTACCTGGGTGCTGATTTATCCAATCGACTCAATCGGTACGGACAAGGTGGCTTTAACCCGATCCAGTGCAACTATGGTGCGAAACCACTTCACGTTAGGATTCGAGTGAAACAATTTATCGCAGATTTGCTGAAAACGTTGCATGTTGGGCACCAGCAGTACCAACATGAAGTCGGCCTCTCCGGTCACGTAATAACACTGCTGAACTTCCGGTCCGGAAAAACTGTGTTTTAATAATTGCAGATCAGTGCTGTGGGTTTTGTCGGCCTGCACTTCCACCAGAATCGTGATCACCTGATTGAGTTTATTCGGGTCCAGCAACGCAACGCTAGCCTGGATATAGCCGTTATCCTTAAGTTTCTGGATACGACGCTGTACCGAAGCTGTCGACAAATGCACCATCTCCGCCAACTCACGTAACGGAGTTTGGCAATTGTGCTGCAGCTGCTGCAGTATTGAGTAGTCGTACTTATCTAATGTCATTCCCGCCTCACTCCATGAGAAAATTTCTCATAAACACTATGTATTTAGAGCACCTTTATCAAGTAATACGCAATAAAATATCTCTCTATCGAAATGATCACAGACCTGAACCATGCAGACTCAAACGAACACCGCTCTGGGTGTCACTCTTAACGTTATCGCATCAGGCTTCTTTGCCCTGATGTTTGCTTATACTGCTCTGCTGAAAGACGTCGAGGGCACGGAAATTTATGGCTGGCGTATTGTGTTAACCCTGCCTCTGCTGACTCTGTTTATTGTTATGCGCGGTTACTGGCCGCAAGTGACTACCATATTGCACCGCATCATCAATGAGCGTTATTTCTGGGCAACGCGCATCCTGTCATCATTTCTGGTCGGGCTACAGTTATGGTTATTCATGTGGGCTCCGGTGAACGGCTACGGCCTGGCTGTCTCACTCGGCTACTTTATGATGCCGATTACCATGGTTGTGGTCGGCAGGTTTGCGTTCAACGACAAAATGTCACGCTTACAGCAACTGGCATGCGGCTTCGCAGTCATAGGGGTTCTGAATCAACTGATTATTTCTCAAACCTTGGCCTGGCCTACGCTGGCAATTTGCCTGTGCTACCCAGTCTATTTCTGGCTGCGACTGAAAACCGATACTAACAGTATCGGCGGCGTCTGGTTTGATATGCTGCTGAGCGTACCATTCAGCCTGTATTGTCTGATACACAGCGGCGATGTACTTTCAACCTTGACCACCAGCTACCAACTGCTGTGGCTGGTATTCGGGCTTGGGATTATCAGCGCTATGGCGCTGGCGTTTCAATCCCTTTCCGCGCCTCATCTCAATCTCAGCTTATTTGGTTTATTGATTTACGTTGAACCCGTTATGCTGCTATTCGTGGCGCTGTTACTGGGTGAATCCATCAGCCCTAAAGAATGGCCGACCTACATCGCAATCTGGCTGGCGGTTATGGCGTTAGTCATCGAAGGAATTCGCGGGCTAAAAAACACGCGCACCCAACTCAAAATAAGCCGTCATTCGTAACCCATAGCATTTGCCCCCGGACAACCGGGACAGACACCCACCATCCACAGACAAACGGGACACACGCCCAGTCGAGTAGTGTTCTGGTGGCAGAAGCACGAACTGCCATCGTGTGGCATGACCGGCCGCGCCCAGGTCTATGTTGAACATAAACGTCTAAACATGAACGTCTGTCCCTAAAACGATGTCTGCCCCAAAACAACGGCGTCTGTCCCCAACACCATTCCGCCCAACAAGGTACCGAGCGATCGGCTGAAAATCCGCACTGATTTCACCGCTTAATCTGGCACTATAGTACCGTGGGACGCAGGCGCTCTGATTGCGCCGAGC
Organism: Vibrio sp. H11; assembly: GCF_004804295.1. NCBI lineage: Bacteria > Pseudomonadati > Pseudomonadota > Gammaproteobacteria > Vibrionales > Vibrionaceae > Vibrio > Vibrio sp. H11. The sequence continues at coordinate 201,780 of NZ_SSHN01000003.1, read as the reverse complement.
GGGAGACTGCCCGCTGCGGGTAGAGAACCAATATGATACCGCTCAGAAACGCACTGCACGCGACCCACTGTGCAGCCGACAGCTGTTCACCGTAAATAAGATACCCACTCAGCAACGCAAATACAGTCACCATGAGTGTCATGGGTGCCAATTGACTCATTGGATATTTAAGGACCATTTTGTTCCATACCCAATAGCCAAATAAGGTGGTCGGGTACGCCTGGAACAGAACCGATATCCAGGCATTGATACTCCAATGCTGATAGGTTGCGACAACGCCGTCCCAGCCATTGAATGCCACACTCAGTACAATTAAAGGCACAGGAGCAAACAACATCCCCCAGATATTAAAAGCAAATGCCTGACGGGTACCTGACTGGCGCACAATCACTCCTGCCAAAGGCCAGCACACCGCCGAGATCATGATGAACATCACCCCGCTCCAGGTCACGTTTCCGTTGGTGTAAATAATTGACACCACAAGCCCGGCTAAGGCCAGCAAAATACCCGCAGCCATGCGGCGCGATATCACCTCTTTGTACACCAAGACCCCGACCAGGACAGTCGTCAAAACGTCCGTCTGCAGCAGTACTGATGCCATACCCGACGACAAACCAAATGTGATGGCGCAAGACGCCATACCCCAAATCCCGGTGCCAAACACTAAACCGTAACTCACCAAATAACGCCAACCAACATTCGGCCGCCGGATGAAAAAGATGATTGGAAACGTGGCACAAACGAAACGCGCCGCAGCGATGAGCAGCGGGTCTAGTGCGCTGACGCCAAGTTTAATCATAGAAAAGTTGAAGCCCCAAATGGCCATTACACTCATGATGAGCAGTAAATCTCGTCCCTGCATGGTTATCTTTCCGCATTGTTTGCCTGGGTTTCAGTGTCGCTTGCCAGATAAAAGCAGTACAGATACAATTTTTGTAATTTTAACCAGTACAGTGGAGATGGTCACCGCATGAGCCGATACAAACAGCTGGCCACCAGATTCATTCAGGACATCGAGGCCGGAAAACTTAATCCGGGCGACCGCATGCTGTCTTTGCGCCAGTTTGCCAGACAACACAGCGTCAGTATTTCCACTGCCGTCAGTTGCTACGCAGAACTTGAGTCGCAAGGTTGGCTGATCGCTCGTCCTCAATCAGGCTTTTTTATCACGCGACACACCCACCGTACCCTGCCACCTGACTGGCAGCCTTTTAGCAGTCAACCCATCACCCCAACAGTGAGCAGACAGCGTACGCTCTCTCCCTGTGGCCCGCTAGGCACATCGCGCTTGCAATTAGATTCTCAGACACAGCGAGCTTTAGAGCGTAGCTTGCGGCGCGCGATAAAACGAGCGGCGGAACAGATCACCTTTTACCCCGAACCTCAGGGCGAATCCGCTTTACGCATAGCACTGGCTGAGCACTTTACCCTTAGCGGATTTCCACTCAGCGAGCACGAGCTGGTGATTACCCACGGCTGTATGGATGCGGTCAGCCACGCGCTGCAAATATGCACCCGTCCCGGCGATACCGTTGCGGTGAGCTCACCTTGCTACAATGGATTACTGGATTTGCTCGCCCAGTTGTCTCTGCGCGTACTTGAAATTCCTTCGCTGCCCGATGGAATTGATTTAGACCAGTTTGAAGCCAAACTGCAACAGCACGAAGTGCAAGCCGGCTTGTTCTGCACGACCCATATGAATCCGCAAGGAATTACGCTCTCCAATGTCCAGAAACAGAGACTGGCACAGTTGGCGAATCAGTATCAGGTACCTGTCATTGAGGATGATGTTTATTTTGAACTACCGCATGCCAGCCAGGCGTCACTGCCAGCCTGTTACCATGACGACGGAGGGTACATGCTGTGGTGCGGCTCGGTCTCAAAAACTTTGTCACCCAGTTACCGGCTCGGCTGGTGCCGCCCCGGGCGCTTTTTCCCAGCGTACAACCGCCGAGCGCTTGGCGTTCCAACCCTGATTCAGTATGCTCTGGCAGATTTTATCGCCAGCGGCGCTTACGCAACTCATCTCAAGCGGGCGCGCCAGCAACTTAACCAGCACAAAATAAGCTATCAAAATTATTTGAGCCAGCATCTGCCATCAGACAGTCGAATGACCCAACCCGATGGAGGCTTAGTGCTGTGGATTCAGATCCCTGGCCTGAACACGGAAGCCCTGGGCCAGGCCGCGAAACAAGCGGGGCTGGATATCCGCATCGGCCCTTGGTTTACCGAATCGGACCGCTATCGAGACTGCCTGCGCATTAATATCGGCTTTGCGCTCGATGAGTATATTAAACAAGAGCTACAACAGCTAATAAACCTTATCGAATACCATATAGAATAAACCTTATTTATCAGTAAATTAACAATACACGTCCTGTTTTTCCTCTATATTATTGTGCGACAGGAACACAACTCGCCCTCCGGAATTGCTGAAGTTGATTCAGCAATCAAAATTTAGCTTCACTTCGCGTATCACTGCCAGCAAGATCACATTGCTATCAGTTGCACATTGCCGCTTCCCCTTTATCAGGCGTATGTTTTTGCTGAATCGATTCAGTTATTAAAAATAACAACAAAAGATAAGGAAAGAACATGAAAATCAAAACTTCGTACGCTGCCATCCTGCTCAGTTTAGCCGCAATGAATACTCAGGCCGTTGAGTTTGTGCTAACCAATTCTGCCAGCGGTGAAGATGTCGGCAACTGGCAAGTCAGCAACCAATCGTTAGGTTTATCGGCTAACACGCCTTTCTCAGTAGAAAAACGCCGCCTGCATGGCGGAAAGCAGCTGGGGGTGGACGTACTCATCGTTAATAATGGTGAACTGACGATCACTCTTGTTCCAACCCGCGGCATGGGGATACTCAAGGTCGAACGGGATGGCAAACGTATTCTGGGCTGGGACTCCCCGGTCAAAGAAGTGGTTAACCCGGCCTTTATCGATTTGGAAAGCCGCAACGGTCTGGGATGGCTGGACGGATTTAATGAAATGCTGGTGCGCTGTGGTTATGAATGGACCGGACACCCTGGCGTGGATGACAACGGACAACTGCTGAGCCTGCATGGTCGTGTGCAGAATACACCGGCTTCCAGCGTCAAAGTAACTATTGATGACGCTGCGCCGCACAAAATAACGGTTGAAGGCGAAGTCTCTGAACGTACCTTCAAAAAAGCCGAGTTGGTTACCCTGACCAAACTCGAGGTGACTCCGGGCTCTAACCGCTTTTCCTTGCATGACACCCTGACCAACCAAGCAGACTATGACGATGAATACCAGATCATCTACCACTCCAACTTTGGCCGCCCCATCCTGGAACAGGGTGCGAAAGTGATCGCCGCAGCGAGTGAAATTTCTCCCTTCAATGACTACGCCAAGGCTGGCCTGAAAGAGTGGCAAACCTACCTCGGCCCGACAAAAAACTTTGATGAGATGGTATTTAACCTCAAACCAATCGGTGATGCGGACGGCAACAGCCTGGCGGTTTTACACAACAAGAACGGCTCTAGCGGTGTTGCGCTGGGCTACAACGTCACTCAGTTACCGGTGCTGACATTATGGAAAAACACCGACACCGAACAACAGGGCTATGTGACGGGCATTGAGCCGGGCACAAGCTATGCCTATAACACCAAGTACCAGCGCCCGCTCGGGCTGGTCCCGACCATCAAGGCTGGCGAAAGCAAACACTTTGATGTCACATACACTGTGCTGCGCAATAACAAAGAAGTCTCTCAGGCGGTGAACAAAGTCAAGGAAATTCAGGGACAGACGCCACTCAAACAGCTTACGCAACCACTGGTTGATTTAAGCAAAGCAGACTAATAGAACAACCGGCAGGGTTAATATTCGCCCTGCCGGTTGTCCCCCCTCCCCCCAATTGTATGTGGGACAGATGTTTTTAACTGGGACAGACGCTGATTTTTAAGTGGAAAGACACCGTAATCAAGACCAATAGAGCTGGACAGACGCTCTGCCCTAACACTGCATTTCTCATACTTGAACCACAGCCAAATTGCACGACTCTCCAAGCTGACCCGCAGTTCTTTTATCTCCGGTTGCGAAAACTCTGATTGGATCCACAATCTGTCCATGCCTGTACAAAAGAGTCGACCATCATGACCACAGCCCGTGCCAAACTTATTTGTCCGCAAATAACGCCCTATTATCATTGCGTGTCACGCTGTGTCCGACGTTCATTCTTATGCGGCCAGGATCACGTCTCTGGTCGTTCCTACGAGCATCGCCGCCAATGGGTCGAAGACAAAATCCTTCATCTCGCAGCTATCTACTGCATCGATATCTGCGCCTATGCTGTAATGAGCAACCACTACCACTTGGTGGTGCGTATTGACCACGAGTCTGCGTTAGCATTATCCCCGGCTGAAGTCATCGAACGCTGGAGTATCGATCACCACTTACCGGCAATCATACAGCGATTTAAATCCGCTCAGACAACCCAGCCAGAAAATGATAAGTGCATGAAAATCATAGAGACATGGCGGGAAAGATTGTCTTCTCTCAGTTGGTTTATGAAAGAACTCAATTTTGATATCGCTCTTCAAGCGAACAAAGAAGACGAATGTACCGGACATTTTTGGGAAGGGCGGTTCAAGTCCCAGGCGCTACTGGATGAAAAGGCACTCCTGGCAGCAATGGCTTACGTTGACCTGAACCCGGTACGAGCCAAAGAAGCATCAACGCCGGAAAAATCCAGATACACTTCACTCAAACTGAGACTGAGTAAAGCGGCAAAAGGTCTAACTCAATCGCCGCCATTACTTAATTTTGTTGGCTTTAATGGCTCTTTGCAAACCAAAGGCCTTCCTTTTTCCTTCCAAGATTATCTGCATCTGGTGGATTGGCTAGGCAGACACATCAAGCCGGATAAGGCCGGGCATATCTCTTCTGCACAACCGGATATCCTCACCCGTTTGGCGTTGTCAGCACATGATTGTCTCTATCTTTGCACCCAACTCGAAGCGAAACCACGCTTGTGGATAGGTGGCGCACAAAAATTACTGAGTGCCAAAAACCGGTTAAATCGCCGCCGCATGGTAGGCCTGGTGATCTCTTAACCCCAATAACGTCCGCTCTCTCGCCTTCAATACTCACTATTTTGATCTCCGCTAAACATATCACTCGCTCTAGTGGCTACAGCACGGTTTCACAACAGCATTAATTCATATTAGCCACACAAGCCTGAGAATTAGCAAGCCATAATAAACATGCCTGTCCTTTACGTCACTTTACGTCATCTCAGCACACAAGCCTGCCGGTACGCCTGTCCCAACAATAACCCCATCAGTGAGAACTTACTTGATAATTCAATGAAATTAAGTAACTTGGCATTAAATATGAGTAGAAAGTCAGACGGAAAACATAGATGGAACTGGATCTTTATGTGGTGGATGCATTCACCCAGCAGCAGTTTAGTGGCAATTCAGCCGCGGTTATACCGATTAACGAATGGCTGAGTGATGAACTCATGCTCTCTATCGCACAAGAAAACAACCTGTCCGAAACTGCATTTGTTAAACGTCTCGGACAAGATCACTACGCGATTCGCTGGTTCTCCCCGATTACGGAAATCGACTTTTGTGGGCACGCCACTCTAGCTTCAGCTTATGTGCTATTTAACCATTTCAACACCGGGCACAAACTGACATTTGATACGCTTGCAGTGGGTACCCTGAATGTCACTCAGGCTGAAGATAAACTGATTTCGATGAGTTTTCCTAATCGAGCGCCTCACCCTATCAATCAAGTCCCAGCAGCGCTGCTCGAAGGACTTTCCATCAAACCGGATGAAATCTGGCTCAGCCCACAAGCCTATTTTGCAATTTATCATGATGAAGCCTCAGTGCTTAACGTGCTGCGTAATAATGAGAATCTCAAACAACTGGCGCCGTTTGATGTTGTCGCCACTGCACTTTCGACCAACTATGATTTCATATCACGCTACTTTTGGCCGGCCAATGGCGGTGACGAGGATCCGGTAACAGGTTCAATTCACGCGGGTTTGGTACCATTCTGGTCGGAAAGACTCAATAAAACAGAATTGATCGCTTATCAGGCATCAGCACGCGGCGGCATTTTGCATTGCCGTTTAGAAGAAGAAAGAGTGATAGTGGCTGGGCATGCTGTTTTATATTTGCAGGGTAAGATAAACGTCAGCTAAGCGTCTGTCCTGTTTACGTTTCTTTCTATTCAAGTTGCAGGCTTAGATTAGGCGAACGGTGCCTGTCCACCTATAAAACAAGCCTGCCCCGAACGGGCAGGCTTAATAACATCAGCGAAGGGCAGCATGTACTGGCGCCTGTCCTTGTTAACGCCTGTCCTTGTTAACCCTGTTCGGCCGGAAGCACATTTACTCCAAACTAGCGCTGCACTTGCGATAACTTATCCGGATTAACGTTACCCAGCAGAGCAGGGTTAGCGCCTTCAATCTCAGCACGAATTGCTTTAACTTGTGCGGCATCCACCGCTTTAGCCTGGTTGCCCCAGCTGGAGCGGATAAAGTTCACTACTTCAGCCACTTCCTGGTCGCTCAAACGCCAGCCAAACGGAGGCATGGTGATCGCACTCGGTGCCTGCTGTGTGCCGGGCAGCGTGCTACCAGCCAACACAACGTGGATCAGCGAGGTTGCATCTTCGGTCTGCACCACGGAATTCCCGCGCAGGGCCGGGAAGAAGTGGTCGTAACCACTGCCGTCACTCTTGTGACAAGCCGCACAGCTATCGATATACACCGCAGCGCCTGGTTTACTGTCATCGCCATGCCACAACGCGTTGGCCACACTGCCATCGGGTTTAAACGACGCTTGCTGCGGATCTTTTGCCGGCAAGGATTTCAGGTAGCGGGCAATCGCAGTCAGATCCTCCTGCGACAGGTATTGCAGGCTGTGCTCAACCACATCCGTCATCCCGCCAAACACGGCGGTATGCGAGTTACGGCCGGTTTTGAGGAAAGTGACCAGCTCCTGCTCACTCCATTGCCCCAGGCCATCTTTATTATCGCCACGCAAATTCTTCGCCACCCAACCTTCCATTGGGTCACCGCCGGATAAGTAGTCCGCTCCCTCGCCGTCGCTCAGCGCTTTTTCCTGCATGGTTATGGCACGTGGGGTATGGCAAGCCCCGCAGTGACCCAGCCCCTGAACCAGATAACGGCCACGCTCGGTCGCCGCATCCGCATCGCTGTCAGCGCTAAAGTCCTGCACCCCAGGCGCAAACATACCGCGCCACAGGCTCAGCGGCCAGCGCATCGACAGCGGCCACGGAATATCCACGGCATGGTTAGCCTGCTTCACCGGCTTAACCCCTTGCATGAAGTAAACATACAGTGCACGCATGTCCTGTTTACTGACAATGGCGTAAGAAGGATACGGCATCGCAGGATACAGGCTGTCACCATCCTTTCTTACCCCATGGCGTACTGCCTGGTCAAAGTCCTCAAAGCTGTAGCCACCAATTCCGGTCTCTTTATCCGGGGTGATATTGGTACTGTAGATATTGCCAATCGGGGTCGGCATCAACAGACCACCGGCAAACGGCGCGCCCCCTTGTGCAGTGTGACAAGCCACACAGTCTCCGGCGCGGGCCAGATATTCGCCGCGAGCCACCAAATCAGACTCAGGCGTCTGTCCCATAGCAGCGGCGCTTAATCCGCCAAGTAACAGGCAAGCAAACAATTTTTTCATCATGCCTCTCCTTACGCCTGAACCAAAGGACCTGGATTTTTCAGGTATTGTTCGCGAATCGCTCTGGCGGACCAGTAGGTCAGTGCCGCAACCATACCGGTCGGGTTGTAACCCAGCCCCTGCGGGAACGCAGAAGCGCCCGGCACAAACACATTGTGCACATCCCAGCTTTGCAGATAGCGGTTCACTGCACTGGTTTTCGGGTTTTCCCCCATCACCGCGCCACCATTAAGGTGAGTGGTCTGATACTTACGGGCATCGAAATGCTCGCCGGCTTGTTTGGCACTGCCGCTCATCGCTTGCGGATTCATCGCCCTGGCAATGTTAGCCATCTTGTTGTGCATAAACTGCGACATCTTGATGTCGTTCTCCTGCCAGTCGAATGTCATACGCAGCAAAGGCTGACCATGCACATCGGTATAGTTAGGATCAAGATCCATGTAATTGACCCGGTAAGACTGGTGCGCGCCGTGCGCGTCCATCGACACATGATGGTTATAAGCCTGCTTAATCGCGCCTTTCCACTCGCTACCCCAGGCAGGAGCACCCGGTGCAGTCGGCAAACCGGAGATTGGCTTGGTACCCGCCTGGTTAACCCAGAACGGTGAGCCGCCCACAAAGCCGTGCGGTCCGTGATCGAAGTTATCAGCGTTGAAGTCATCCACCGCCACCCCAGCACCGCCGGCACCAATGAAGCTATTGGTGTAGGTATTTTGATCGAAAAACGCCTTGATGGTCGACAGGTTCTGATAGGCGAAATTACGTCCCACCACCCCTTCATTGGTGATGGGGTTATAGGGCTGGCCGATACCGGACAACAGCATCAGATGAACGTTATGGAATTGGAACGCCGCCAGAACCACGATGTCCGCCGGTTGTTCGACTTCTTGGCCTTGTGCATCTATGTAAGTCACTCCCGTAGCTTTCTTTTTATCGTCTGTCAGATTCACGCGCAGCACATAAGAGTTAGCGCGCAGTTCAAATTTCGGCTCTTGCTTCAGTGCTGGCCAGATATTCACATTCGGTGATGCTTTGGAATACATGTAACAGGCGTAACCACTGCAGTAACCGCAGAAATTACAGGGCCCCATCTGGGCACCATAGGTGTTCGTGTAAGGACCGGAAGTATTGGCTGACGGCAGGTCATAGGGATGATAACCGACTGATTCGGCCGCTTTGGCAAACAGCTGGGCCGAATAGGTGCGCTTTTGCGCTTGGAGTGGAAAGCGATCGGAACGATCCGGCGCATACGGGTTACCGCCTTTGCCTTTACCGATCACCTGGCCCCTGACCGACCACTCCGAGCCCGAGGTGCCGAACACTTTCTCCGCTTTATCAAAGAAAGGCTCTAGTTCCTGATAAGAGACACCGAAATCCTGAATCGTCATCCCTTCCGGAATGAAGCGCTTGCCATAGCGCTCTTCATAATGGCTGCGCAGGCGCAGCTCGACCGGGTCGACCCGAAAATGCACGCCAGACCAGTGCAATCCTGCGCCGCCTGTCCCGTTGCCGGGTAAAAACACCGCCAGCTGACGGTAAGGCACCGCCGTCTGCGCGTCGTTGTGGCGAAACGTCACTGTACTTTTGGACAGATCTTGGAACAGTTTGCGCCGCGTGTTATAGGTCAGCTCGTCAATAGTTTGTGGATACGCACCATCGGGATAGGTATCGCGCATCGGGCCGCGCTCTAGCGCCACCACATTCAAGCCGGCTTCTGTCAGCTCTTTGGCCATAATAGAACCAGCCCAGCCGAAGCCAACAATCACAGCATCGGCTTTTTTCATCTGTTTTGCCATGCTTTAACCTCGCTGACCTGTAATAGAAACCGGTGGGAATGGGTAGGCCTCATCACGCTCAACCCAGTCCATAAAATCAGCGCGCGCGCCGGGAAACCCAATCAAATTCCAGCCGACCATGTTCTGGTTGCCGCCATGAATCGGATCGCTGAAGAAACCTTCCCGCGTATTCTGCAGTAAGGTGGCAAAAAACAGGCTGGCTGGCAGCAGCTCAAAATTCACCTGATCATTTTCCATCTGGCTGAGCAATTGGGTTTGTTTGCTGACACTCAACTTGGTAAAACGCTGACCCATTTTCTGCTGCGCAACCTTTTCGGCTTCTGCGATGCCAAGCTTATAGATATCACGTGGCACCAGCGGGCGCTGATAGCCCAGCTCTGGAGCGGCCTCCGGGTTAAACGGCCCTTGCATATACCAGTTCGATCCGCTGCCATAAGGCGTATTCATCTGACGGTCGATAAACTCAGGTACGCCCGCTTCCAGAGCGCCCGGACCATATTGGTCATTGGGAATCAACACTGCGACGGCCGCTTCAATAAAAGCAAACTCTTCGCTGCTAAAAAAGGTCGGGAAATAGTCTCGTGCTTGCTGATTATCTGTCTCGCTTGCAGCTTCGGAAGTAAGGGATGCCGCGCGAGCGACTGATGAAGAGGTCAATCCCCCAAGGGAACTGCCAATGGCAACTGTGGGGATCAAGGCTAAGGTCCTGGCCAGAAAATCGCGGCGTAGCGCACTATCCGGCGTGTCATTGTTGTTAGACATTGCTAGGTTCCATTAATAATTATAATAAAATGTGACTAAAATCTCTTTTTTGTTATAAATTATTTCAGGAATTATTTTGTGAATCAGATCTCATATAAAAAATGTCAATACGAAATTGGAACAAAATTTCAATGACAACCGTCACATAAAATTCACCAAAAGAATGACAGACATCAAATAAATTAACTCTTCAGATAACATAGATTGCTAGCACTCGTTGTTAACCGAGGTGAGTCCGCGTAAAACTCGCCCACCCAAGAGTCGCAAACTCAACCGCAGCTCAGATTGTTGTCTATGGCTTCTTTGGCTAACATGCACCTTGCCGTATCGCTCTGCCTCCTGATTTAAATCCTTTGTACTCAGTGACCAGCGTCCGTGGCATACCACCGTCCTGCCAACTCATCTCAGGAGACTTCATCCGTGCGCGACCGACTCTCTATCCGCTCTTACAGTGCGCACGCCACCAGCCATCTGCATCACTATCATCAGGTTGTGATCCCGTTATCCGGGTCTATTGAAATGGAACTGGGTGGCAGTGCCAAACCGCTGCGGGCGGGGATTGGGGATTGTGTGGTGATCCGCGCAGCCACGCGCCACGATTTCCGGGCATCGTCAGCTTTTCGCTTTTTGGTCGCCGACCTCTCTCAGCTACCGGATAACCTGGCTCATTCTGAGGTCACCGATTTCATACTCGACGCCCCGGCACTGGCCTTTGCACAGTTTGTCGATTCACAGTTAAGCAGCGAGGTGGACAATAGAATTGAAGATAAAATACTGGATCTTTTTCTCGATCTGCTTGCCCGTCAACGCCTTGCCGCTCCGCTAGACAACCGGATTCAGAAGGCACTGCAGGTAATGCGTGATAATCTGGCCATGCCACTCACCATAAATCAGTTAGCCCGTGTCGCCTGCCTGAGCAGTACCCAATACAAGACTCTGTTCAAAGCCAGTATGGGCATGACCACTTTTCAGTACCTGACCAAGCTACGTATGGAGCGGGCACGTGCTCTGTTGTCTCACTCCGATCTGCCGATCGCTCTGATTGCCGAACAAGTCGGTTTTGTTGACCCCTCAGCATTTAGCCGTAGTTTCAGCCGTTATTTTGGCCAGCCGCCAAAATACTTTAATGCCCGAAGAGGCTAACCACCGCCGGACATAACACCATCGTTTCAGCGTAGCAAAACGTCTTTTCAGCACAATTTTTTCTTTTGATTGCTATACGATTTCCCGGTCAATATTGATTTCATAAGGCCGGTTTATGCGAAACAAGCACACACTCTATTCTCAGCAAACACTGACCGCTCTGGCACCGGTGCTGTTCTTACTGATGTGGAGCAGCGGAGCAGTGATGGCCAAAGTGGGGTTGCAACACGCCTCCGTATGGAGCTTCCTGATTGCCCGTTCAGCCATTTCTTTGCTTCTGATTTTACTGCTGTTAGGTCTGTTCAGGGGCTGGCGATCTATTCGTTTACCGACGCTCGACTGGTCAACGGTCTGCAATGTGCTGGGCGCGGGCCTCCTGGTGCAGGCTGGCTATCTGAGTGGTTATTTTCTGGCTCTGCAGCACGGTTTATCGCCGGGTATTGTAACCGTGATCCTCGGGTTACAGCCGTTACTCACCCCATTGCTGACCCGACAAAAACAGAGCGGCTTGGCCGTATTGTGCCTTTTGGGTGGCTTTTTCGGACTATGTCTTGCTGTCGCGGGTTCTTCCTCTGGTGCTGAACTAAACTGGACAGGGATCATCTGCGCGGCTCTGGCGCTGCTGGCCATTACCTGGGGTACGATTTTTCAAAGCCGTATCACGCTCGATACCATGGATTCGATATGGTATCAGAATAGCCTGGCACTACTCGTGTTTAGCCTGATTCAGTTATTCCAGCCCTGGCACATGGTCTGGAATCAGGAACTGATCGCTTCGTTGCTGTGGATGAGCGTTATCGTATCAACCGGGGCTTTATTGCTACTGATGCTGATGCTCAAACAGCGTTCTGCCAGCCAGGTCAGTGTGTTGTTTTACGCGATTCCTGCCCTGGCCATGCTGTTTGATTTTATCTGGTTCGATACCCGTTTATCACTGCTGTCACTTTCAGGTCTCGCGCTGGTCGCGGTCAGTGTCTGGCACTATACCCGGTATCAGGCTCGCTTACAGCAAGCGAGTCCGGCTCGGCAACCAGGCCAAACCGAACTGGTTAACGCTCCGGGGCATCACAAGGGCTGAATATCCAGCCGGGAGAGCAGAGAGGGGAATCCCCAGCCATCCTGCCCCGCATGCACGGGCTCCCCCGTCAGGTACTCATAAATGGTCGGCGCCAGTGACCCGTTGGCCTGACTATGAATCGGCCCGGCATTCGGGCCGATCGGCGTCCCCCAGAAGCCGAGAAAAGCATCTTTTTCGAGGTAACTTTCACCGGCATGACGACCCGGAACCTTGGTGTTGTAGCCTATCCCCTCGCGCGGAAACAGGTTCACACTGCCCGCCCTGTCCTCTTCATAAATCGCGGCCAACTGGTTGACCGAGTCGGGGCGGGCACTGAAACGGGTTAAATCACGCCACTCAGCAGACGTGCACCAACTGGTGACATCACCTTCGCGTGCGCGGTACAGGCATTTATCCACCAACTGGCTATAATGATCGAGCGCTTTGTCATCCAGTGCAGGCAAATACGGATTGAGCACCTGAACATCCAGTAAACGAGCCTGACTGTCCACACCAGAGTAATACCGTCGATCGCCGCGGCGGCGAATGATCTCATCGAGCCGCTGGCCGTCACGTTCACCAACCAGACGCACACTACACAGCTTGCTGTCACAAGCCGATTCACGCACCACCAGATAATCGAGGGTATCACCCAAGCGCCGGACACTTTCACTAATGATATCCAGCGCTTTGTCTGCCTGCGCGGGCTGCCAGCGGGTCAGTTGCTGATAAACCGGCTGAACCTCCCATCCGGCACGGGCATTAAAGAAGTCGAGCATATAGTTGCCGCCAGCTGTCGATGCCACCACGACATCCACTCCGCGGTAGGCCGGCGGATCAATCGCATTGGTCAGTTTGGGGCCTTCGCCTTCATCCGAAGAGATTTTCTCAACCACTATTCGGTAGCCCAGATCCTCCTGCAGCGCTGTGAAAATCTGTTGCTCCGGATTAAGCGTGTAATAAACCGGAGCCAGGCCATGGTCACCGGCCATCCCCCACAACGTGCGGTCGTATACCCCGGCCTGACGATACACATCCTCAAGTCGTCCCAGCCAATAATCCAGCCGGTTAAGTTCGCCGGTCGGCATCAGAATCTCATCGCTGAACGGCCCGGTAAAATGAGCGAAGTGATCCGGCCAGGGATTATAGATCAAGGTGTAATCCGGCATACCCTGAATGTCCTTGCTGGCGTAATCGCGCAAGGCCTGCTGCAATGTCCACTTACGACTCAAACGGGTCAGAACATCCCATTTACCGATCTGCTGGTAACCCTCAATTTGTTCAATCAACGCCCGGCGCATTGCACTAAGTTCTTGCTCCACCCCGGCACGGACTGCCAGTTCACGCAGACAGCGCTTTTCACCAAAATCGCGCTGCGCTTCTCCGACGCCAAGATTAATCAGGCTATCGTAAGTCACATGGGCGTTCCAATCATACTGGGCATTACAATTGAGTGTTTTGAGGTAGTCGAGACGATCAAACATGGTTTGCATCCCGCGCTCACCGGCCAGTCTGTCCAGTTGCAATGCATCATTGCCGTAAAAATAATAGGCCCTGTCTTGCTGCCGGTCGACAAAATGGAAGTTAGGAATCCCGGTTCCGCCCGGTCCGGAAACTTTAGCACCCGTTTTTATCAGGGGTAAATTACGCACACTGATGGTCGGCGTTGAAGAAATCCCGACTTCAGCGATCGCGCTATGCCGACTGTGGTACAGCCGTTTAAAGAACGGCAGATAATTGGGATCGCGGTAAGTCTGCTCAGCCAGCGTCTGCAGAAAACGAGTCTGCTGCTGATGATCAGGACTGGACGTAGTGAGCGGCGATTTGAGCTCAGGCGCTGCCAGATGTCGCTGATAGGCGTGGCCGAGAAAAGGCAGCTCCGGCTGAACCAGGCCCTGCATCAACCCTTGCTGCAGACCGTCAACCGTCACTTGAACCGCAAAACGTCGCTGCTCCAGGCCTTGTAAAAACGCTGCCACTTGAGCCGGAGACTCATCCAGTGTATCCACCAGCCAGTCATTGAGGCGCTGAGTGCGTTCCTGCCGGTAAACGTACTGTCGATACCCTTTGAGCACATTGAGGCGGACAAAATCAATCAATGAAACCGTTACGGCCTCAGCTTTGTTGTTGTTTTTGTTTGCATTTTCCGGTTTGGCATCGTCCAGCACCGCCTGCACGGCATGCTTGATGTCGCCCTCGTCCATTCCGTCTGCTGCTCTTGTAAGCAAGCCGACAACGATAGGCTCAATTTTGGCAACTAATGCCCTGTCCTGCTCGTTATCAGTCAGATACTGGTAGTGCGCTGGCAGCTGCTCGAGATCCTGCCACTCACCAATATCCACCAGCGCATCGTACAAGGTCACCAGGGTCGCAATAAACTCACGATCAACTTTAATCCCTTCCTGATGGGCCTGGTCCTTGCTGTGAGTGGCCGGCGCAGATCGTGCCTGCTCACCAAGATGATACAAGCTGTGCTGAAAACCGGTTAACGCTCTGTCGTCATAAACGCCGCTCAAATACGATTTGAACTGATCGCCCGCCGCCATTCCGCTGTAGCGGTCATAGTACTGGTATAAAAAGTAGCCCAGCGGAATGGCATAAGCCGGATTGGAAATTTGGCTGATCACCCGCGCTTTTACGCCCGCCTCCAGTGGCAGCGTCAGTATATAGCTGTCCAGTGTCACTCCGGCGATGGTAAACAGCGTCGCATCACGCGCCACCACAGTGGAATAGCTCAGCGTTGAGACCACCTGATTTTTGAGGATTTCACCTGCATTGAATACCCCGCCAATCACCGGCACTTCGCCCAGTGCGGCATACGCTGGTGACGTAAGACTCATGCTACATGCAGCAGCCAATAGCGACCGCCGCAAGGCACGCTGTACTGTTTTCTTTATGATCATCAGATCTTTCCAATTCATCCTTTTGCATATCTGGCCCTAACCATAGCACCGGCGTCTAAATTTTCGATGTTGATGACCAAGATTTGTGAAATGCGCTCTATAACCAGATAGCGATGCTAAGTTCATTATAAAGATCATAAGGTTATAGAAATTAGATTCTGCGCGGCTGATAACATGGTAACCGTGGCGGAGAAAGAGTTCTCGTTTTGACATAGCGACGAACGGACTACGCTGTTAACATACTCCACCTAAAGTTGACCCGGTTACCAGGGCATTACGTTTATCTGCGCAGACTACTCCTTCCGCAGTCACTTTTTTATCTTATCAACAAGCAGAATACACCACATGCAAAACCCCGAAATCTCCACTTCGCCTTCACTCTCTCGTCAACTGTTTAAAATGACCTGGCCAATGCTGTTTGGCGTCTTATCCCTGATGAGCTTTCAGTTGATTGACAGTGCCTTCATCGGCCAGTTGGGCGTTCTGCCTCTGGCGGCACAAGGCTTTACTATGCCGATTCAGATGATCATCATCGGGGTTCAGGTCGGTCTGGGTATCGCGACGACCGCGGTGATTTCACGCGCTTTGGGTGCAGGTCAGGCTAAGTACGCCCGTCAGCTTGGCGGTTTAGTGGTCGCCATAGGGAGTATTGGCGTGGCCGTGTTCGGTATCCTGCTTTACTGGCTGCGTGAACCGATTTTAACGCTGCTCAGCGCACCACAAACAATCTTCAGTATTATCGACAGCTACTGGATTTGGTGGGTTATCAGCGCCTGGACCGGTGCAGTGCTGTATTTCCTCTACAGTCTATGCCGTGCCAACGGTAATACGATGTTGCCGGGCACCATCATGATGCTGACCAGCGTGCTCAACCTGGTACTCGACCCGCTGTTTATTTTCGTGTTTGACTTTGGCATTAACGGCGCCGCCATGGCAACCATTGTGGCCTTTGGCATTGGTATCGTGATCGTGGCGCCGCGTGTGTCCTCGAAACACTGGATGCTGTTTGACTGGAGCGATCTCGATATCGCCCAAAGCATTCGCTCTATCGGTCACATCATGGGGCCGGCGATGCTGAGCCAGTTGCTGCCGCCACTCTCTTCGATGCTGGCGACCAAATTACTGGCCGGGTTCGGCACTGCGGCGGTTGCCGCGTGGGCGCTGGGATCGCGTTATGAATTTTTTGCCATTGTGTCTGTATTGGCGCTCACTATGTCCATTCCGCCGATGGTGGGTCGCTTGCTGGGTTCGAATCAGGTCGGTGATATTCGTAAACTGGTGGCCATCGCTATTCGTTTTATCCTGATTTTCCAACTGTTTATTGCATTGGTTACCCTGGCTTTGTCCACACCGCTGGCCAGCCTGATGACCAGCGAAAGCAGCGTTGAATCAATTCTGAACTGGCATCTGATGATTGTACCGCTCAGCCTTGGCCCGTTAGGTATTTGTATGCTGATGGTGTCCGTCGCAAACGCTCTGGGTAAATCGTATGTCGCGCTGACCATTTCCGCTCTGCGCCTGTTCGCTTTCTTCCTGCCATGTTTATGGCTGGGCGCACAACTCGGCGACTTAAAAGGTCTGTTTATCGGTGCTTTTATCGGTAATATTCTGGCCGGGGCTTCGGCGTGGAGCCTTTACCAGCGCACTTTATACCGGATTGAACATCAGGCAGCCCGCGCTTAACCTGGCCGCGATCCAATACACGGTTCTGACTATTAAATCTGACCATTAAAAAAGGCGCTCTGATGAGCGCCTTAACTGTATTGATTTCGGCTAGATTAGCGGTTGCGACGAGCTTCAACTGCATTGGCCAGTTGGCGCAGCAGTGTCTCGGTATCTTCCCAGCCGATACACGCGTCAGTTATCGACTGACCGTAAACCGGCGCTTCACCATCCACTAGATCCTGACGACCTTCGACCAGGTGAGATTCAACCATCACTCCGAAAATAGCATTTTCGCCGTTTGCAATCTGACCCGCAACGTCTTCACCCACCACCATCTGGCGCTGGTACTGTTTCGAGCTGTTAGCGTGGCTGAAGTCTATCATCACTTTCTGAGACAGACCTGCACCCTCGAGTTTATGTTTCACTTCACTGACGTGTGCTTCACTGTAGTTCGGCTCTTTACCACCACGCAGAATGATGTGACAGTCAGGGTTACCCGCAGTTTCCACAATCGCAGAATGACCGTACTTAGTCACTGACAGGAAGTTGTGTGATGCACTGGCTGAGCGGATTGCGTCCGCAGCGATCTTGATGTTGCCATCAGTACCGTTTTTGAAACCAACCGGGCAAGACAGGCCAGAAGCCAACTCACGGTGAACCTGAGATTCAGTGGTACGCGCACCAATCGCACCCCAGCTGATCAGATCGGCCACATATTGCGGGGTGATCATATCCAGGAATTCGCTTGCCGTCGGCATACCCATATCAGTCAGATCAAGCAGCAGTTTACGCCCAATACGTAAACCATCGTTGATCTCGTAGGTATCGTTCAGGTACGGGTCGTTGATAAGGCCTTTCCAACCAACAGTGGTACGCGGTTTTTCGAAGTAAACACGCATCACCACTTCCAGTTGACCGCTTAACTCCTCACGCAGTGCTTTCAGGCGTTTGCCGTATTCCAGCGCTGCCTGTGGATCGTGAATCGAACATGGACCGACAATCACCAGCAGGCGATCGTCTTTATCCTGCATGATGTTATGAATCGCGCTTCGAGCCTGAAAAGTGGTAGAAGAAGCAACTTCAGTCGCCGGAAACTTCTCCAGAACAGCAACTGGCGGTAATAACTCTTTAATTTGTTTAATATTTACATCATCGGTTTGGTACATTGCTTACTTCTTCCTGTTACGTCTTGCTGCTGACTATTCGAACGGAAATAGTCTCTCCCAGAGCAGGGTCGACTTGCTACCCTCGTAACTTATCCACTTCGACCATCAAGAGCAAGCATTATTTCCCACCAAAAGCAATATATGTAAATTATTTACACTTTACATTGGGTGTAATTATTTATTTACAGCCATAACAGCTGAGGAAAAAACGACTTGTTTCTAATGCAAGCTTTTGTTTTTCATCAATATTAAGTACTGGTTTCAGCCCCATCAGTTGCGGCCAGAAACAACCACCTTTAATCAGGCTGTGCAACTGCACATTGGCAAACTCAACGTCAGCAATATTGAGTTGCCCTTTGTCCGCCTGATGTTTCAGCCAGCGCGCCAGCTGAGTTTCCTTACTGGCCATTTGCTCTGAATGCTGAGCCAGTTCCTGCGGTCGATACAGATAGTGCCCCAGCACCACACGTGCCAGGTCAAGGTATTCACCCGAACTCAGAATATCAATTTCACTTAGCAGCAACTGCTCTAGTTGTTGCTGCAACGGCAGTGACGCAAGTTGGTCTGAATCAATAAGATTAGCTGTTGCCTGCCACAGATTGGCCAGTAAGGTCATCACCAGCGCCTCTTTTGAAGCAAAGTGATTGTAGACGGTACGCTTAGACACCTGCGCCATCGCGGCGATTTTGTCCATACTGGTGTTCTGCGCACCAAATTCGCGAAAAGCATCCATTGCGGCTTGAAGTATCGCTTCGCGCTTCAATTCACTACGGGTCTTTTTCATTTCGACTACCTGGTTCATTTCAATTACCTGGGTGTTCATGTTCGTTTTCTCAATAATACACTAACCGAGTGAGTTACACTATGTAGTGTACTTTACTAAACTTCTCGGTGTACTTTATTAAACTGCATGGTTTACTTTATTACACTAGATAGTTTACTTTTTGGATTGAGATATGTAAACTACACCGACTAGTTTACTTAGAATCTTATTGCAATCGTCACAAACGTTTCATTTTTTTGGTGAACACTATGCCTGAACCATTTGTGTGATTGCGACAACAAAAAGGACGCCTATGAATATCGAATCTACATACGAAACTTCCCAAGAGCTCCCGATGCGCAACGGCAAATTTGCCAACAGCGAAGTCGTCAATAAAAACACACTGCGTGATTTTCTCTCGATCTCTTGGGCCTATCTGACCTCTGAGCGTGAGGAGAACACACCAAAAAAGCCAATGCCTGTTCAGGAGATCACTGCTGAACAGCTGAATGAAGAAAGCCAAGATGTGGTTTACCGTCTCGGCCATTCCACCGTTTTACTGAGACTGGACAACCAGTGGATCCTGACCGATCCCGTGTTCAGTGACCGGGCATCACCGGTGCAGTGGATGGGCCCTAAGCGTTTTCACCAGCCACCGATTGCCTTAGAAAATTTGCCGTACATCGATGTGGTGCTGATCAGTCATGACCACTATGATCATCTCGACAAAGCTGCGGTCAAAGTCCTGGCTGATAAAGTCGGCTGTTTTCTGGTTCCGCTTGAACTGGGTAAACTGCTGATCAAATGGGGCTTACCGGCAGACAAAATTCACGAGTTTTCCTGGTGGCAAAGCGCTCAGCTAGGCTCAATTGAATTTGCCTTTACCCCGACCCAGCATTTCTCTGGTCGCGGAATCAATGATCGAAACAACACTTTATGGGGCAGTTGGGTCATGAAAGGCACACAGAAGTCGGTATTTTTCAGCGGTGATTCCGGCTATTTCAGCGGCTTTAAACAGATCGGCGAACGTTTTGGCCCGTTTGATTTAACCCTGGTTGAAACCGGGGCGTACAGCTCGCTGTGGTCGGAAGTTCACATGTTCCCCAACCAAAGCCTGCAAGCGCATATCGATTTACGCGGTAAAGTGATGTTGCCGATTCATAACAGCACATTTGATTTGTCCCTGCACCGCTGGTACGAACCGCTGGAACAAGTCGCCGCACTGGCGCACAACCTGAATGTTCAGGTCACGACTCCCATGATAGGCGAGCGCATGGTGCTGTCCCAGCCTAAACCACTGGAAAAATGGTGGCGCAGCAGCGTAACCACACCTGTCGCCGATGTCGCGCCACAACAGGTGTATGACGCGACCTAATCCCCATAAATGACAATACCCACGACGGTCCTAGTAGATACGATGGATTAGCGCGACACCCGGGTCAGCACAGTCCGGCAGGGTGACGATGCCCAGAGCCGATAATTGCACTTTACCACCGCCAGCAGCAAAAATGCCGCGCACAGGTTATGTAACACTGCCGCCCAAAGCGGCAAGCTCATCACGACATTGGCCATGCCGAGCAGCACTTGCAGCATCAGGACGCCCAGCACATGACCGGCCAGTTTATTTTCCTCTGCTGCCCGCAGTGTCATCACCAGTATACCAACGACCAGGATAGTCAGTATGGCACCAAATCGGTGAGCAACATGAATGGTCAGCCGCGGTCCATAATCCAGCACACCAAATTCATAGCTGTCATGACCATAGTGAATCGGAGTAAAGGCCGTTTTGAAATCGAGATGCTGAGTCCAGTTACCTTCGCATATCGGTAAACTGCTGCACATCAACGCGGCATAATTGGAAGACGTCCATCCTCCTAACATGATCTGCCCCACTACCACCACAAGTGCAGCACCAGCCAGGGCACGCAACGTACCACTCTGCGCTCGCATTGGCTGAGAATTCAAACCCGGTGATAATTGCCAGTAAAGCAGAAACAAGGCACACAACAGGCTCAACCCTCCCAACAGATGCCCCATGACCACCAGAGGCAGCAGCTTGAGTGTCACCGTCCACATGCCGAGCACCGCCTGAAAAATAACGATGCCAGTAATCAGAATCGGTAGCCCGACCGCTACCGGCCGATAACGGATACACAGGGTTGTAATGGCAAACACCACCAGGCCCAGCGTTGCTGCGAAGTACCGGTGAATCATTTCGGCCCAGGCTTTAGCTGGCTCCACCTCCAGATGCGGATAGAGAAACTCAGCCTTCTTCAGGGCCTGATCTGACAGGGGAACCGTAAAATGGCCATAGCATCCGGGCCAGTCCGGACAACCGAGTCCGGCATCGGATAAACGGGTATAGGCTCCGAGAATGATCACCATCAACGTCAGTAGCAGGCTGAAACGCACCAGAGAGAGCAAAATAGTTGAACGGGCGGTCTGCCTATGAGAGATGGCAGATAACCTGTGTTTGTCTGTTGGATGAGTCAGCATAACCTTCCCCTGTCCTGGTTAACCCACGCGGGATAACTTAAGTAGCTTGCGCATATCAGCCAGCACACTGCGACTGAGCGCTACCTGCTGCTCCGCCGATGCGGTATAGCCCATAACTAACTGACCAAGCGGATCAATGATCACCAGTTGCACAGCGCCGACCGTTTGTATAAAGCGTTGATTAACCGTTATGCGGGGCAGAGTCAGGTCACGAATAGCGTTCAAATCACTGCCTGCACTGAGCAAAAGTACCGGGCTAACCCGGCCCTGCTCTTTACCTAATGCGGTATGGCTTTGGGTCAGCAGATGAAGTTGCTGGCGGCAAGCATCATCACATTGATCGGGAACCAGATAAGCCATCTGCCAGCGACTGTGCTGCAGGGGATTGTCTATCCCAAGCTGGCTCAGCGTGACACGCGGTTCAATTAAAGTGCCTTTATTGGTGATACCGCTCTGATACCAGTGGTTGGAGAGCACCGCTTTCGCAACCAACGCCGGAAGCGCGAAAAACAGCACGATGGCGATAAGAATTACTCGGCCTTTGGTTTTTGCTTGCATATATGCCTCCTTACTTCGCTTGGCTTCGTGTGGCTTAGCTGTTTCAAATCCGGCCCGCACCGGCTCACTGCGAGTTTGGCTGTTTGGTTTGATGCTTCGCGTCCGGACTTTGTTTTGTCTTGTCCGCACTGGACAAACGCATATCGCGGGCTCGCCGCCGATACTTTTTCAACAGCATCAGCGAAATCATTGCCAGTACGGCCGCCATAGTGAACCACTGCAGTGCGTAGCCAAAATGCTTGTGCGAACTCATCGCCAGAGGCTGCCAGGGCTGAGCATAGGGCCAGGCAGACTGCTGAGGTTGCAGCACCGCTGCAACCACCGGCTCTCCAAGCCAGCGCGACAATTCGGTCAGATTGAGATTCTGAATCCGGTGCGGAGTGTCAGCCTCAATGAGTAGCTTCGAACTAAGCGGATTGGATGAACGGGTGTACAGCCGGCCGGTTAAACTCTGTACTTGATGCAGCCATTCGACTTGCGGCAGCATACTGCGCTGCAATCCGGCCGCGACAAAACCAAGTTCGACCAGCAACCAATCACCATCTACCGTGCGTCCCAACTGATAGGCCAGATACCCCACCTGTCCGTCCATTGTCTGGTTATCAAGTAAAAAGGTCCGGGTTGTATCAGGTTCGAAAATGACTTTTACCCTCACGCCGGTTATCTGCTCCGGGGCATACGTTGCCAACGCCTGCTTAAGACTCACTGGGGCCATCTGCTGATAGTCGGCCAGGCGCGATTCCAACAGCTGTTTTTCCTCGCCACGAGCCCATTGCCATAGTCCCAATTTGACCAACAAGATAAATACAGCCACAGTTAATGCTATCCCCAACCACAATTTTCCCCACCCGCGCAAAGGAGGCACCATGCTGCCACTGGCTGTGAAAATCGTTTTGGTCTTACTCTTGCTGTTCATCATCGTTAATCTCGCACGAGCCTTGATCCAGATGGTCAGAGAACCGGATGAGGGAGAGAACCAACGTCCGATGAGTCACTATCTCGGACGGCGCCTGCTCCTGTCCGCCTGCGTGGTATTGCTGCTGGTCCTCGCTTTGTTAAGTGGCTGGTTGCATCCTAATGCCAGCCCTTACTGACGCCCTCCGCGCCTGGTCCTCTTTTTCTGCGGCCGCCGCTTTAAAGCACGTAAACAAAGACAAACAGACACAGCCACACCACATCCACGAAGTGCCAGTACCAGCTCCCGGCCTGAAAGGCAAAATGGTCTCCGGGCGTAAAATGATCCTTGGCAATACGACCCAGCAAAACGATGAGAAACAGCGTGCCCAGACAAACGTGCATGCCGTGAAAACCGGTCAGTAAAAAGAAAGTGTTACCGTACACACCGGATTGCAGGGTGAGCCCCATCTCATGGTAAGCATGGGCATACTCAACACCCTGGAAGTAGAGGAAAAACCCGGCCAGCACTATGGTAATTTCCAGCCATACAATTAAGGCCATACGCCGGTTACGCTCCAGACTGAGATGGGCCATATGTAACGTCACCGATGACGCCAGCAGAATAATGGTGTTTTTCAGCGGAATACCTTGCCATGGCATTGCCTGAGTGGTTGTGCCATCTGGTGTGCTCAGTAGTGGCCAGATGGCCTCAAAACCAGGCCACAAGACTTCATGGGTCATCGCATTGTTACTGGCTCCGCCCAACCAGGGTACCGCTATCATACGGGCGTAGAAAAGCGCACCAAAAAATGCACCAAAGAACATCACTTCCGAAAAAATGAACCAACTCATCCCCTGACGAAAGGAGCGCGCTATCTGCGCCGAGTAAAGCCCAGACATCGACTCCATAATCACACTACGAAACCAGCCAGCCAGCATAAACAGCAACACAAAAAAGCCGCCAAACAGAATAATTTTGCCGACCACGCCACCGGCGCTGTCACTACCGGCATGCTGCACCGTGATACCCGCTCCAAGCGCCAGCAAAAACAGGGCGACGGCCCCCACAATCGGCCAGTGACTCTGGGCCGGAACATAATAAGCAGGGCTTTTATTACTCATGATTTGCTCCTTGAGTCACCGCTTGCCCCAAACGGGCCAGTGACTGTGGATCAGCTTTGGCAGTAATGTTATACAGCGTATAAGAGAGGGTCAGGGTGTGAATCGAAGCCGGTAAGTCCGGTTCAAGGTAAAAAATCAGCGCCATCTCGGCTTCACCTTGTGCTGCCAGCGGCTGCTGATTGAAACAAAAACACTCGATTTTATTAAAGTACCCCGCACCCAGCCCTGGTGATACCGAAGGCACGGCCTGTCCGACGATTGCAGATCCTGATACATTGTGGGCACGATAGGCGGTCTGTATTACTTCGCCCGGATGCACATCCATATGGGTAACTTGCGGGGTAAATGTCCACGGCATGTCGTGGGTGACGTGAGCCATAAACTCAACCCGAATGGTACGCGACTCGTCAATTTGCATTCCTTGCGGCTGAATGCTGGCCTGGTTGCTGGTTTTACCGTTGATGCCCAGTTGCTCGCACATAATGTCGTACAACGGCACCAACGCAAAACCGAATCCGAACATCAGGCACACCGCCAGCAGCAATTTGACGGTCAGCTTGCGATTGCGGGTCTCAGAGCAAGGCGTGTTCATACTCTGCTCCCCTAATCCACTTTCGGCGGAGTTGCAAACGTATGGTGTGGGGCCGGACTCGGAACTGTCCATTCCAGGCCTTCTGCCCGTTGCCACGGTTTTGCCTCAGCGGGCTTACCACCACGAATGCACTTGAGCACCAGCCACAAAAAGATCAGTTGCGACAAACCAAATGCAAACCCACCGATAGAAACTATCTGATTCACATCAGCAAACTGAATCGCATAATCCGGGATCCGGCGCGGCATGCCGGCCAGTCCCAGAAAGTGCATCGGGAAAAACAGTACATTGACCGAAATCACCGAGCACCAAAAATGCCAGCGGCTCAGGCGCTCGTCATACATGTGTCCGGTCCACTTTGGCAACCAGTAATAAGCCGCCGCCATAATCGAAAATACCGCTCCCGATACCAACACGTAATGAAAGTGTGCCACGACAAAATAGGTATCGTGATACTGGAAATCAGCTGGGACAATCGCTAGCATCAGCCCTGAAAATCCGCCGATGGTGAACAACACGATGAACGCAATCGCAAACAGCATCGGCGTTTCAAACGTGAGCGAGCCGCGCCACATGGTCGCCACCCAGTTAAAGACTTTGACACCGGTCGGCACTGCAATCAGCATGGTGCAATACATAAAGAACAGCTCAGCGAAGACCGGCATGCCGGTAGTGAACATATGGTGTGCCCAGACCAGAAATGACAGCAGTGCAATACTGCTGGTCGCATAGACCATTGAGTGGTAGCCAAAGAGCTTCTTGCCGCTAAATGCGGGAATTATCGCCGAAATTATACCAAATGACGGCAAAATCATAATGTATACTTCAGGGTGGCCAAAGAACCAGAAAATGTGTTGGAACATCACCGGATCGCCACCACCAGCCGCGTCAAAGAAGCTGGTTCCGAAGTATTTATCGGTCAGCACCATGGTCACCGCCCCCGCCAGCACTGGCATCACCGCAATCAGCAGAAACGCTGTGATCAGCCAGGTCCAGACAAACATCGGTAGTTTGAACCAGGTCATGCCCGGCGCACGCATATTGACTATGGTCACAATAACGTTGATCGCGCCCATAATGGAGCTGATACCCATAATATGCACCGAAAAGACGAACAGTGCCGTGCTGTCCGGCCCATAGGTAGTCGAAAGCGGCGCATAGAAAGTCCAGCCGAAATTGGGTCCGCCGCCCTCAGTAAATAACGACGCAAGCAGGATCAAAAATGCAAATGGCAATATCCAGAAACTGAGGTTATTCATGCGTGGCAGAGCCATATCCGGCGCGCCGATCATCAGCGGGATCATCCAGTTGGCGAGGCCGGTAAAGGCAGGCATCACCGCACCGAACACCATAATCAAGCCATGGACTGTGGTCATCTGATTAAAGAATTCTGGCTCGACCAACTGCAGACCGGGCTGAAACAATTCTGCCCGGATCACCATCGCCATCGCACCGCCGGTCAGGAACATGATAAAGCTGAACCAAAGATAAAGCGTACCGATGTCTTTATGATTGGTGGAATAAATCCAGCGCGCCAGACCCGAAGGCGCCGCGTGATGAGCATGCCCCTCCAGCACCGCGCTACTGTGGGAACGGTTTATATCTGCATCGGCAGCGGGTGCCGATTTTGCGTGCTGTTCGGTCGACGGTTTCATTGCGCCTCCTCGCCAGTGGCTTGTCCCTGAGTTTTAAACGCGTTGATATCCGAAGCCTGCACCGTATCTCCGGTATTATTGCCCCAAGCGTTACGCTGATAGGTGATCACCGCGGCCAGTTCTTTATCGCTGAGCTGGTTACCAAAGGCCTGCATTGCCGTGCCGGAACGGCCGTTTACCACAACACCAAGATGCTGTTCCAGCGGGCCTGTCGCAACCGGGCTGCCTTTAATGGCAGGGAAAGCGCCGGGAACCCCCATACCGGTCGGTTGATGGCACACCGAACAACGCTCAAGATAAATTTTTTCTCCCAGGGCCATCGACTCTTCCAGAGAAACGGAGCTTTGTAGCGCTTGCTGTGCCTCTGCCCGGGCGGCAGCAATCTGCACTTTTTTATCCGCCAACCACGCTTCGTAATTCTGTTCCGTCATGGCATGTACCACAATGGGCATAAAACCATGGGCGCGCCCGCACAGTTCTGCACACTGACCACGGTACACGCCGGGCTTGTCGATTCGGGTCCAGGCTTCATTGATAAAACCGGGGATGGTGTCTTTTTTAACGGCAAAATCAGGCACCCACCAGGAATGGATCACATCATCTGAGGTGAGCAGAAAACGGACTTTGCGGTTGATGGGCAGCACCAGTGGCTGATCCACTTCCAACAAATAATGCGCGCCTTTCTCTTCATTGCCCTCGATCTGTTGCTGAGAAGTGGCTAACAGACTGTAAAACTCAACATCCTGATCGAAGTAGCTGTAGTGCCACTTCCACTGGGAGCCGGTCACTTTAATGGTCAAATCCGACTGTGAGGTATCTTCCATCGCAATGAGTGTGGTGGAGGCAGGAATCGCCATGCCAATCAGGATAAATACAGGGATGATGGTCCAGATAATTTCGACTTTAGTACTTTCGTGGAAATCAGCCGCGACTGCGCCTCTGGACTTGCGATGTTTGAAAATGGCATAGAACATAGCGCCAAACACCACTAAAGCAATGACGACACAGATATAAAAAATCAGCATGTGCAAATGGTAAACCTTGCCACTGATCTCGGTTACACCTTGTGTCATATTCAGCGAATGTTCAGCAGAAATAGCAGGAGCAGCAAAACTAATCAGCAATACATCAGTCAGCAGCCACAGGTTGATGACGAACCTTCTCAAGAGATCTCTCCTTCGCTAAGCCAGAGTAAACTGCGCGTTTCAGGATCCACTCCGTGTGAACATCGAACTCAACACGACTTGTTATATTTATGTTAACCAAAGACTAGTAAGTGTTTCAATTTTGTTCAAGCACGTCGCACGGAAAGTCTTGCGGCCAGATAAGTAACTGAAAATTTGTCCTAAGATTGCTATAGGTTAGGATGACAATACTGGCA
The DNA here is from genome assembly GCF_004804295.1 of Vibrio sp. H11. Lineage (NCBI taxonomy): Bacteria > Pseudomonadati > Pseudomonadota > Gammaproteobacteria > Vibrionales > Vibrionaceae > Vibrio > Vibrio sp. H11. Next base: position 174,121 of record NZ_SSHN01000003.1, on the reverse strand, counting down.
GGCGGCTACTCCATTCGCTTGCAGTCGGTTTAGCGATTGCGCCCTCATAACCGAGAATCAATATCACTTAGACTAAAACCTACAATACATTCAACAAGGTGATCGCCATGATGCAACAAGTCACGCAATGGTTAGCAAAAGACCCCGACCTGAAAACGCGCCAAGAACTGCAACGCCTGATTGATACTCAGGCCACAGAGGAACTGGCATCACGCTTTCAAGCGCGCCTCGAATTCGGTACAGCTGGCCTGCGCGGCAAAGTCGGTTGCGGACCAAACCGGATGAATCGTCTGGTGATTCAGGAAACAGCCACCGGACTGGGTGAATACCTCATCAAACACGTCGATAATGCCAAGATGCGAGGTGTAGTCGTCGGTTACGACGGACGCCCTGATTCAAAGCAATTTGCCCATGATACCGCTGCGGTGCTGACTGCCCTTGGCATCAAAGTGTATCTGACCCATAAAGTCGCGCCGACGCCTGTTGTTGCCTTCGGGATCAAACATTTCAAAGCGGCCGCTGCCGTAGTTGTTACCGCCAGTCATAACCCGCCAGAGTATAATGGCTTCAAGGTTTACTGGGAGAATGGCGCGCAAATCATACCGCCTCATGATGGTGGTATAGCCGCTGAAATAGAGCTGGCTGCAACCCGTGCCGTCCCCCTGATGGCACTGGATGATGCCCATCAGATAGGCCTGCTGGAGTGGTTAGATGATGCGTATTACCAGACCTATCGCCGCACTCTGGAAAGCAGTAAGTTACTCAACAATCATACGAATCCGCAAAGTATTACCCTGGCTTATACCGCCATGCACGGTGTCGGCGCGGACATGGCAGAAAGTCTGTTGCGTGATGCCGGATTTAAAAATGTCCTGAGCGTCGCTGAGCAACGTGAGCCGGACGGCCGCTTCCCGACCGTCAATTTCCCCAACCCCGAAGAAGCCGGCGCGATGGATATGGTGATCGCCCTGGCCGATTCTGTTGAGGCCGAGCTGGCCTGCGCCAACGATCCCGATGCTGACCGCTTTGCCGTCGCAGTGCGCCGCAGCGATGGCGAGTATCAGATGCTGACCGGCGATCAGGTCGGAACGCTGTTCGCCGAATACCTGCTCAGTCACACCGATGCCAGCAAGCAGCTGGTCGGCAATACCATCGTCTCTTCCAGCCTGCTGGGCAAAATTGCAGCGGCACACGGCGCACAATATTACCAGACCCTGACTGGCTTCAAATGGCTGACCAATGTCGCGATGCAGCAACAAAGCCCGCAGCATCAGTTCCTGTTCGCTTATGAAGAAGCGCTGGGTTATACCCTGGGGCAAACCGTATGGGACAAAGACGGCCTCTCTGCGCTGGTTGGATTTGCCCAGCTTGCCGCCGAGCTTTACAGTCAAGGTAAAACCATCTGGGATCAGCTCGAAGCCATCTATCGTCAGCACGGCCTGTACGTCACCGCTCAGTGCAGTATTGCGCTCGATCCAACTCAGCCAGCGGTCGGTGACAGACTGCGTGCCGAGCCTCCGCACGAGATTGCCGGCCGGGTAGTCACTGTGATGGAAGATCTGAAATCATCAATACGCTATCTGGCTGATGGCAGCACAGAAAAAATCGACCTGCCTGCCAGTGATGTGCTGATTTACCATCTTGAAGGGGGGGCGCGTGTCATCGTCAGACCGTCCGGTACTGAACCGAAACTAAAATGTTACTACGAGGTGGTGGGCAGCTTCTCTCACAACGAGAGCTATGCCAGTGCCCAGGAACGGGCTGATGAACTACTCTCGCTGCTCATGAGTGAACATCAGCACAGCCTGACCTGAGCCATCAACGACAAAGCCCTGCCAGATAGGCAGGGCTTTGCTCTTGGTATCAGACCAGCCGTCAGTTATACCAAAACATCCAACATGCTAGCATCGTACTCTTGCAGCGGCTGGGCGTCACGAACCAATTCCACATAGTTCGGGTTAGCAATAAACGGACGACCAATCGCCACTAACTCGAATTTGCCCTGTTCTATCGCTTGTGCACTGCTTTGTGCCGTAAAGCCGCCTGATGCCATCAGCGTACCTGAATAGTGTTTGCGCATATACTCCGACACTTTACCATCCAGATAGTCAAATTCCATGCTGTCATCAAACATGCCTTCGTGCAGGTAAGCCAGTTCACGTTTGCCAAGCTCAGCCAGCAGGTAATCGAACACCGCACGATCACGGGCATCCGGGTTGATATGGGTATACGCACCCGGTGACAAACGCAGGCCAGTGCGCTCACCACCGATACGAGCGATGATCGCATCAATAACCGCCAGAGGAAAACGCGCCATATTCTCCGGCGTTTGACCAAATTCATCCTCACGCTGGTTGGTATCAAAGTGCAGGAACTGGTCAAGGAGATAGCCGTTAGCGCCGTGAATTTCCACCCCATCAAAACCTGCCACAAGTGCGTTTTCCGCAGCCGTCACATAATCTTCGATCAGTTGCTCAATCTCTTCTTTACTGGCGGCTTTCGGCACCACATAAGTCAGGTCACGACGACGCGGGACACTGCCATCAAAGGCAAGCGCAGACGGGCCAATCACCTCACCACCACCAAAAAACTCCGGATGAGCCACACGGCCGGTGTGCCATAACTGGGCGAAAATCTTGCCGCCACGCTCATGCACCGCCTGAGTCACTTTAGTCCATCCTGCGATCTGCTCATCGCTGAACAGTCCCGGGGTATCCGGATATCCCTGACCATCGGGGCGGATAATAGTGGCCTCAGAAATAATCAAACCCGCGTCAGCGCGGCGCGCGTAATAGGCCGCCATTTCGTCAGTGGGTATCAGACCAGCAGCGGCCATACAACGCGTCAGCGGCGCCATCACAATGCGGTTGCTTAAGGTGATCTGCTCATTAAGAGCATAAGGTTGAAACAATAAATCGGTCATAGAACTATCCTGGTATTTGAATGCTTACTTTACTTGCGTGCCACTATGCTAGATCAATTTTGAATGATCATTCAAGATATATTTTGAATGACCGTTCAAGATACTTTGTCAGCCTGACAAATTCAGAGTAGAATCAGCCTATCCATTCCAACAGAGAAACGTTGTGCGCGTAGCCGAATTTAACCGAGAGCAGGTATTGCGTTCTGCGATGTATGAATTTATGTCGAAGGGCTTTAATAAAACCAGCATGCAAGATCTAAAAAAAGCCACCGGCCTGCATCCGGGGTCGATCTATTGCGCTTTCGAAAATAAACGTGGCTTACTGCTCGCCGCTCTTGAACATTACGCCAGTGAACGTGAAGCGGAATTCAACGCCATCTTTGCCGCGCAGCCAAGTGTCATGGACGGGTTGAACAGCTATTTCTGTATGGTCATCGACGAATGTGCCCAGGACACGGTCAAAGATTGTCTGCTGCAAAAAGCGCAAAGTGAGTTATCGCAGCAGGATGATGAAGTGGAATCTGTGATTCGTGACACGCTCAATATCTGGAAACAGGGTCTGCGTGATCAGTTGCAACTTGCTCGTCAGCGGGGCGAAATCAGCCCGGAATCGGATTGCGATTTTCTGGCTGATTATCTGGTGATGGGCATCTATGGATTACGCACCTTTGCACATGCTAAACCGAGAAAAGAATTGTTGTGTAAGATGGCTGAACAGCTGCTGGCAACCATCAAAACCCAGTAAATGAACCACTAATATAGCCGTATAGCTAAGGCACATCCTGTGCCGGATTATCCATGGTTGGTTGAACTTATTGGTTTAAAACAAGCCGTCACTCAGCATCCAGCCCGCCAGCAGTAAAAAGATAACGCCCATTACTTTATGCTGATAAGTGCGAAAGCGACGATTGTCCAGCAGCGGACGACCAAATACCCCGACGGCAGCAACCAACAGCAGATTAAATACCAATCCCAGACAGTTAAGCAGCAGACCAAGACTCAGCATCTGCTGGGCAGAACTGGCGGCAATATTGGCTGACACAAACTGAGGTAAAAACATCACAAAAAACAACAACGCCTTCGGGTTGAGCAGGTTACTGACCAAGGCTCGCTGATAAAACGTGGTCGCCAACTGATGTTTATCGTCCAGTTGCGGAGCGTGTTCGGCCCGGGCGCTGAGACAATCCACACTCAACTTGAGTAAATACGCGCCCCCCAACAGATGCAGTACGCTTAGCGCTAACGGGCTGACGGCAATCAGTGCCGACACGCCTAACGCGGCCAGCAAAGTCAGAATAATGCCTGAGGTGGCATTACCCAGGCTGGCAAATACGCCGATTTTTTTTCCATAGCTGAGGCTGGAACTGGCAATCAGCAGCATGTCAGGCCCGGGCAGCAGTAACAGCGCAATCACAGCGGTCAGATACACCGGCAGCACAGTCGGATCAATCATAGTTATCATGTTGTCAAAATCAAAAGGTGGCGGATCTTATATTAATAAGAGACGTAATAACAACACCATTAACTGAAAAAATTCAATTAAAAAGACTATAGTTTCATATGAACGATTGAGAGCAATTTTGTACAAAAATTCTGCCCGCTGATGCAGTAGACTGGTGAATCCTGCCATTACGAGGCCACGATGAATAAGCCACACGACGAACGCAGCAAAGAAAGCGCCCGCTTTCAGATCGCAGATGAGCTGGGCGGTATCGAGCTACTTGATGCTGAATATCATAAGCAGAACTTCTCCCGTCACAGTCACGAAGGGTTCACGGTGGGCGTCATTGAACGTGGGGCTCAGCGTTTTTATCGTACCGGCGGAGAACACGTCGCACCTCAGGACAGCATTATTCTGGTTAACGCCGATGAAGTGCATACCGGCCATTCAGCCGTGGAAGGTGGCTGGGCTTATCGGGCGATGTACCCTCTGCCACAACAGTTTGCCACTATAGCCCGTGAAATGGGCGCCACCCGCTACGGCTCACCCTATTTCCCCAGTGCCGTGGTCAACGATGCCGACCTCGCAAATCAGTTTCGTCTGGTGTTTGATACTCTACAGCATTCAGATAACCGCCTGTTGCGCGAAACGCTGATCTACGCCAGCCTGGTAAAACTGATGACCCGGCATGGTAAACACACACCTCAGGCGCGTGACACAGGCAAACTGCAGCAACCGCTTAAAGTGGTAAAAGAATTTTTGGATGACTTTCCGCAAGCCGGTGTATCCTTGGATGAATTAGCACAGCTGGCTGGTATCAGCGCGTTTCATTTAGTCCGAGCATTTCAGAAAATGTTTGGCCTGCCGCCACACGCTTATCAGATTCAGTTGCGTTTACGCTACGCCAAAACCCTGCTGCGTGCAGGTCATTCGATTGCCGATACCGCTCAGCAGTGTGGTTTTCACGACCAAAGCCACCTGCACCGCCATTTTAAACGAGCCATGGGCATCACTCCGCGCCAATATCTGCAAAGCTGAGCAATTTCATCCAAGTTTTTCTCTGTTCCATGTGGCTAACTCGGAACAATAAACACCACCGGTTACGCTGCATTACGCAGCCAAATTAGTATAATGTCGCCTTCACAATCAGGATGATTTATGAGTAGTACCGTTTTGTCACATGCCAACCCCAATCCTTCTCGCGCCCGCCTGTTCTGGCAGGGCACTGTTGCCATGCTTCCGCTCAGTGTGGCGGTATTGCCCTGGGGACTGTTAGCCGGTTCGTTCGCCATCGATGCGGGTCTCAATCCACTCGAAAGCCAGGCCTTGTCAGCGATCCTGTTTGCAGGTTCGGCGCAGTTGGTGGCCACTGGCATGTTTAAAGCGGGCGCAGGTCTGCTGACCATGCTGATCACCACCCTGTTTATCACCTCACGTCACTTGCTGTACAGCATTTCAATGCGCAGTAAAATCAGTCCGTTACCGACCCGATGGCGCTTAATTCTGGGCTTTCTGCTCACGGACGAATTATTTGCTTTGTGCGGACAACAAAATGAACAGCAATTTAATCGCTGGTATGCACTCGGTGCAGGTCTGAGCTTCTATCTGTGCTGGAATCTGGCCACACTGGCAGGTATCGTTGCCGGCAGTTACATCCCGGCGCTGACTGATCTTGGTCTGGAGTTTGCGGTCGCAGCCACTTTTATCGCGATTGTCGTGCCCAATATCAAAAGTGTGCCGGTTTTGGTGTCTGTGATAGTCGCCCTGGTGCTGTCGGTAACACTTAATGTATTACAGATAGACGGTAGCCTGATGATTGCCAGTATCGGGGCCATGCTGGCCGGTTTTGCCACTGAACAACTTTTGCCACTAAACAACTAATGGGAGGCCGCGCATGATCCTGCTTTCAATCCTCGCCATGACTGCTCTGGTGTTTGTCAGCCGCTACGTTTTTCTCGAACCCAGACTGCCGCTGCGCCTCAGCCCGCGTCTGCAGCGTCTGCTCAGCTACTCGGGCCCGGCGGTTCTGACGGCAATTTGGGCTCCTATCGTTTTTACTCATGAGCACACACTGTGGCTTGGCCAAAACAACCCGTATCTGTGGGCTGCGGCACTGGCTGCTCTGCTGGCCTGGAAAACGAAAAATGTTCTGCTCACCACCGTACTGAGTATGGCTGTCTTTCTGTTCCTTAATCTAGTTACCTTTGCCGCTTAACCAGCAACGGACGCAAATCAGTGGCTGCCAAAAACAAAAAACCACCGCGAAGCGGTGGTTTCAATCAACACTGATATCTTCTAATGCCATTCAATGACATAGAAAGCGATTCACTAAAATAAACCGTTATTCACGAAAATAACACGTTATTCAGCTCCGTTGCTACTCAGCAACCCATTCAATTTCCATCAGGGTTTTATCAGCGCATTTCAGGCGCGCCAGAAACAGGTCATCTTGATGCACCACACCAACTCCGGACGGAGTGCCCGTCATCACGATGTCTCCATCGGCTAACGTCGTATAGGATTGCAGATCATCCAGAATCACGTCGGGTTTGAACATCATCTGACTCACACCACCGCACTGAACTCGTACACAGTTAATATACAACTCCAGTGAGAGCTGTCCGATGTCCAGGCCTTGTAAAGAGATAAAACGGCTCAGAACCGCAGAACCATCAAATGCTTTGGCTCTTTCCCACGACAGTTGCTTGCCTTTCAGCTGTGACTGAAGTTCACGTTTGGTCAGATCTAAACCCAGACCGACAGCGCTAAAACGGCCATTTTCGACCACAAAACAGATCTCAGTTTCATAATGGAGAGCTTCCTGATGAAACGCGTGCAGAGTGCTGGAAATACTGCTATTGGGCTTATTAAACACCACCATCTGGTCCGGAATGACATTGTTGAGCTCTTTCACATGCTCAACATAATTACGCCCGACACAAACCACTTTTGACGGGTAGACCAACCTCTCATCAACACGAACCGAATTCATCTCTCTTCCTTGAACTATGGTGAAAGGAAAAGTGTACCGGATCCGACAGGCACTCCCATCAAATTCTGTCGATGCGATGCCAAAATTAAGATCTGCCGCCCACTCTTAATTCGCAATCTTGCCGATGACTTTTTCACATAACTGCTTGAGCTGAACCAGTTCTGCAACCTCCAGATCAAATTTGCACATCATCGCAGCCGGCACCGTCAGTGCCCGCTCACGCAGGCTTTGTCCCTTTTCGGTCAGGCACAACTCACGCGCCCGTTCGTCAATCGCACTGCGACGGCGCTCGAGTAGACCTTTCCCTTCCAGGCGTTTCAGCAGCGGCGTTAAGGTCCCCGAATCGAGATAAAGTTTTTCGCCCAGCGTTTTTACGCTGATCGCATTTTGCTGCCACAGCACCATCATCACCAGATACTGAACATACGTCAGATCCAGGGCGTCGAGCAGTGGTCGGTAAGCCCTCACTACCGCATTAGCCGCGCTATAAAGAGGGAAACAGAGCTGGTTATCCAGCAACAACATGTCATCGCTACTGGCAGGTAAATCAGTTTGAGAGGAACGGCAATCACTCATTTTTATCACTCGCAATTAAATTGCGCACAATATACTTGCCTTATGAGCAAAGATCGATCTAATATTGCTTACAATTAAATTGCGTACAACTTAAATTACCCTATAGGAGAAGAAAGATGAGTGCTCTATACACAACCAAAGCCACCGCATCAGCAGGTCGTAACGGCAAAGTCAGTACTGATGACGGATTACTGACCCTGGACTTAAGCTACCCGAAAGAGATGGGTGGCACCGGAGCCGCAACCAATCCGGAGCAATTATTTGCCGCAGGTTATGCAGCCTGTTTTTCGAACGCGATTTTACACGTCGCAAGAGAAGCCAAAATCAGCCTCAAGTCGGCCCCGGTCAGTGCGGAAGTCGGTATTATCCAGAACGAGAACGGCGGTTTCGCTTTGACGGTAAATTTAGCGGCAACATTGGAACTGCCGGAGCAACAGGCAGTCGAACTGGTAACTAAATCACACCAGGTTTGCCCTTACTCCAATGCAACCCGCGGCAACATTGCCGTCGGCGTCACTGCCAACGGTATCAAAATTGCCTAATTGGGAGCAAAATTGCACAAAAAGCCGCCACCTGGCGGCTTTATTCATTTTTCTTCAATAAAAACAAAACCTAAACGTCACAAAGCAGAAATCAAACCGTCATTTAAAAATCCTACCTTACTCACATCCAAACGAAAGAGCACCGAAGCTCGTGAACTATGAATAAGGTAATAACAATGAAACAAGCAGCAGTGGCAATCGCCGTTTTCGCAGCCCTGGCATCAGGCTCAGCAATGGCAGCAACCGTTTACAAAGCCGATGGTACCGAACTGAAAGTTGGCGGTCGTATGGAGTTCCGTGGTGACTTCAACGGCACCACCAAAGGCGAAGAAATCGAAGGCACAATGAAAAACAAAAGCCGTATGCGTCTGAACGTGAAAGGCGAAACGGAACTGGCTAACGAGATGAAAGGCTTTGCAGTTTGGGAAGCAGAGCAAGGTGTTAACTCATCTGCTGATAACGACGAAGAATCTGATTTTGACCAACGCTATATGTACGTGGGTCTGAAAGGCCACTTCGGCGCAGTCTCATTCGGCCGTCAGGACAGTGCTGGCGTGCAAATCTCTAACATGTCAGATATTGCTACCTTTACTGGCGACCAAAAGGCATTCATCAACTCAGGTAACGAGCAAATCAACAACACGATTGCTTATGGCTACGAGTTCGACGCTGTCAGCCTGAAAGCAAGCTACATTGCCGGCGAAGAAAAAGATACTGATGGTTTTGGTATCTCTGCAATCTACAACACCCCATTTGGTCTGGATATCGGTCTGGGCTACTCATTCAATGACAATGGTGAAGGTAACGGTTCTGCTGACCAAGTTATCGCGGGCCTGGGCTACACCATTGATCAACTGTACCTGGCAGCAACCTACACCACGGGTGACCTGGACGACGATGCGAACCAGGAGTTTGATGGTGTGGAACTGGTTGCTCAGTACAAACTGACCAAAGAATTCCGCATGATTGCGGCGTACCAGAAACAAACTGAAGAGACCAACGGTGTTGATGAAGACACAGCTGACTTTTTCGAACTGACTGGTCGCTACGACTTCAATAAAAACTTCCGTGGTTACCTGTCTTACATGCTAAACAACCTGGATGAAGAAGACACTGGTTACGATGTAAACGACACCGTTCGCCTGGGTCTGCGCTACGACTTCTGATCCCTCCCTTAATCTTGTGGGATACTGTCCATTGGCCAAGCTTCGCTTGGCCTTTTTTGCACTTCGTGAGTGCAGTATGAGCCGAAACAGTGCTGAGAAAATGCTCAGCCGCTGAATCAAGATTCACCACGTCAGGTTAATCAACGGATATTATTGGCTTTTCAAAGTTGGCATGAGGAATGCTTAGTAGTTAGTACAAATGCAGGCAGCGTTTGTGCTTCTTTTCAGTGATAAGGCAGAAATCACTGATCACTTCATGTTCTTTGACCTCCTTCTGGGAGGTCTTTTTTTTGCACCAAATTCATCACCTTGCCCAAAAACAAAGCAATCATCTGTGTACCATTGCGATAAGAGTAATTCTAACCACTTGATATTAATTAAAATTTAAACATGGCACACTAAATGCTTTATTATTTAGTACAAATGCAGGCAGCGTTTGTGCTTCTTTTCAGTGGTAAGGCAGAAATCACTGATCACTTCATGTTCTTTGACCTCCCTCTGGGAGGTCTTTTTTTTGCACCAAGTTTACTCTCATGCCCTAAAACCAAGCAGCAAAATTGGTTCTACCTCAGCGATAAAAACCTCAATCATCTGATTTTATTGGCTTTATAAAATTGGCATAGAGAATGCATTGCTATCATTACAAATGCAGGCAGCGTTTGTGCTTCTTTACAGTGATATGGCAGAAATCACTGATCACTTCATGTTCTTTACCTCCCTCTGGGAGGTTTTTTTTGCGTGTCATGTATCTGACACCGAAAGGATACTAGTCGCTTTAGCTTGCTCGTTATTTGAGCGGCATCAATATTTTCAAAATCTACGCCTCCTGAAACACAAATGGCATCGACAAATGTGGCGCAGATCAGACCAATACAAAACCAATTGCATAATATAAATCCCGTTTAGCACCGATAGCGAGCTGTGTTTGCGGCAACCTGTCTCTGTCAACCAATCCTGCGTTAAAAATAAACTGAAAGAAAAACACCAAAATCTCTGTCTTAACCTTTAACTCACCCGATTGCACAGCTGACAGCGAATGCTTATGCTGATGATTAATCGGGCTCAAATCAAGATTCAGAGGAATGAGGATGACCAAGCCAATTAAAGTGACACTTTATCGGTGGGCTGGGCAGTTTGGCCCGTTTAAAGTCAAAATACCATGCGGTGAATGCACATTAAGCAAAGATATCCTGGAAGATAGTTTACGCAATGAACTACTGGATGTACCGGTCGATCTGGAAATCAAAGACTGGCTCAGCAACTGGTGGCAGCCACTGCGCTTCGGCGCATGGCACGCACCTATTGTGACGGTGGAAAATCGGGTCGTCAGCCAGGGAGAAGCCCTCAACCGGGGAGCGTTTATTCAGGCTGTGATCAGCGAATGGGTCAAGCGCGACAGATTACAGGGCAATATTGTCTTTGGTAAATACAACTGCCCATATTGTCAAAAAGCCAAGAAGCTGCTCGATACCGCTGGTATTCGCTATCAGTATCATGATGTTGTGAAAGAGAGTGCCGCCCTGTATCGTATGATCCCGGAAGTCAAAGCGCATATCGGTGGTAAAACTCCGGTCACCGTACCGCAGATCTGGCTTAACGGTGACTACATTGGCGGTTGTGATGCGCTTGAACATTGGCTCAAAAGCCATACGGACAGCAACAATGTTATCCACTTCTCAAGCCCGGTCAGTGGTGAATAGCACAGCATTGCTCTGGAGTTACCATCCCATGTTTCGATCTCAGATAGTTTCGATTCCATATAGTTTCGATGCCATATAGTTTCAACCCCGGATAAAAACGAAAAGCCCCGGTTGTGACAACCAGGGCTTCGATAATATTGATGGCTCGCGTTAGCGGCTGATCTTCTTCCACAATGTTTTGATGAAAGACTTTTTCTTCGGCTTAATTTTGCCGTACAGCTCTGCATGCATCAGCTGCTGACCGATCACTTGACTCATGTACAGTGCACCTAAATCATTACCCATGATTTCCCCCCACACTAAGATGTAATTTAACTACATATTGAAGTTAATATAGCATCAAAATGGGATAAAACAAGACATAGGTCACACTTTATAGTAATTAAACAACGAAAAGCAGTAATTACACAACAAATTAGCTGCGTTTAGGCTGTTTATAGGTCTTACCCGCCGCCTGATAAGTGTCCTTCACTTTGACATCAAACAGCGCCTCAAAGAACCAGGCTACAAACTTAATCACATCTTCACCTTCGTTCATGATGTGCTCAACGTATTCCTGCTCTACGCCCTGTTCATCAGTCTGCACAAACACATGATAGATACGTTGTTCACCTTCAATATCAGCCAGAGCAAACTGACCACTCAGAGAGTGTGCCGCTTGCGCGATATCCGCGTCATCCGATTGCTTCAGCAATTCGAGCGCTTGTGGCAGTGATTCTTTCGCACATAGTTCTTTTACCAGCGCTTCAAACTCATTCTGTTGCATCTTGCTTCCTCTTTGATTGCAGTGCCGGATTATAACGATAAGGTGCCCGGCCTGCATCAGCAATACTACATCCCCGGTAATTATCTTTGCGCTGGGCGAACCGCCGGGCATTAAAAATGGGTGGCCAAAGCCACCCACGCGTTATCGCTCAAGCTTAACTTAATTGCCGCGGTAAGTAGAATAAGCGTAAGGGCTCAATAGCAGAGGAATGTGATAATGTGCGTCTTTATCCGTCACATTGAATTCAACCGGAATTTCACTGTAGAAACTGTCGATATGTTGCTTGTCAAAGAATGGAGCAACATCAAAAACCACCCGGTAGTGATCTCCGTCGCCTAAAGCAAAACTGTTGATGCGTCCCTGAGCATTAGTGGTTTGCTCGGACAGTAACTGCCATTCACCGTTCAACTGCTGATAGAAACGCACATCGACGCCTTGCCCTGGTAAACCCTGATTGGTATCCAGCACATGCACGCTGACATCAGCCAAAGCCGGCACACTAATCAATAAAGCAGCAGCCGCTAGGCTACGTTGAATAAACCGGGTCATAGGTGTTTGCTTAACCATTTATAGTTACCTCTGTTTGTAATGAATATGCCCATCACAAGACCCGGAGACTGCGATAAATATTTCAACTGATGCAAAATTTTTCCGTACGGCTAAGGGTTTATTCCCGGAGAAAAGTGTTTATAGTGGTGCTCTTTAACCATTGGCTCAGTTTTCCCCACCGAAAAGAGCGCTCGATAGGAATATGTTATGGATTGGCTGCAAAGTGTTACCACTTATACCCGCGTGGTTGAGGAAGGCAGCTTTAATGGTGCGGCACGCAAGCTCAATACCACCAGCTCAGCGGTCAGCAAACGTATCCATTGGCTAGAGGAGCGCATTGGCGTTCAACTGCTCAAGCGAACTACCCGCTCGGTCACCCAGACCGAAGCTGGTGCACTTTTTTATCAGCGAGCCAAGTCACAGCTGGAAAGCTGGCAATCTGTCGTCGATGAAACCCGCTCGCTCAACCAAAGCCCGGCCGGACTGCTAAAAATCGGTGCCACTTTGGCGGTAGGTTCAAAATTCCTGATGCAATATGTCGACGAGTTTCTTCATCTTTATCCCGATATTCGTATCCAGTTGACGACCACAACGCCAGGCCAGTTACCTGAACTGCATCTTGACCTGTTTATCAGCCGTGAAATCGAGCAGCTCAATTCCCTCAGCTTTAAAGCGACAGCCCTATTTGAGCATCACGCCGGCTTTTACGCCTCTCCGCAATATCTGCAGCGGAACGGCATGCCAACCCGGCTACAAGATCTTAATAACCACAATGTCTTATGCTGGGGTGAGCAGACCCGGCGCGAGATGAAAACCAGTAATAATCAACGTATCACGGTATCGGGTAACTTTGCTACGACCAACCCTGAAGCCCTGTTTTATGCCGGTAAATGTGGCATGGGTATTGTGGTCTCCAACCATGTCATGCTGAAAGAAGAACTCAGACAGGGAGCATTGGTGCGTATTTTACCTGACATTACTATCGATCAGGCCACGGTCTATGCCTACTACCCGAAACTGGATTATCAGCACACGCGCACCCAGTTGTTTCTCAATTTCCTCAAACAGAAACTGGCTCAGTCACAGGACAAAATGCTCACCTTTGGATAATGTCGCAAACCGAAAAAAAGCATTCATTCAGGTAAAACTAAGTAACATGTTGATTTGCGATAACTAATACTACTTATCTGCGCAGAGCCGCGCAGATAGTGGAAAATTGTGATAATTTCAGCCATAGTAACCAAGAGCATAATATGATATCAGTTACTTAATTCCCATCAGTCTGTCTGAGACAACGTGAGTGCGAATTATGACTACAACGTCACTGGCTAGAAACGCCGTTAGTCTGGAAACCATAAACGAATTGCTTCTGCTGGAAGAGCACGCATTACTGGACAGAGCGGCCAGAGTGCTGCATTCGCATTTCAGCACGTTTTGTACCTGCATTGTCGAACTCGATAAATCTCATTACAAGGCCCATCCTCTCTCCTATGCGGCCGGCAAGGAACTAAAAGTCAGCCCGTGCTACCAGTTGAAAGGCACCCCTAGTGAGCAGGTGGCAAAATCTAAACAGGAGTTTTGCCTGTTTCCCTCTCAGGTCAGTAAGATTTTTCCGTTTGATGATTTTCTGGCAGACAATCAGATTGAGTCGTATATCGGCGTACCTTTGCGCACCAACAATGGCGAAGTGCTGGGGATATTGATTTCAACCTTTACCGAAACCATGCACGATGAAGGGAGCATGGTGGAATACCATCGTATTATTGCGCGCATCATCGTCCATTCGCTGCGTAACAAATGGTTATCTGAGCGCTCTGACAGCCTGGTCAATCAGCTGAGTTATGAAGTGTCGCATGACAATCTGACCAACCTGATGAACCGCAATTATCTGTCAGATAAATTAGAGCGTCTGGTCGAGACCAGCAGTGAGCCGTTTACGCTCGCCTACCTTGATATTGACAATTTTAAGGCCATCAATGACCTGTATGGACACTATATTGGCGACCAGATCATTCGGTTTGTCGCTAATTCGATCTTGCAATGCGTGCGTGAGGAGAACCTGACATTTCGGATTGCCGGCGATGAGTTCGCATTTATCACCTACTCATCAGACCCACTCAAAATTTGCCGCTCCATTCTCGATAAACTCGAACAAGGCTACTTCGATCCGTCCCATCGCATCAAAGTCAGCCTCAGTATCGGTATTGCGAAAAAAGGACCGGAAGCGATTAGCGCTGACCAGCTGATACTCAATGCCAGCCTGGCGCTGAAAGATTGTAAACAGAGCCGCAGCAGCCAGATTCGCTGCTATGACACTCACCTGAGCAGTCAGTATCACCGCCGCACTCAAATCATTGACGCTCTGCGCAGTGAACTGGATAAAACCAGTGTCACCGAGGCGGAAATTTTTATAGTCGTACAGCCCATCGTGCAGCGTGGCCAGAGCGATTGGAACTATTATGAAGTCCTGGCGCGCTGGAATCATCACAGCATGGGCTTCATTTCTCCGGTTGAGTTTATCGAAGCGGCCGAGCAGTCCGGGCTGATCATTGAACTTGGGGAGCGTATTGTCGAACTGGCCTGTGAAGCCAAGGCCGCGTTAGAGGCGGAACTGGGTTACAAAGTTAAGTTAGGCCTCAACTGCTCTGCGTATGAATTAACCAATTCGACCCGTTATCTCAATCACTTAATGCACACACTCAACCGTTATCAGTTCGCTCCTCATGAGTTCACCATTGAGCTGACCGAGACGGTGCTATTATCACAAACCAATGAGGTGAAGTATATTCTCGACCGACTAAGAGAACTCGGTTTT
The DNA here is from genome assembly GCF_004804295.1 of Vibrio sp. H11. Classification (NCBI taxonomy): domain Bacteria; kingdom Pseudomonadati; phylum Pseudomonadota; class Gammaproteobacteria; order Vibrionales; family Vibrionaceae; genus Vibrio; species Vibrio sp. H11. The sequence goes on along the minus strand of NZ_SSHN01000003.1, from coordinate 158,651 downwards.
ACCGTCGCACTGGATGATTTTGGCACCGGCTATTCCAGTCTCAATTACATCCATAGTTATCCGATCGACTGCATCAAGATAGACGCTAGCTTTATTCGCAACATGTTGTGCAATGAAAACTCGGAGCGGGTCGTCTGGCTGATTATCCAGCTCGCCAAACAGTTACAGGTCGACTTGGTCGCCGAAGGCGTGGAAAGCCAGGATGAGTTAGACAAGCTCTATTCGATGGGCTGTGAGCAAATTCAGGGCTACTTTTTCTCAAAACCGGACAGGCCGGCCCACATTGCTCAGCTGTGGCGTGAAAACCGCGCTAAGCTGGCCGGTACCCGTTCAGAAAACGCCGAACAGACCAGTCGTCCCGATCAAAGTAATCATCCCGATCAAAACAATTATCGCGATTAACCCTCATCATCGCGGTTAACACGGCGGCGAGGTTGGTGGTGGTCAACGTGGTTTGGCCGGGCGAACGCATGAAAAAAGGCCCTGTAATACAGGGCCTTTGTCTTACAACGCTGGTGATACCCGGCAACCTATTGACCCGGCACACTGCTCATTAAGAGCCTGATTCCGGTGTTGCTTCACTGGCTGAAACTTCATTGGCGGACGATGTCTCGGCCTGGTTTGCGGCCAGTAAACCTTCCTGCTGTTCCAGCATGGTGTCGAGCTGATCACGGCGCGCGATAAAATTCGCCATATCCTTTTTCGGCACTGAATTTGCCATTGGAATTTTCGCCGTCATCGGATTGACCGGATGTCCGCGTACAATCAACTCATAATGGATATGCGGCCCGGTAACTCGACCGGTAGCACCAGACAAAGCAATACGTTGACCACGGGTAATCTTCTGGCCTTTGTGAACCAGAATTTTACTCAGGTGCAGATAACGCGTGGTATAGGTACTGCCATGGTTAATCACCACGTACTTACCGGCGTAAGGATGGTTGCGGGTCATCACGACTACACCATCACCGGTTGCTAAGACCGGTGTGCCGGTCGGCGCAGCAAAGTCAGTGCCGTTATGCGGCGCGATGCGACCAGTCACCGGATGACGACGCTGCGGATCAAACGGTGAAGACATACGCCACTTGTGAGCACTTGGATAGCGCTGGAAAGCGCGTTGCAGGCTCTCACCATTTTTATCGTAATACTGACCATCTTTGTAAAGATACGCGGTGACTTCATTACTGCGACCCAAAATCTTAATCGCCTGAATCTCACGGTTGCCCGTCAGTTTATCGCCAACGTATTGACGCGATAGCACAACTTCGAACCGGTCACCGGCACGCAAATCACGCCCAAAATTAATTTTATCTTTCAGCAACGTCACTATCTGATCGATATCTGAGCTTCCCAGACCCAACTGATTTGCCGACTGCGAGAAACTGCCCTGAATTTCACCAATCAACGCAAACTCTTTCCATTTGCCCGGAATTTTAACGTCCTTGAACTCGTAGCCACCATCCGGTGTTCGAGAATACACCGCGCGCTCGACCATGCTGAATTCCAGCTCCATTTTGACCAGGCTCTTACCATCCTGACCTTTCCAGAAGCGCAAAATATTGCCCGGTTTCAGCGTATCCAGTGCGAGGTAGTTTAAATCGGTTTCCATTACCTTCATCATTTCCTGGTAGGTAAATCCCAGTTGCGTGAAGATAGAGCTCAGATTATCACCAGATTGAATCTCATATTCATAATCCGGATAGACCCGCTGTGAGTCTGCCGAATCAGACAGAATCGACTCCACGATTTGCGATTCTGGAATCGACAATTCGATAGTTCGTGGATACGAAGGACTGTTAAGCGAAGATGAGATGGCTGCCACTGCCAGTAGGGGTAATCCTACAACTGATGCTTTCTTGCGTTTAGAAAGCTCAGAAAATCGTAATATTAAAGACTTCGGTAGCACAATCTAACCCGTGGATAATGTTAAAAGAGCACAAAGAGTAAGTTTTTTTTGGCTAAAAGTCACCTGTAGAGTGTCATACAGTGTCAATCGCAGATTAAAAAGGCACCGCAGTGCCTTGTAAGATTTATGTTAGATTTCGCTGATATTATGCTCGCCCACCCGGATAGAATGGCTCACTAAGCGGGGGGCGACATCGCAGCAACGGATAAATTGGCTACTGATACGTTTTCACCAGGCAGTTATCTTCGCCAAAACCGTTCGGGATGTATTGATCGGCCTCAGCATCATTGACCCACTGCTCAGTATCGAGCAGATAGCGGAACTGATACTCACCATCTTTAGGTAAACGCGTTTTGTATTTAAAGGTGCCGGTTTTGGCCACTTTTTTCATGGGTTCAGGCTGCCAACCAAGAAAATCAGCCACAATTTCGACCGTTGAGGCTTGTGACGGAACGTCCAGCTCAAACGTCACTTCCACTTCATCTTTGGTTTTAAAGAAACGCTTATTAATCATGTCAAAACTCCATTTTTGAAAAAATCACTCCGCTCGCTGACTATAAAACTAACCTGCTGTAGAAAAAAGCATCATCTGCAGATAAGAAAATCAGCTCTGTATAAAGTCGTCAGTCATACGTGAAACGAACCAGCCACAGATGTTCAGTACGCATCAGCGGCTTTGGACACCCGGCAGATATTGCACAGTCCGGGCACAACGCCTGCAGTGACACTGGCTGTTCATTGTTATTGAATTAACTGATATTTCTGCGATATACCCACCAGTATAGACTTAAACTTTGTCGGGACCTCACTCACAGCCTGATTCTCATCATGAGTCAGCAGAGAAACGTTAAGTTGGTCATCCTTTTGTTCTAATGCCTGCACCACAATACGATCGCCTAACCAAAGACTGTCAGTCATCACCATGCGTTGCCGCTGGGCATCAAACTCAAACAAGGCGAGATAGTACATCAGAGCACGGCTCTGATCAGATACCCGGATAATACCGGCATAGCCATACCGCTGAGAGTATTGCGCCAGTTTGAGCACAGTCCTGGCATCGAGCGCCACCTCGCCACGTTGCTGACCTGAATCGTAAGAACCCAATAGCAATCCCCGGACATCATCGCGACGATTGATCAAGGCAAAAGCAAAAGAGCCAGGCACGCCAATCGTTAAAGGTGCACTAACCTTAACATCAAATAATTGTTCGACAATCTCATCGCTGCTGGCCGGACGGGAAGGAAATTTGGCCAGAATGTCATCATCCGACAAAGAGAACCGATACACCCCTGCGGCTACGACCAACACCAACAACAACAGTGGCGTCAGTAATATTAAAGGAATCGGCAGCCCGCGTTTTCTCATTGTTTTTTCTCCCAAGCGTTTATCTTCCAAGCGATTCGCCTCCAGGCGGTTGCCTGCAAAAAGCGGGCTCTTCATCATTCTGGCCTCGCTAACCACCCCAATACACCACGATTAGCGGGCACTATACCTCAATCTTGACCCCGGTTTACCGGAGCACAAGCAAAATGTGCAGCGCCCCGGGTTTCACTTTACAGCGTTAGCAATGAGCGTAGAATCCACTCGCTCATCACCATTACTTTTGTAAGGTTTTTTCTTATGTTTGCCATCTATGAGTCCTATCAGGCCGGCTTACTTAAATCCGGCCACTGGACACGTAATCTCGTTGCCGGTCTGATCGTCGGTGTCGTGGCGCTGCCACTGGCCATGGCATTTGCGATTGCGTCCGGAGTCAAACCCGAGCAAGGCATTTATACTGCCATTTTTGCCGGTATCATAGTGTCGTTATGCGGTGGATCCCGGGTTCAGATAGCAGGCCCCACCGGCGCATTTATTGTCATTCTGGCGGGAATAGTCTCTGAACACGGCATCGTGGGGCTACAAATCGCCACCATGATGGCCGGAGCCATTTTACTGCTGCTCGGCATCAGTAAGCTCGGCAGTATCATCCGTTTCATTCCCGATCCGGTTATCGTCGGATTTACCAGCGGCATCGGTGTCATCATCTGGGTTGGTCAGTGGCGCGAATTTTTTGGTCTGCCCGCAATTCACGCCGAACATTTTCATCAGAAACTGCTGGCTCTGCTGCAAGCGTTGCCGCATCTGGATCTCACCACTACGCTGCTGGCGCTGTTATCTCTGGCCTTGGTGCTGCTCACGCCTAAAATTCCGCGCTTGAATAAAATTCCCGGCCCTTTAGTCGCTCTGGTTGTGGTCACCGTGCTGCAATATTGCCTCCAGTTCGAGGGGGTTCGAACCATAGGGTCTGCATTTGGCGGTATTCCCCAGGGCCTGCCCGATTTGTCCGTCCCCGATGTCAGCCTAGCGCAAGTTCTCAGTCTGATTGGACCGGCCTTTGCCATCGCCATGTTGGGTGCGATTGAATCTTTGCTGTCTGCGGTCGTCGCTGATGGCATGGCAGGCACCAAACACAACTCCAATCAGGAACTGGTTGGCCAAGGCATCGCGAATATGATTACTCCCCTGTTTGGCGGCATCGCCGCGACCGGAGCAATCGCACGCACTGCAACCAATATCCGTAATGGGGGCAACAGCCCGATTGCCGGCGTGGTGCATGCCCTGACTCTGGTGGTGATTATTCTGGCCCTGGCGCCGCTGGCCGTTAACATCCCGCTTGCTACACTGAGCGCGATATTGTTTGTGGTGGCGTGGAATATGAGTGAGGCAGGCCACTTCGTGAAACTTGTCCGCCGGGCGCCACGCGCCGATGTGGTGATCCTGCTGATAACTTTCTTGTTGACCGTGTTTGCCGATCTGGTCGTCGCCGTCAATATCGGGGTTATTCTTGCTATTCTGCATTTTGTCAAACGCATGGCAGCCAGTGTTGAGGTCACCGCCAATACCAGTCAGGATCTCAGCCAGGAACTTCGCGAGTACAACCTGACCGTATTACCTCGCGACATCGCGGTCTACGCTCTGGACGGCCCCTTCTTTTTTGCCGCCGCAGAGAGCTTTGAGCGAGTCATGACCAGTATCGCCCAGCCGCCCCGTATTTTGATCATTCGTCTGAAGTGGGTGCCTTTTATGGATATTACCGGCTTGCAGACACTGGAAGAGATGGTGAGCCGCTTCCAACACCAGCAGGTTAATGTCTTGCTCTCCGGTGCCAATCCCAGAGTGGCACACAAGCTGCGTCGGGCAGGAATTGTCGCCTTGCTGGGTGAGCAGAATATCCAGCCGGATTTTCATCATGCCCTGGGCGCTGCGCTGGCCATGACAGAAGCGGCCACAGACAAGAATCCATCCTTCAACTGAACATTACTAATTACCCATTTTGTCCTCTTCACCCCTGAATTTACAAATCAGGGGTGTTTTTTTGACCGCAATGCTGAGTTATTAACCTCTTTTGTGTTCTTTCACCATAACGCGCTATGGGACTGTGTTCATGGTCACATAAAAAGCACAAACCATTTTAAACATTCCATTCACCAATGTAACAATAACAAAACAATTAACTATATTGCAGCCACTCCATAGTGAAATAAAGTGAATATTTAACGATATTTAATGAATAGTATTGCTCAAAACATAAAAACTAGATATTCTTGCGTGCATGAGTAAATAGGGATATTGAGTGAATGACTATGCCAGGGAGTGGGTATTACTTGAACCAGTGGTATCACGAGAGACGCAATGCAAGATAACGCTCAAACTATTAAATCACCGGCAGAAAACACTTCTTCCGGCAGCTTCTGGATGTTCCTGATCCCTTCTCTGATCGGGCTTTTCCTGTTTATGGCACCGATCAGCTATCAGGACTCTCTGACGATTCCTGTCGCTATTCTGGCCAAATCGATTCAAGCGGTACTGGGTGACAGCCTGGTTGCTATCGTGACCATCATCATCGCTTTTATGTCGGTTGCTTCCGTGTTGACCAAACTTTTCCAGCCGACCTGGATCACTCAACGTCCGTTTCTGAATGGCCTGTTCAATCCGAACTGGATCTGGCTCGTGGTACGTATCATTGGCGGCGCGGCAGTGATCATGACCTTTTTCCAAATTGGTCCTAAAGCGGTTTGGGAAGAAAACACCGGTGGTCTGGTGCTGGAAGGCCTGCTACCGACCTTGTTCTCAGTATTTATTTTCGCTGGCCTGTTGCTGCCGCTGCTGTTGAACTTTGGTTTGCTGGAACTGATGGGTGCATTGCTGAGCAAGATCATGCGTCCGCTGTTTAACCTGCCAGGACGCAGTGCGATTGACTGTGTGGCTTCTTGGCTGGGTGACGGCAGTGTCGGTATTCTGCTGACCAGTAAACAGTACGAAGGTAAATTTTATACTCAACGTGAAGCTGCGGTCGTTGGCACCACCTTTTCTGCAGTATCGATTACTTTCAGCCTGATCGTCATTGCACAGGTAGGCCTGGAGCATCTGTTCTTGCCATTCTATGCCGCTATCTGTCTGGCTGGTTTGGTTGCTGCAGTGATCATCCCTCGTCTGCCACCACTTAGCCTGAAGAAAGACACCTACATCGATGGCAGTAAGCCGCAAGCAGATCAAGATGCGGTACCACAAGGGCATACTGCGTTTTCATGGGGCATGAATCTGGCGCTGGCTAAAGCTGGACAAGTTGGTTCGCTGAAACACGTATTGGCTGAAGGCGTACGCAACGCTGTTGATATGGTATTCGGGGTACTGCCTGTGGTGATGGGTCTGGGTACGATTGCGCTGGTTATCGCTGAATATACCTCTGTGTTCTCGATTCTGGGTCAGCCGTTTGTGCCTTACCTAGAACTGTTGGGCATTCCGGAAGCAGTTCAGGCATCACAGACCATGGTTGTGGGGTTTGCCGACATGTTCATTCCGGCAATTCTGGCCGCTTCAATCGATAACGAAATGACCCGTTTTGTGATTGCCGCCATGTCGGTAACACAGCTGATCTACTTATCCGAAGTGGGTGCTTTGCTACTGGGCAGCCGTATTCCGGTCAACATTGTCGAGCTGTTCGTGATTTTCATCCTGCGCACCCTGATCACACTGCCTGTGATCGCTGGTGTTGCCCACCTGATTTTTTGATTCCGGTTGTAACAAAACGATGCAAAACAGCCTCACTGTGTGAGGCTGTTTTGGTTTATCACCGGCTTACTTTCCATTCACTCCTATCAACAAAGCGCCTAGCGAAAACCGCCCTATATCCTGTGCTTTGGCCATTATACTCCGCCAATCGTTAAAACAGCCCACATGCGGGGATGGTAAACAAACGTTGGTTTGTGCTATCGGTGAACAGATGAATGCGTTCAAGCATAAAGAGCTGTATACAACAGGCTGATGATCCGATAACGCCCGATAAGCAAACAAAAAAAACCCCTCAAGATGAGGGGCAAGGTTACCATCGCTTTATAGTTATAATCCGTTCAATAGCGAGGGGGCTTAGCCAAAGTCCCCATTCACATAGCCGCGAGTGCGATCGTCTCTCGGCTCATTAAAGATATTCTGAGTTTCATCGTGTTCCACCAGCTCTCCCATCAGGAAGAAGGCCGTGCGATCGGAAATACGACGAGCCTGCTGCATGGAGTGCGTCACAATGACGATGGTGTAGTTCTTCTTCAGCTCTTCCATCAGCTCTTCAATTTTGTGGGTCGCAATCGGGTCCAGCGCGGACGTCGGTTCATCCATCAGGATCACGTCAGGCTGCATCGCGATAGTACGAGCAATACACAAACGTTGCTGCTGCCCACCAGACAGACCAAACGCATGCGACTTAAGACGATCTTTTACTTCATCCCACAGCGCCGCACCGCGTAGCGAGCTTTCAACCACTTCATCAATGTGTTTTTTATCTTTGATACCCTGCGCACGCAGGCCGTAAGCAACGTTTTCATAAATGCTCATCGGGAATGGGTTTGGCTTTTGGAACACCATACCAACGCGAATGCGTAAATCCGCGACATCGATATTGCCATACACGTCGTCGCCGTCCATGGTCAGCTTACCGGTAATTTTAACCCCTTCAATCAGGTCATTCATGCGGTTAAGACAACGCAGTAGCGTCGATTTACCACAGCCGGACGGGCCGATCAGCGCCGTTACCTGACGAGTCGGGATTGGCAGGTTGATCGATTTCAGTGCCTGGTTTTCACCGTAAAACAGGTTCAGGTTTTCAATGTTGAATTTGTTCATTGTGTTATCTCTTCAATTCTGTCAGTCGTAGTACACGAGTAAATTACGGATTAGTAAGTCGCCGTATTGAATCGCTTGGCGATCAATTTGGTAATCATGTTGATGAGCAACACGACGACAATCAGGACCGTTGCTGTACCGTAAGCCTGGTTCCACTCTTCAACAGTGAACAGCTCGGTAGTCAGCTTGTAAAGGTGAACCGTCAGGGTACGCCCGGAATCCATTAATGAATCCGGAATACGTGCCACCATGCCTGCGGTCAGAAAGACCGGAGCCGATTCACCGATCACCCGACCGATACTCAGAATGACTGAAGTCAGAATACCTGGCATTGCGCTTGGCAAAATCAAACGCCAGATAGTATAGATTTTAGAAGCACCAAGGCCGTAGGAGCCTTCACGATAGGTTTGCGGTACAGACATCAACGCTTCTTCTGTGGTACGGATAATGACGGGCAGAATCAGAATACTCAGCGTCAGCGCGCCCGACAGAATTGAAAAGCCCAGCCCCAGAATCGCAACGAAGAAAGTCATACCAAACAGACCGAAAATAATCGATGGGATACCGGCCAGAGATTCAGTACAGAAACGAATCACCTTAACCAGGCGACTGCCGACTTTGGCATATTCGGTCAGGTAAATAGCCGTCATAATACCGAGCGGAGCGGCCACAGCGATAGAGGCCACTACCATATAAATGGTTGAGACGATCATCGGGAAGATACCATGCTCTTCCCCGGTACGAGTGTAATTGTCGCTGATGAAATTCCAGTCCACGTGCTGCAGGCCGTTAGACAGAATGTACCAGATGATCCAGAACAGAAAACCAACGGTCAGTGCCGCCGCAATCCAGATCAAGCTGCGCAGTACGTTATCTTTAAATTCACGCGCTTGTTTCAGTTTTACACGATCCATGGGGATTACCTCGCTTTCTCGCGGTTCAGGTACAGCAATGCCGCATTGAGCATCATGATAAACACCAGCAATACCACGCCGGTGGCATACAGCGCATTGGCGTGAACACCGCTCGCGTATGACATTTCGATCGCAATGTTCGCGGTCAGGGTACGCGCAGAATCAAGGATGCCCTGCGGCATCGCCGGCGCATTCCCCATCACCATGATGATCGCCATGGTTTCACCCAGAGCACGACCAATGCCCAGAATCACGCCGGTCATAATCCCTGAACGAGCAGCAGGCACAAGCAACTTAAAAATGGTGTAGATATTCGATGCGCCCAGCGCCAGAGAACCTTCTTTATAAGTTTTCGGCACGGCACGAATGGATGTTTCAGAAACGGTAATCACGGTTGGCAGGATCATCACACCCAGCACAATAATACCGGCCAGAATGGTGTTACCGGCAGGGACCTGGAAGATGTTCTGAATCAGAGGAACAATGATAACCAGACCAAAGAAGCCGTAAACCACCGAAGGAATACCTGCCAGCAGCTCTACCGCCGGGCGAATGATGTCCGCGACACGTTTAGGAGCAATCTCAGCGATAAAAATAGCGGTCAGGACACCAATTGGCACCCCGACAATCACGGCACCAAAGGTAGAGACAACGGAGGCGACAATCATGGTCGCCACGCCGTACAGTGCCGGTGGCAGCCAGTTTTGGCCCAGAACGATACCGGATACACCGGCTTCCTGAAATGCGGGAATACTTTCCCGGATGATAAAATAAGCAATAATCGCCAGAGAGACGATACCGATGACGGCACTGGTTAAGAACAAACCGTGGAAAATGCGCTCTCTCCAGTCGATACGCTTTTTCTCACGCAAAGTGCGTTTGGATAGCTGTGTCGATTCACTGTTCATAAGCTGATCACTATTTGTCGCGATGGTCATATTCATCTCACTTGTCGAGCGAGTCGATGTGGATTGAAAACGCTCAGCCCTAAGCAAGCGGGCTGAGCAAACTACTGATTGGTTGTAACGGAATATCTTACTTCACAGAGATGTAGTGGTGAGAACCTACGATTTCCTGTGCTTCATCAGTCAGCATCCAATCCAGGAATTTCTGAGTCTCTGCTGAAGGCTGGCCTTTCTTGTACAGAACCAGGAATGGACGAGCTACTTTGTAAGAACCGCTCTTCACATTGTCAACACTGGCATTCACACCGTCGATTGCCAGAGCGTGTACTGAGTTGTCAACCGTACCCAGAGAGATGTAGCCGATTGCGTATGGGTTAGAAGCAACCATAGTTTTCAGGCCACCGTTACCGTTTGCAACCTGAGCTCGCTGAGAAATCGCAGACACAGTTTTACCAGAAACTTTCATTTTCAGTTCCATGATTTCTTCAAATGCGCCGCGAGTACCTGATGCTGTGTCACGAGTGATAGCAACGATTGGTTTGTCTTCGCCACCCACTTCTTTCCAGTTAGAGACTTCACCTTTATAAATAGCTGAAACTTGTTCAGCGGTCAGGCCTTTCACTTTGTTGCTTGGGTTAACCACAACCGCGATACCATCGCGAGCAATGACTTCTTCAACCAGGTTTGATTCTTTTTCAGAATCTTTCAGGTTACGAGAAGACATGCCGATATCTGCGCTGCCGTTCTTCGCAGCTTTAATACCCGCTGAAGAACCCGGGCCTTGTACTTCAATAAACACGTCTGAATTCTTTTTCATGTATGTTTCAGAGAAAACTTCCATCAGTGGTGTTACGCTGCTCGAGCCAACTGCAGAGATGGTCTCTTTTGCTGAAACTGGATTTACTGCCAGAGCACCTAGCAGAGCGATTGCACCGATTACTGTCTTTTTCATCACAATTTCCTTTAGTGGCTTTATTGCCGTTGTGTGTCACTTGAACGAGTGTCACTTTAGGCCGCGAATATGACAATTATGTTTCAATAAATTGAACAGTGCATGACAGAGTGTCATACCGGCAACCAAGGTAATTCAGCACCACAGTTAACTTCGTTAGCAAAACCAATCACTTAATAAGTGAATTCTGATGCAGCCCGCTTTTATTGATCTTGTGACAAAATCAACAACATTCCGCTGTTGAAACTAAGACCAAAAGGAATAAGTCAGATGACTTTTCTATTAAATCCCTATTGATATCTTGTAGTTAGCCGATATCATCAGCGAATTATTTTAATAATCAAAATAACATCCTAGTTAAGTGTTAATTCATTTTTATCTCATATTTCAGAAGAGGAATTTCAATGCGCCAGCTACTCAGCGGTTTGTCGATTAAACTGCAGGTGGTGGTACCGGTATTTATGACAATGCTGTTACTCATCTCCGGCATTATATACAGCACATCCACCCTTAAAGATGCGTTTCGTGACATGACCCAATCAACCGAAGCGCTGATCAATCACAAAGACGAAGTGACTAAAATCATAGACAATACATATGCAATGCGCATCAGTGCTATCTATAGCTTATTCAAGCCGGAAGAAGTCAAAGTCCTGTCATCCGTATTAAAACAGCGTCAGAGTGACAACCTGGCTCACCTGCAGTCGATTGGCACTATTCCTGAACTGAACGAAGAAGTGCAACAGCTGAAAAACGCGATGCAGGAGTATGTGGATTACTCAATTAAAACCATGATTCCCCTGCTTAACGTCAAACATCGCCAGCAGTCTTCAGCCGCATTTGACGCCGAATATACGCGGGCGATGGATGTGTATCGTGATCAAGGTGCTGTCATGATCAAAGCCATTGATGCCCTGTCAAAAGAGCTTAATCGTTTAGCGCTCGAAAAAGTCCATCTGAGCGAGGAACACAATCACAGTGTGATGAACATGTCGATAACCGGCCTGATTTTTGTTCTGCTGTTTGCCGCGGCGTTCGCATGGTATCTGGCCGGCGTTATCGTCACCCCGATTCAAAAGCTGCAGAGTGTGGTGCGTGAAGTTGCACAAGGCAACCTGTTAGTAAACGCAGACGAAGACGGTGATAACGAAGTGACGCTGCTGGCACGCGATATCAACAGTACCGTGACTCAGTTGCGCAGCACGGTCGGCGCACTGGTACGCATCAGTGATGACGTGGCCTCTTCGGCAACGGAACTGGCTGCGGTAATGACGCAGTCCAGCGTGAACTCCGATCAGGAAAAACAGGAAGTCGAGCAAGTTGCTTCAGCGGTAAACCAGATGGAGATTGCCGCCAGCACCGTGACCGATAATGCGACTCAGGCCGATCAGGCCGCTAAGAGTGCCAACCAGCAGGCACAAAGCAGTATGGCCATGTTTGAACAGAGCAACCGTGCTAACGCGCTGATGGCTGACAAACTGGGTGATGCAGCCAACGTGGTGAACAACCTGAAAGAGCAGTCCGAAAAAATCGGCAAAGTGATTGAAGTGATTCAGGGCATATCTGAACAGACTAACCTACTGGCGCTGAATGCAGCCATCGAGGCTGCGCGTGCCGGCGAAAGCGGACGCGGCTTTGCCGTGGTTGCCGACGAAGTGCGTATGCTGGCAGCTCGAACCCAGGATTCGACGAAAGAAATCCAGGCCATTATTGAAGACCTGCAGGATCAATCCGGTATCGCCAACGACAGCATGAACTCCAGCCTGAAAATGCTGGAAGAGAACCAATCTCTGTCAGCACAGGTCAGCGGTGCACTGCAAGCGATTAACCAGGCAATCGCAGAACTGAGTGCGCTCAATACCCAGGTTGCATCAGCGTCTGAAGAGCAAAATCAGGTTACCTCAGATATTAACCGTAACCTGGGCAATATTTATGACCTGGTGAGCCAGAATGTCACCGGCATTACCCAATCAGCCACCGCCAGCCAGGAACTATCCGCCCTGGCCGAACAGCAGAAACAGCAGTTGGATTATTTTAAGGTATAGAAATACCCGCTTTCACTCAAAAATAATCAGGCCGCCCCTGCAAAGGGCGGCCTGATTATTTACCGATAACACTGACTAATTGTTAAACCAACCGGCTTGACTGAACAGTCATTACTCGCCGTCATCAACCTTAGGGGCAACTTTCTTTTTCGGAATAAAGACCGAATCACCGACTGCCACATGATCATAGAAACCTTTATCGCGTTTGACCGGTTTCTTCGCGACTTTCTTCGCCTGAGGTTTCGCTTTCGCGTTGCGTGCCGTAACCTTGTCATTCTGTGCCTGACGCGGTTTCAACCCTTTAAACTTACCTTGCAGGCCTTCCAGCACATCAAACTGAAGATCCTGTTGCAAAAAGGCCTCAACCCGCTTAAAGCTGTCCCAGTCTTTCGGCCCGACCAGAGAAACTGCATCGCCTTTATTGCCGGCACGACCGGTACGACCAACCCTGTGTACATACTCTTCCGTATGTTTAGGCATATCAAAGTTAATCACGTGGGTGACGTTCGCGATATCCAGACCGCGCGAAGCAACATCGGTGGTCACCAGAATCTTAAATACCGCACGCTCAAACTGACTCATGATGGTATTGCGCTGCGTCTGATTCAGGTTACCGCTCAGTGCCACCGCTTTGAGTTTTTGCTCATTCAACTTGGCCGTCAGGCGCTCGGTATCGTTACGGGTCGCAGTAAAAATAATGACCTGACGATAATCGGCATCACTGAGCACACGTTCCAGTAACGCCTCTTTGTGATCAAGATGATCACACAGATAAAAACGTTGGGTAATATCTTTGTGCTGTTCGTTGGCACCACCAATGGCAATGCGCTTCGGCTCATTCAGCATTTCATACGCAATGTCATTCACCTGAGCATGATCCAACGTCGCAGAGAACATCAGGGTCTGGCGGCGACGGTGCTTTGCCACGTTGTGGATATGACGCAACTGAGGAGCAAACCCCAGATCCAGCATGCGGTCCGCTTCATCGAGGATCAGGGTGTCCAGACCTTCCAGAAACAGTGAACGATGCTCAAGGTGGTCAGCGAGACGTCCGGGAGTCGCTACGATGAATTTCGGGCCACGGCGCAGTGCCTTAACCTGGTCATTGAAGTTTTCACCACCGGTAATAAGGGTCGCGGTATAGCTCAGTCCCGACAGCACTGAACGCAGTTCACTGTACACTTGCTTGGCAAGTTCACGGGTAGGTACCAGAATCAAACCACGCGGATCGCGAGCAGACAATGCCTTGGTTTTTAATGCTTTATGCAGCATCGGCAACAAAAAGGCTAGCGTTTTACCCGAACCCGTTTTGGATGAAGCCAGAAGATCTTTTCCGGCTATAGCAACAGGAATAGCCTGCTGTTGGATTTGGGTCGCCTGCTTGAAATCATAATGTGCCAGTGTTTTCAGTAAGCGATTATCTAAACCTAAGTCTTTGAACTGCAAAGGATTCTCCAATATCGTTATCAAGCCTTGCGCCGCAAGGCAGGGGTCAAAATTAAAAACGCGGTATGATAACGCGAATAGAACATCAATAGATAGAGATCACACAAAATAATCTGGTTTTCATTACGGTTAAGCCTCTCCTGCCTTCATTAGAGCCCCCATAAACCTTCATCAAAACAAGGATAAAGCTCTCAAAGCCTTATACGTTAAGGCTTGTGTGATTCCCATCTATACTTAATTTAGCCCAAAATCGGCCTTTAGATAATGAAGCAAAGCAAGACTCAGCTTGAGATGAAGGTCAATTATTTGATTAATTGGTAAAAATTTGGATTATTTTGACTTTTTCCCGGTAGTCGAAGGCTAAAATAGTGTCTACACTTTAATTCGTCACTATATGGGCAAAAATGTATAGGGCGTTTTTGATAAATGTAAACAAGGAGTTCAGCATGAACAAAATGTTAATCGCAGCTGCAGCGTCATCTGTACTAGTACTGGCTGGCTGTGCATCAGGTCCAGACGAAGCAACCTCTTCTAAACTGGATCAACTTAGCAACCAAGTAAGCGATCTGAGCAATCAAGTATCTTCTCTGCAAAACAGCCAATCTCAAATGATGTCTAAGCTGAATGCAACTTCTGATGCTGCGATGTCAGCTCAGGAAGAAGCTGCACGTGCAAACGAGCGCATTGACAATATCGCACAGTCTTACACCAAGTAAGCCTTTGTAGAATTGAAAAAAGAGCCTCTGATGAGGCTCTTTTTTTATGTCTGCATTCAGCGCTAACTTGTTGACTGTGACAAAACATCTGACTAAATGGCCAGCGGCAACACGGCGACAAATGATAAACGTGTTCAACGGCAGAAAAACAGTGCTCAGTTGACCTCGGCAGTTTCCGTCTTCAGGTCCGGTGCGACCACTTCAACCGGTACCCCGTTTTGAGCCAGAATCACTGCGCGCGCTTTTGTGTCAGATTTATTGAATTCATCCATCCACCATTTCAGCTCCATTGGCATCGCCAGAGATTTCTTACTGCCGTCGCTGCGGGTCAGTGGTTCATGCGCTTCGACAAACACGCTGCGATCCGGTTCCAGTGCCACTTTGACCGGCTCGTCGATGACACGTACTTTTTCGCCGCGATCAACCTGCTGGAATAACCATTCAATGTCTTTCGGCTCCATACGAATACAGCCTGAGCTGACGCGCAATCCAATGCCAAAATCTTTGTTAGTACCATGGATCAGATATTCACCATGCCCATAACCAAGACGCAAGGCGTATTCACCCAATGGGTTATCCGGGCCGGCCGGCACGACTGCGGGCAGTTCGATCCCTTTCTTACGGTATTCCTGGCGAATATTTTCAGTTGGCGTCCAGGTCGGAGCCGGACGTTTCTGACTGATCACAGTTTGCATTTCTGGCGTGTCACGCCCGATCCGGCCAATACCGACCGGGAAAATATGGACTTTGCCTGAGTCAGGCTCGAAATAGTACAAACGCAATTCGGCCAGATTAACCACAATGCCTTCGTAAGGAACATCCGGTAAAATCACCTGGGAGGGAATGGTCAGGACATAGCCTTCCTGCGGCAAAAACGGGTCAACCCCTTTGTTGGCGGCCATCAGAGCCAGGAAACCCACATCATAGTGCTTGGCAATATTGGCCAGTGTCTCCCCTTTCTCAATCACATGGTATTGAGTATGGCCGACCATGCTGCTGCCTTCATGGGGCAAATCGTAAGTCGCAGCCCACGCACTGGTTGCAAAACTGGTGGTCAATGCTCCCCACAGCAATAACTTACGTAACATGATCGCTATTATCCTTCGCTTCTTTATATATGCGTAAGGTTACTTCTCTTTCCGCTTTGTGATCAACTATTGGCTGCGGATATAACAGAGAGTTAACACCGGACCAGAGCCATGGCGCGTGAATATACTTTTCCGGCACCTGATTGAGCTCTTCGACCCACTGGCGAATAAAGCGTCCTTGCGGATCAAACTTTTCACTCTGGGTCACAGGGTTGAAGATACGAAAGTAGGGCTGTCCATCGCAACCGGTAGAAGCACACCACTGCCAGCCACCATTATTGGCTGCATAATCACCATCAATAAGCTGTTGCATAAAGTAGCGCTCACCCCAGCGCCAGTCGATGTGTAGATCTTTGGTCAGAAAACTGGCGACAATCATGCGCAGCCGATTATGCATCCAACCAGTCTGGTTGAGCTGACGCATCGCAGCATCAACAATCGGATAGCCGGTTTTGCCTTCACACCAACGGCGGAATTTCTCCTCATCCTGCCACCATTCCAGGCGGGCGCCCCAATCGAGAAAATCTTTGCTCTTCGACAGACGTGGTTCAAACACCAATAAGTGCTGGTAAAACTCACGCCAAATCAGTTCACTGAGCCAGGTCTGCGCCCCTTCCGACAACGCGCCCATATCAGATTCTGCATACAGACGAGCAATACACTGACGAGCCGACAGGGCGCCGATCGCCAGATAAGGGGAAAGCGTACTGGTGGCCGCGCGAGCAGGAAAATCCCTCAATTGCTTGTAATCCGTCACCTGCTCCTGACAAAACGCGCGCAGGCGTTGACGCAAATCATCAAATTCAACCGGCCAGTCGCTGCTGTCCACTCGCGGGTGAGAAAAAGGCTGCGTGTCATCCCATACCAACGCGCTAAGATAGGCATCCAGCTCCCAACACGCGGCTTTAACCGGTGACTCAATTCTAGGCGGAGAGAAACGTGTTAGCCAGGCACGCTTAAACGGCGTGAACACTTTGAAATAAGCCCCCTGCTTATTGAGCACGCTGCCGGGCGCCAGAACGCATTTATCGTGTTCCGAGTGCCAGTCAATTCCTTTCGCCGTCAGCAATTCAGCAGCCAGAGCATCACGCTGCTGTTCATTGAGCTCATAATCTCGATTCACCAGCACCTGGCCCGCATCGAGTTGCTGCGCTATGTCGGCAACACACTCAGCAGCCTGGTTAAAGTCATCGACTTCTTTATACAGCAGCGGAATGTTCAGCGCCTGCAACTCGCGCTGCAACGCGAACAAGCGGCGGTAAATGAGATCGGCCTGAATCGGCGCCAAATCATGTTGCTGCCACTGGGCAGGCGTCGCAACAAACAGTGCACATACCGCTTCACCACTGCTGATCGCTTGATTAAGCGCGCCGTTATCTACCGAGCGTAAATCGCGACGTAACCACACCAGCTTCATATCGGTTCCTCTTCAAAACAGGCTTACTGTTGAGTCAGGGTTTGTAACACATCTGACAGAAATAACTGCTCGCCAAACCGGCTGACCAGTTGATGCAGCGTCTGAACCTGGTTCTCAGCCAGACTGCGATGAGAGAACAGCGCCACAGCGCTATATTGCGCCAGGAACTCATGCTCCTGCAGCCCCGTCATGTCCTCAACACCATCCAGGAAGGTGACGTTATAGCCTTGTTCGGCCCAGGTCAGCGCCCAAAGCCACGCCAGCACACTGCCCACAGGGTCGAAACTCACCACCAGGCAGCGCCCTTTATGCGCTGCTTTATTTTCCGATTCCATGATGCCCGACAATTTGGTCAGCATAATCGATTGCAAAAGACCTTTTTGCAGCGAGCGCAGCGGACCTTTTACCTTGTCGACCGCGTCAATCACCGGCAACAAGAACTGACGCTCGACGATATCAAGCGGATACTCTTTCATCACGGTCGAAATCACACTTTCAGCCTTACCACGATTGAGCTGCGCCAGTGCACTCAACAGGGCTTCACACTCTTCCAGTTCCGTTTGAGCCGCTGTCAGCTCACCCGGTTCAAGCAGCGCTCCCTGCAACAACTGGCTGACCTTTCCGATTGAGACACCTTTAAGCAGCCAGTTTTGAATTTGACGTATCGTCTGAATATCCAGGTCGGTGTACAAACGGTGTCCTTTCTCCGTGCGCTGGGGTTGCACCAGGTTGTAACGACGTTGCCAAGCTCTGAGCGTGACCGGTTTAACCCCGGTAATTTCTGAGACTTCGCGAATCGCGTACAACTTCTCTTCATAAGCCATAACGTAATTTCAACTCCTGAGGATGAGGATCCAGATAACGCTGTTTACTCAGGTACGCATCCGGATACATGGATAAATAGTGTTTAATCAGCGTCAGGGGTGCCAGCAGCGGCAAGGTGCCGAGACGATAATCATGGATCAGACCCGCCAGTTCTGATTTCTGCTCGGCATTCAGAGAGCGCTTGAAGTAGCCTTGCAGATGCATCAGTACATTCGTATGGTTTTTGCGGCTGGCACGATGTGACAGCGCCTGCATAAGGCCCAAGCGGTATTCACGCACAAACTCTTGCGGATCATGATGACTGACATTGGCCACCAGCCTGCCCAACGCCCGGTAAGAGAGCGGATGATGAGCCATAAGCGACAATTTATAGCGAGAGTGGAAGTCGACCACTTTGCCTGCGCTCGGCTTATCACCCATGCTCTGATAGAAATCATGCAGGCAGAACACCCGGGTAATAAAGTTTTCGCGCAATACAGGATCATTGAGCCGGCCATCTTCTTCAATCGGCAGCCAAGGCATCGCCTCTTTCAATTTCTGAGTGTAAAGTCCGACGCCCTCTTTTTCCGCGCCATGCTCTTTATACACTTTAACTTTCTCCATCCCGCAGGTAGGCGACTTGGCGCAGACAATGTATCCCCGTAGCTGCTCGTGCTGCAGCTCAGCAATTTTCTGCTCAGAATAGGCCAGCAGGCCAGCCGTGTGATCACGACTCGGGTCTTTGGTCTCAACCAGAGCGATACGCTCTTGATCCGAAATCAGCCGGATAGTCGGGCGGGGAACAGGTAATCCCATGCCTACCTCCGGACAAACCGCAACAAACTCAAAGTACGGAGCAAGCTCGTCGGTCACAAACCGGCTCTTTTTATGCCCAGAGTCAAAACGCACCCGCTCCCCCAGCACACAGGAGCTGATTCCGACTCGAATACCTTGCGATTCCATACTGGCCTCCAAATTGTACAATTAAAAACTTTGTATAAGATATAGCATAACTGCTAAAGGTTATACAAACAAATTTCTTGTACAAAAATTCGGTCTGATGTGTTTGCATCATCCCCGTTTCCATCCAGACAGCGCGGGTTGCCAGTTTGCAAATATCGCGGTTGAATCCTTCGATATAGAGCCAATCGATAGGCAGCAAATCGATTACGTTAGCACTTTCAACATAAATAGTTATCAAAGTAATTCATTCTCGATTACCAACACCATTTTGTGACCAACATCGCAAGGATCCTTGCTATTACTGATTAGTATTGCCACAACAAATCATTCATGAGTCAACAATATAGGTAATTACACTTTCACGATCGGTAACCACACCTTCATGTCAGTGAATTAATCTCAGTTGACGAAAGACTGTCCAACTTTGGAGAACAACAATGGCCACCCCACACATTAATGCCGAAACCGGTGATTTTGCAGAAACCGTGCTGATGCCAGGTGATCCCCTGCGTGCAGAATTCATCGCGCAAACCTATCTCGATGACGTAAAGAAGGTCTGCGATGTACGTAATATGTTTGGTTACACAGGCACTTACAAAGGTAAGAAAGTGTCGGTAATGGGACATGGTATGGGCATTCCGTCCTGCAGCATTTACGTGCATGAACTGATCGCAGAATTCGGCGTGAAAAACATCATTCGTATTGGTAGCTGTGGCGCGGTGCGTGATGATGTCAAACTGATGGATGTGGTCATTGGCATGGGCGCGTCGACCGATTCCAAAGTAAACCGCATTCGTTTCAGCGGTCATGATTTTGCCGCAATCGCCGACTACGACTTACTGGAAACGGCGGTTAATCAGGCGCGAGCTCAGAATGTTGCGATTAAAGTAGGGAACGTCTTTTCCGCCGACCTGTTCTATACCCCGGAACCTGAAATCTTTGAAAAGATGAAGAAACTGGGCATCCTGGGTGTAGATATGGAAGCGGCCGGCATCTACGGTGTGGCCGCCGAACTGGGCGCACGTGCACTGACTATTCTGACTGTATCCGATCATATCCTGCGCGGTGAAAAACTCAGCGCAGAGGATCGTCAGAAATCTTTCCATGACATGATGCAGGTCGCACTGGAAACGGCGATCAACATCTAAGGTAAATTCAACTTATCTCACCGCCACTGTAATTAACAGTGGCGGCTGACAAACTCCGAGGGGGCGATCGTGTCTTACGACCAATTACCGGTGGATGCGGATGGTCTGCAACTTAACTTTTGTAAAACATTGGCGTGTGACAACTTTGGATTAAGTGATGCTGAACGTTATATTCTGCAACGCGCAAACCCCAAGCGTCCTACCATGGTTTGTCGTGAATGTGGCGCCTTCCCCCCCTTACTTAACAATCGCGAAGTACTCAACGAGCTGCACCGTCTGCGCCAGTTGCACAGTGACGGCCTGCCCGCGTGTCGCCAGTCTGAGTGCGCTAATTTCGGCCTGTCGGTTCATACCCATAAGCACTTGTATCACGCTTTTGGTTACAGTGGTGATCGTCAGCGTTACCGCTGCAAAACCTGCCAGTCGACGTTTGTCGATAAATGGTCGGGAGCCAATCACAAACTCCAGGTGCAGGAAACCCTGCTCGGCCTGCTGTTTACTGGCTACTCAGTGCGCGAAATCTGCCGTAAATTAAACATTAATCCTAAAACCTTCTATGACCATGTCGACCACATCGCCAGTCGTTGCCGGCGCAAACTGGCCGTCATGGATGCACGCTGGATTAATCACACCGACAGCTATCAATTTGCGTCACGCTTTATGCCGCTGCAACCGCACAGTAATAATGGCGCGCTGTGGATAACGACCGGTGACGCTCGTAGCGGCTACATTTTGTGCCAACATGTCAATTACTCCGCCGATGAAGAGCCACAAGGCCCGGTGGATCACGACCCGTATGCCTTTCCGGCCCGGTTTGTGTCCCGTCAGCAGTCCGCTGAAGCCAGTCTGGAGAGTGAGCCGCCTTCTCCGCATCTGCGTCAACGTATCGATCAGAAATACCAAACCATTCTAGCCCGCACCAATGTGGAAGATCCGATGGGCAATCTGACCCGTTTTCAGTATCCATCCAAAGGTGCTTTGATTCACCCGCCGTATACTGCCTACGCGCACTATCTGCATTTGTTGGATATGTGTAATGAGAACAAGCGGATAACTCTCTATATGCCGCAGGATCCTCTGCTGCGCTCGGCAGCACTCAGCGTTTGTCTACCACGAATCAGAACCAACCGTGTGGATCTGATGTATGTGGAGGAAGACAGCCAGTGGATCAGCGGCCACACGTTTGAAAAAGTCGACATCGTACTTATGGGATGGTGGCGTGACCGCTGGGCAATCACTCATCAGCAATCAGGCAGCAAAGGCATCTGTTATCTGGCCGGCGATAACCCAGAGCCAACGTACTGGCTGGAGCAAGCCTCAATCCGCCAGATTGAATTTTATCAGCAGCGCTTCCAACTGCTGTTCGATGGCTTTATCAACGAGCCAAGACGCAAACTCAGACCGGGCGGGCTGCTGCCGTTACTGGACATTTTCCGTGCCTGGCATAACCTCTGTTATCAGGATAAACACGGCTTTACCGCGGCTCAAAACCTGGGCGTAACACAACACCCCCTTACATTAAAAGAACTTTTGTCCTAAACTTTCGGCGAATTCCCAAACGTAAATTTGTGAACTATGGTCAATAAATACAGTGACTCATTGTAAAATAACTAAAATTGTTGCACTAATACGTTTGAAGTCATGTCGGCATTTTACCCGGAGAAATTCGGCCAACTGCTGACCACAACGCCAAGGATCTCATCAGTTTGGATAAAAACCACTACCTAATCGATCTTGAACTCGACCAATTGCGCAATAAATTTGAATCAGAACCCCAGCAGACACTGCTGGTGGCTGAGCAGTGTCTGGTGCGTTCAAAACAACTCGATTACTCCGATGGTATTATCCAGGCACTGATTATTCTCTCCCGTTGCCACTGGCTTGAGCACAATCACGGCCAGGGGCTGAAAACCATCAAACAGGCGCTCAGTTACCAGAACAGCCTGGACACCGATGATTATGTTCCCGAAATATTGCATATCCACGCCTTACATTTCTGGGGACAAGCAAAGTTCTACACTGCACAACAGTTTTGGATCAATGCCCTTGAGCAGGCCGCACTGGTCGATGAACATGGCATTATGATCGAGTGTCTGATCGGTTTGGGTAATGTCTGGCGAACGACCGGCGAGCATAAACTGGCCGCTTCAACCCATGAGCTGGCCGTCAAGGTCGCCAACAACACGCGCATTCACTGGCTGGAAGGCAAAGCCCGCATTTTATGGGCCTGGGATCTCTACCTGCTCAATCAGTTTGTCGACATGCTAACTGTACTTGATGGTGCTGAAGAAGCACTGCAAGGTCATCAGGACCGCACCTGGCAGGCTGAAGTGTGGGATTTCAGAGCATTAGCTTTACTCGGGCTGGAAAGGCTCAGTGATGCCGATGAAGCCACCCAACGCGCGCATGATCTGGCGGTCAAACACGATTTAGTCTGGATGACCGCTCACTCCTACATCAGCCGTGCACGACTGGAGATGCTACGCCATAATCTGGACGAGGCGACTCGGCTGCTGCATGCCGCCGAACGCTCAGCCGACGATGCCGATAACCGGGAATTGTTGGCACAAATCTGTTATCAACAATCTTTAATCGCCGAAGAACGCGGTGACTACCAAAGCGCCTTGCGGGCATTTCGTCATTATCGTCTCCACTCGACCCGCATGCTACGGGAGCAGACGGTACAAATCGGGCTCGATAAAGCTCGTATGTCCAAAGATCAGCTTGAGCAGCGCGCCAGAAAGCTGATTAACCGCATCCGCACCCAGTTCGAATACGACCCGGAAAAGCATCTGTCCAATATGGTGTCAGAAACCTACTGGTGGGAACAATTAGTTCAGTTCAAAGCGGAGCTGAACCATGCCAATCACTCGGTGATTACCATTTTGCATCCGGATCCCTACTTTCTCGACATTTGTACCGAGCTGGTACACACCTTGTGTGCTTCACAGGACTTGTTGTCAAGACTGAGCACTCATCGGCTGGGACTGCTGGTAAAAGAAAAAGACCGCGCCGCAGAGAAGCTCTATCAGACCTTGCAACAGATGATCGACATCTATCCCTGGCAGCGTAAAGGGCTGCATCACGAGATGCCGGATATTCAGCTGTACGATATTCTCAGTTTTCCATTTACCCTAGAGCAGTTAGAACAGATACAAACACAGGAAAAGTCGTATGGAAGTCCTACTCAATAAAATTCAGGACGCGGGACTGGACGCCACGTCGGTCACGGGCGAAGGTGCGATCATTTTCTGGAATCATGTACGTCAGCATATTGCGACCACACCGGAAGAAAAAGCCCTGTGTCTGATATTCAGTGCAGAATGCCGCGCTGAACTCAATCAGTTAGCCCAAAGCAGCGAGGAGTTGCGTTCGGCACTGAAACTATTAGCAGCCAGTCATGACTATGAACTTATCCTGTCACTGAAAAACAGCCTCAGTGAACGTTTGATTGAACTTGGCGACTACTCCGCGGCACTGACAGAGTATATTTCTGCGTCGGGCCTGGCGGTGGAACACAGCCTGATTGACGACTACGTGCTGGCCGTGCTGGGCATGGGTAGCTTATGCGATGACTATGGCGATCATACCCGGGCACTGCGCTACTACCAGAAAATAGACGGGATTGATCATGCCATCTCCAGCCGCTCTTTACGGCTGAGGTACAAGCTGAATATGTTGGGCTGCTATCTGCATCTGCATCGCTACACCGCCGCCAACGATTTGATTAAAGAGTGCGAAGAGCTGAGTATTCTGGTCAACGACAAAAATCTCGCCGGACAAATCCTGCTTTATCGGGCTACGTTATATCGCCAGCAGAATAAACTGGAACTGGCGATAGCGACTCTGGGCAGCGTCGCGAACCAGGTCGGCCAGGTGCATTCATTGTGGCTTTCCGTCATGCTGAGAATCGAAAAAGCCTACTGCTTGCTGCAGTTAGATAAGTATCAGTACGCCACTTTGGTACTGCAGGCAACGGAAAAACGCCTGCCAACCAAGATCACCTCGGTGCTTGAACAACGCCTTTATCGTGCATTCAGCCAAATCAGCGAGCAGCAGGGACAGTTTAAAACGGCACTGGCTTATGAGAAGAAAGGCTTTCGCATAGAATCCGATCTGATGAAACAGATCCCGATCGGCGAACTGGGCTCGCCGCAACTGCGCCGCTTATCTCGCTTTGAACTGCAACTGAAACTCATCTTATCTGAACTGGAAAACCGCGAGCTCAAAGAAACCACAGAGAATCAGAAACATGCCGTGGCGCAATTGCAGCAAGACGTCTACACCGATCCGATGACCAAGCTGCACAATCGGCGCTGGCTGGATAGCAAACTCAAAGATCTGCTGCTCAACGCAACACCATTCGCCTTTCTGGTCGTCGATATCGACCATTTTAAATCGATTAATGATGAACTCAGCCATCTGGTCGGGGATAGTGCTATTGTCAGTGTCTCATCCGAACTGGCGCGCTATTTCCGTTTTCGTAATGCGTCATGTGTTCGTTTTGGTGGCGAAGAGTTCCTGGTGATTATCGAAAATGCGACTCTCGAACAAGCCCATGGCCATGCGGAAATGTTTCGCGAACGCATTAACCAGTTTGATTGGGAAAGTATTCTTGGTGAGCGCCGCCTGACCGTCAGTATCGGCGTCACTCTGCATCGAGAGGGTGAAAACACCCAACGCACTTTCTATCGTGCCGACAAAGCGCTGTATCGCGCCAAAGCCAACGGCCGTAATCAGGTCTGTACGGAGAACTGAATCCTCCCGGCGAGCGCAACGCTCGCCAACCTCTTAGCCTGGACTGATTGCACCCGGCGCCCTTATTCCCCAAAGTCCTTTTATGCAATCAATTTGAGCCGCTATCAGCTCCAGCGCAGGATGCGCACTTCGTTGCCTTCCTGCGGCTGACCAGGAATATTGAGAGAGAGCAGGAAAGAAACTCCGGCCATCGCAGCCCCGATCAGAAATACCGCGGCTGGCGAAACCAGCCACAGCAGACCGAAGGTCACCGGAATCACGACCGCTGCGATGTGGTTAATCGTAAACGACACACCCGCAGTAGAGGCCATATCAGCCGGATCAGCAATTTTCTGGAAATAGGTTTTCACCGCCAGCGCCAGCGCAAAAAACAGATGGTCAACCACGTACAGGCCCGCAGCCCAATGAGCATCAGTCACGAAAGCATAGCTAACAAACACACAAATCAGCCCAAGGTACTCAAACATTAGTGCTTTGCGTTCGCCAACAATGCCAATAAAACGACCAATACGCTTAGCAAACAGGAAGTTGAACACATAGTTGATCAAAAATAGCAGGGTAATATCAGCCGCCGAATAGCCAAATTTTTCCACCATCAGAAAACCGGCAAACACGGTAAATATCTGACGCCGTGCGCCACTCATAAAAGTCAGCGCATAGTAAAGCCAGTAGCGTTTACGCAGCACCAGTTTCTTGTTCTGCGGTGTCTTAGCCTGAAATTCAGGAAACAGTAATGCGATGGCAATCACCAACACCAAACCGGTCCCTCCTGTGATGCCATATACCCATTTGTAACTGAGCTGTAATTGCTCCAGCATCACCCAGACAACGCCATAGGTGATGAGGGAAGCCAACGCGCCAACCGAGATAAATTTACCCAGCATTTCCGGCGCTTCTTCTTTAGTCAGCCATTGCAGCGAGAGGGACTGTTTTAATGTTTCAAAATAGTGGAATCCGATCGACATGATCAAAGTGGTAAACAACAGACCGGTCAGAGTCGGGAACCATCCGGTCATGGTCACTCCGAAAGTGAGCATCGCCAGCGCGATGATCATAAAACGCTGTTCACGAATGAACAGCAGAACAAAGATGGCGGTGAAGGCGAGAAAGCCCGGAATTTCACGCACACTTTGCAGCAAGCCGATGTCTGCACCATTAAACTGCGCTTGCTCAACCGCAAAATTGTTGAGCAGGGCCATCCAGCTGGAAAATGCAATCGGCACGATAATCGAAATTATCAGCAGAAAATTTTCAGGAGTTCGCCAATTTTTAGCTTCCATGGGTATTATTATCATCCTAGCGTTTAACAGGCGGCCAGTTTACCTAAACTTCTGTGCACTGTAACCTTTCTGTAGCACAACATTAACACCAATACCTGTTGAACGAACGCTGACATCATACCTGACTGCCGAGGACTGCTATGCATATCCGATTTGCTACTGCCAATCTGCTCAATTATCTGGCGCCGCCGAATGCGTTTTATGACTTTAACAATATTTACGAAGCTGGCCAGTGGCAGCAGAAACAAGCCTGGCTAAATCGTAAACTCGCCGCGCTGAATGCCGATGTGATTGGTTTCCAGGAAGTATTCACGCCAGAGGCTCTGCAACAGCAAGTGACGGAGTTGGGGTACCCTTATTTCGCGGTGGTCGATCAACCCAAAATCAGCGATGGCTACATTTATTCATCGCCTGTCGTCGCGATTGCCTCGCGTTTCGAACTGATCGAGGTCAAGCAGATCGATGTGACGGTGGAGGGGTTCAGTTTTCAACGTCAGCCGCTACGTGCAACCCTCATCCATCCGGCGCTCGGCCTGGTGGATGTGTATGTGGTGCATTTTAAATCCCAGCGTTCAATGCTGGAAAGCGAGGAAGACGCCAGGTTGGTTGATGCCTGGCAAACAGAGCTCTACGGACGCTGGCAATCCGCGATGCAACGAGGACAAGAGGCGCACCTGCTTCATCAGGCCATGGTGCAGCGCAAACGCCAGTATGGCCATCCCATGGTACTGATGGGCGATTTCAACCAGGTGCTAAGCAGCATGGAATTCAATGCGCTGCGCGCGACTCATCGTTTCCGCCAGCCTGATACTTTTGCACCTTTACTGCCCTATCATCTGCACGACAGTTGGGAGCTCTTTAGCCATAGTCACGCAGGAACACGGAAACCGACCCATTACAGTGGCGCCAGTGGTCAGGTGCTCGACTATATCCTGCTCAGCAGCGACTTTACCCAGGACGCCGACCATCCGGTGGCAACCGTGGTCGATTATCATGTGGAAGATCACCATCTGGTCAATCCGCACTCAGAAGCCGACCGCTTTGCCAGCGATCACGCCCTGGTTGCCGTGACCTTGCAGTGCGCTAAAACCATAGCCGGGAATAGCGAGTTGCCGCTTTAAATAATAATGAGCGCTATCACTGCCCGGTTCACCTTAAAGCATCGCAAGGCGGACAGCATTGATCCTTGCCTCAGGCAGATCATAATCCCGCCGTCTTGATCAAGTGCTGCCATCGGGAATGGCGCTGCAGATAGTGTGCAACGTAACTACAACGCGGAATCAGCTGCCATTGTCTCGCTTCCAGCAACGGTAGAATGCACTCCATCATGACTTGTCCGTATCCCTTGCCACGCAGTGATTCGGGAATTCGGGTTGAGGTTATTGTCATCACTCTCCCCTCCAGGTAATAGTCCATCCGGGCCCAGTCGTCGCCCTCCAGATGCACCCGAATCTGCTGCTGTTGTTGATCAAACACCACTTCATGGTAATTGCCAGCCTCATCCGACGCCGTATGCGAGCTGTTCCGCTTCACTTTTGCTCCAATTTTGATAAATAACTCAAAGAAATTGTCGCCTCATCACATTGAATCTCAAATTATCTAATCATAAAATGTGCTTAACTGCAGAAAAAAAGCATAAAAGCAGTCAATAATACGGAGACCATAATGCGCGCACAGTCAGTGGCAACACCACAAGAGCATGGAAGCTCGAAGTCCAGCGCCCGACAAAAAAATGTGTCGACTCTCAACAGCACAGATGCGTTGGCGATGGTGGAACACGGCAGTGAGCTGACTTTAAGCATCACTACTCCGGTCGGAACTAAATTCAGTTGTAAAACCCCTTTTATTGGCACGCATTCTGATACTTATCTGTTGATAGAGATTCCACAGGTCTCAGCAGAAGATCTCAACTTTTTCTTTCAGGAAGGATTCTGGATCAACGTCCGAGCCATTTCCCCACGTGGGGAAGGCGCTATGCTGCATTTTCGCAGCCAGCTACTGCACATTATGCAAGAGCCGATAGCGCTGGCGATGCTGTCCATTCCCAACACCATGCAAGTCACCCAGCTACGTAAAGAACCGCGTTACGAGGTCAACTTGTCCGGCAAGGTTTACCTGGGTGAACAAAAAGCGGAATGCGAAGTCCGGGATCTGTCTAAAAGTGGCTGTCGTTTCATTACCGCTCCGGTTGGCCGTACCTATCAGGTGGGAGATCTGGTCTCCGTCGAGCTGTTTGCAGACCGCAGAAGCAGTAAAGTGTTTGCGCCGCTGACTGGTAAAATCTGTAACTTACAGCGCTCAATGCATTATGCCCGTTACGGCTTGGAATTTAACGATCAGGGTAAGACCAACGCTAAAAATTTGCTGGCACGACTCAAATTCAACGGTACGAAATTAACCTTGAACGTGGAATAAAGACTAGCCCCAAACGACTTGGAGTTGCAGGCAGGATTGACCAACGACAGATAAAAAAAGAGCCAACCGCAAATGGTGCGATTGGCTTATATATGATGTGAACAAATATCGATTCACTAACAACGTCAGTTGGCTAGGTGACCCTCGGCTTAATAAGGGTCGACACATATTATGCATTAAGCGTGCCAACTTGAAAAGCGCTTTTTCGGCCTGTTCTGCGCACATTCACCTCAATCTTCAGCATGTTTTTGCATTTTAAAAATTGCAAAATGCAAAAACACGCATTTTGATACGCAACTCATCACTTAATCTACGCTGACATTGTTTAACGATAATTTCAATTTATCGGTCGGATTTGACTCGCCTTTTTGGGTATACTGCCGTCATCAGTTGGTCTAATAAGGTTAGTAATGAATTACATCACTACATTTTTAAAAGGTATCGCCATGGGCGCTGCGGATGTTGTACCCGGCGTGTCAGGGGGGACTATTGCTTTTATTACCGGCGTATACGATACCCTGTTAGAAAGTATTCGCCGCATTAACCCACATTTACTCGGCTTATGGAGACGAGAAGGTTTTGCTGCCGCTTTTCGTCATATCAACGGCGGATTTCTGATCGCATTGTTCGGCGGCATCATCACCAGCATCGTCAGCCTGGCGAAACTCATCTCCTGGCTGCTGGAAACCCATCCCATCCCGACCTGGTCTTTCTTCTTCGGTTTAATTTTGGTCTCTGTGTACCATATTCTGCGTCAGGTTCAGCAAAAAAGTGTGTCCCGCTGGTGCTGTCTGGCACTCGGGGTGGCGTTCGCCTATTCGATTACCGTAATCAAGCCTCTTAGTATGGATTTTACCAGCCTCAATATTCTGCTGGCAGGCAGCATTGCCATCTGTGCGATGATTCTACCCGGTATATCCGGTAGCTTTATCCTGCTGCTGATCGGTATGTATACGCCGATTATTGATGCGGTGAAATCGTTGCAAGGCAGTGTGCTGGGATTGTTTGTGCTCGGTTGTGTGGCAGGCTTGCTCTGCTTCTCTCACCTGCTGTCATGGCTGCTGAACCACTATCGTGACGTCACGCTGTCTTTTCTCACCGGCCTGATGCTGGGGACTCTACCGAAAATCTGGCCCTGGAAAGAGACTCTCAGTTGGCGCACCAATTCACACGGTGAACAAGTACCGCTGCTGCAACATAATCTCAGTCCTTTTGAATTTGAATCCGTAACATCCCAGCCAGCTCAACTAGGTATCGCTATCCTGTTCATGGTATGTGCGATTGCTCTGGTATTAGGCCTGGAGAAATATGCCAGCCGTCACGACATGTGACCAACTGACCAACACAAAAGGTGGCTGCAGCCACCTTTGTTATTCATATCGCCCCTGCGCCAGGCCCAGATTTCTACCGCACTATCACAATTTTCCCCTTTGCTCACAGCCACTTATTATGCAATGTGCTAGTCTTGCCTTAATTACGTCATTCCCGTGACTGGCGTAACTGTGTTGTGATGTTAAACCTGGCAATAGCAGACAACGTCGCTGTAGCCTTCGATGATCTGAGCCGTCCGAATGCAAAGAACACTTCACATTGGCTGCATCCTTTTAGCGCTGACCGGCGGCTTTTTTGCCGCCCAGATGACCGGTTTTTCTCAGCAGGGACATCGCCCGGCTGACTTGGGCGATTACTGCACCCTGTCCACCATCAGTTGCCAGCAACACAACGTCACCATGACAATGGCCGACGACCATGTGCAGCCACTGGTTGCAACCCTCATTCACATAGACTGGCCGGACACCGCTGCAGAGACTCTGCTGCTCTCCATGCAAGGTCTGGAAATGGAGATGGGAGAAGTGCGCTTTAAGTTGCAGCGCAATCAGCAGGGGATCTTTACTGCTGATATCGTCCTGCCAGTCTGTACCGCAGGCGATATGACCTGGCTTGGTACTCTGACCGATGGCAGACAAACTGTCTATCCGGCAATAAGGATGCAACGATGAGTAAAAACTGGTCTCTGATCCTGGTGGTGGCTTTTGCGCTTGGCTTCGCGCTAAAAAACTATCTCGACACACATCAACAGCAGCCGATGCAACCGCCACAGAACGCAACACAGCTTAAGTCGGTGGTGTTATATGGTGAAAATAATAAAGCGGTCGAGGTGTTTGACCGAAACGACAACCGTATCCGCATTCTCTATTTTGGCTTCACCCGTTGCCCGGACGTGTGTCCTACCTCACTGGCGATGTTAGCCGGAGCGCTGAATCAGTTGGATGATACAGCTCTGCATCAATTACGCCCGATGTTCATCTCTCTTGATCCGGAAAGAGATAACGCCGCCGACTCGGCCAAATATGCCCATTACTTCCATCCGATGCTGGAAGGTTTGTCTGCCCCGCTCGCGGTGACGACGGCTCTGGCTCATCAATATGGCGTGATCTTCCGCAAGACTGAATTACCTGACTCCAAGCTGCAATATACCCTGGACCACAGCTCCTATTTCTACTTTATTCGTCCGGATGGCAGCCTGATCACTAAGGTGCCTCACACCCAGAACCCGGCGCCGATCATCGCCGCAATTCAGCAAGTTCTGTCTGCAACGTCGAATATCCCCCCATCACAAGGAGAGTAAAGTGATGACCAAAATGTGCTTATTAGCGGCCGTCCTGCTAAGTCCGATGACACTATCAGCCACCACCCTGGAAGTGAGCCAGGCGTATGCCCGCGCGACCCCGCCCAATGCGGTCACCAGTGCCGTATTCGCCACTATCAGCAACCATGACAACCAGGACCATTCCATAGTGGCAGCGCTGACACCGGCAGCGGGCAAAGCAGAACTGCATGACGTGATCACCGAGGGTGACATGATGAAAATGCGTCAGGTCACTTCTTTTAAACTACCGGCCGGCGGCTCGCTGCAACTCAAACCCGGCAGTTTTCATATTATGTTGTTTGATTTACCCCAGCCCCTGATGGCAGGTATGAACATTGAGGTCGAACTGCAATTAGAAAATGGCGACCACTACCGTTTTGATGCCCCGGTAAAAAAGGTGATGGCAGGAATGCATCAGCATTAATATGGCGTTCAGTGCCGCGCGCTTGAACTGCCGGCACTTTTACTTCCCGCTCTTTTTCTTCATCACGCCACGGATATCTGCTGCCCCCGCCACCACCCAGAAAATGTAACCAGAACGTTAATGACACCTTATTCCACTCGCTTTTGGAACCAAACGGTCATTCGGTGCTGGCTTTGCGCACTCAATACCAAACCAGACGCATAGCAGTCAGAACAAGGGACTGCGCTCTTTTCTGAGAGCGGTACAATAGTCTGAAAATAATTCAACACACCAAATACCTGACCAATCCGCTCACAACCAAGTCAACTACAAATATTTAACAAAAATCCTAAAATGTGTTGCAATTCAACATAAGCGGTAATTTTTTGTTCTAACGAACAATTAATCCTAGACACATTATCCCGTGACGTTAATATTGGCTACCTTCAGTGATATTCACTGAAATAACTACAAACTGAACTTTATTTTCATCTCAGGGATAACTAATGCAAAGCAACAATATTTTTGCCCGTTTTGCGCGCGGTAACCTGGTGCTGCAAATCCTGGCAGGTATCATCCTTGGTATCCTGCTGGCACTCGTCGCACCGGAATCTGCACAAAACGCGGGTTTACTCGGAAGCCTTTTTGTAGGTGCACTCAAAGCCGTTGCACCAATTCTGGTGTTTATTCTGGTTGCCGCGTCTATCGCCAACCAAAAGAAAAACCAGCATACCTTTATGCGCCCGATCGTCATTCTATACCTTTTGGGAACCTTTGCCGCAGCGCTGACCGCTGTATTACTAAGCTTCCTGTTCCCGACCACTTTGACGCTGGTTGCTGGTGCTGAAGGGGCAACGCCACCACAAGGCATTGCTGAAGTTTTGCATACTCTGCTATTCAAACTGGTCGACAACCCGGTAAATGCCCTGATGTCTGCTAACTACATCGGTATTCTGGCCTGGGCTATCGGCCTTGGTCTGGCGCTGCACCATGCTTCTGCAACCACCAAAGCGGTATTTGAAGATCTGAGCCACGGCGTCTCTCAAATCGTGCGTTTCATTATTCGTCTCGCGCCATTTGGTATTTTTGGCCTGGTTTCTTCGACCTTCGCGACCACAGGTTTCAGCGCGCTGGCTGGCTACGCGCAACTGCTGGCGGTTCTGCTTGGCGCAATGCTGATCATTGCCCTGCTCGTAAACCCGCTGATTGTTTACATCAAAACAGGCACCAATCCATACCCGTTGGTTCTGCAGTGTCTGCGTGAGAGCGGTGTAACTGCGTTCTTCACCCGTTCAAGTGCAGCCAACATTCCGGTCAACATGGCGCTGTGTGAACGCCTGAAACTGGACGAAGACACCTACTCTGTATCGATTCCTCTGGGTGCAACCATCAACATGGGCGGCGCAGCGATCACGATTACCGTTCTGACTCTGGCTGCAGTGCATACTCTGGGTATTCAAATCGACCTGATGACAGCGTTGCTGCTAAGCGTGGTTGCGGCAATTTCTGCCTGCGGCGCATCAGGTGTTGCAGGTGGTTCACTGCTGCTGATCCCACTGGCTTGTGGTCTGTTTGGTATCCCGAATGAAGTTGCGATGCAGGTTGTCGGTGTCGGTTTCATTATCGGCGTGATTCAGGACTCAGCAGAGACTGCACTAAACAGTTCGACGGACGTTGTGTTTACCGCAGCAGTATGTCACTCAGAACATAAACCGGCTGCTTAATCACTAAGCTACTCGTTAGACATGAAAATGCCCCGCTGTGTCGGGGCATTTTTGATCTGTCTTATGTACTCACTGCTTGTACTCACTACTGACCGTTGATCAAGGTCAACGGTCAGTAATCGGCGTCTGAATGAAACAGGGTACGGTGTCATGACCTCAGGCGACAATTAGCCTGAGTCATTGTTGAAACTGAGTCATTGTTGAAAGACAGTTACTGTTGAAAGAGAGTTACTGTCGGCGATAAGCCGGAAGCACTCTCAGGTGCTAATAACGGTCCATCGGAGTGTGCGAAAAATTCACTGCTGGTGACGGCTTCGTTTCCGTCTGATCCGCGGGTAACTGCGTCGGTTGGAGCAGTTCGCCATCAACGCCAAACTCATCACGGTGCAGCCCGGGCTCTTGCGTATCCTCACTGGGATCCGCCACATCGGATATCGGCACACCGCGTTTATACAGTTTATTCAGCGCACGGATAATGGAATGTTTCCGTACCGTACCGGAGGCAATTTTCTTCTGCAAAGGCTTAGCCAGCGACTGCAGACCAACCACTGAATCCACACCTATCTGACTGCCTACCTGATCGCGCAGAGCCTTGGCAGGTTCGTAACCGAATAATACCGACAGAAACAACCAGATGTAGGCATTCGCTTTACCGTGAGCACCACGTTCGATCCAAGCCTGACCACAATGATACATGGCTTCAGCATGACCTTTTTCACAGGCCCGCTCAAGCCAGTAAATACCTTTGGCAAAATCACTGCTTACCCCGACGCCTTTGATATAATTCATCCCCAGTTTCATCATGCCTTCCAGGCTATGTAGGCTGGCTGCCTTGGAATACCAGTAAGTCGAGTCACCCGGAGCTGGCGCTATATTATCGTGTGACACGCACCACTCGCCCATAAACAACATGGCGTCGATATAGTGTTGTTCAGCCGCTTCCTGAATGATAGCGATACCTTTGGTGACATCTGTCTCCACACCGCGACCATGAAACAGTGCACGTCCTGCCTCATACTTTGCGGCATTGTCACCTTCCACACCACGGAGGTAATTCTGCCAGAACTTGGCTTTTTCTTTTAAAATCACATCGTCACGCATCCGTTGGCATAATCTTACGATGCCATACATGCCGGGAATGTTGTCGCTCTGGGCTGCTTTTTCATACCAGAACAGAGCTTCGCGCAAATTGCTGCGTTCCGCTTCTTTGGCCAGAAACAGCATGGTCGGTACATGGCCGGACTCTGCTTTTTGCAGGCGCTCTTTACGCTCCAGATCTCGCTGACGCTCCAGCGCTTTACGATACGCTTCTTCACGCGCTTTTTTCTCAGCTTCCAGGCGCTTTTTACGTACCGAAAGTGAAATCATCCAGACAAAAATCAGTATCAGTGATAAGCCTGTCGCGCCAATCGCGATCCCTATGGTATTCATACAATTAATTCTTTATCTGTACTTTGTGCACTGTATCGGCTGAAACGCCAAAAGATTGAGTCTGATATGCGCTAACAGTGCTGAATAAATGAAGGCCTGCGTAATATCATCCCAGCAGGATAGATGACCATAGTACCGCACTCCATTAGAGCGCGGTACTGACAATCTTATTGAAGATAGGATTTGAGCGCAGACACATGGGGCTCGCAACGTGTCTGGCTAGTGACAAACAAATTAAGGGTGAACCGCAATTGACTGTTCACCCACTGTGGACAGAGAAAAATCACTGAGCCGATTTACGATTCACCGCTTTAACAAACACTTCCTGCGCCCCCTGGATACCCAGTGCTTTGGCTTCATCGAGTAAGCTCAATGCTTTTGGAATATCGTTGGCTTCGACCGAACGCTCAATCGCGGTGTGGTAATACCCGGTCAGCTCAGTACCCTGTGGTATATTGTCGTTCTGGTTAACAATCTTGCGGTTGATGATATCGTTGGCTGACACAGACAAACGAAATTGGCCTAATGAGCTGTGCTTGGCTTGCGGGTCGGCGATATCAGGCGGCTGAGTATGACGCGCAATCGCGAACGCTTTGGCCGGATGCATGATGGTACTGCTGCCTTTGATATCCTCAGCAGTGGTGTAAATCAGCACGTGCAGGTCCTGACCACTCATGTCAGGAATCACGTTGAAATCTAGAACAAATTTGTCGTTGTCGAGCAGCTTGGCCGGAACATATTTAAACTGGGCAAAATCTGCATGATAAATCGACTCACCCTTGCTGTTCAGCACCTCGACATTTGGTGCATAGAACTGCATATCCTGGCTGACAAACGTTTCGATCTGCATATCCAGGCTACCGCGGTTGCCCGGGATCTTAAAGCCCGCAATCGCGCCGGCACTGTGACCATCCAGCAAAATCTGGCTTTTCTCGGTGAGCGCAAACTCAGTCGTCACCGGCACCGCGAGCGGAGTCCAGCTGATCTGTTCTGCCTGAGTAATGACTTGCTGCGCCCCCTGCGAATCCATCTCAACAGGATCTACGGATGTACAACCGGTCACCACCATCCCTAACAATATGGGAGTAAGCCATTTTCTCATTAACGTTTACCTCAATATCTGCTTGAAAGAAATACAGCCAGAGTCTATCTGGCTGTATTAGTTTAGGACAGTTTATTAGTTTTAAAAAAATGAGACAATTACCACCAAGCTTCGGCTTGTACACCAAACTGGAATGAATTATCAGAAGTACCATTATCGAACACGTTGGAATCGCCATCGTTATCGTTAGTCAGGTAAGACGCGTACAGACGGATTTCAGGACGAGCCCAGAAACTTGAACCGGCAGACCAGGCTTGCGCCACTGTCAGCTTACCAAATTTATTTTTGTCTCCGTCGTTGTCATCAACTGCGTAGCCTGCCTCAAAGATAGTCTTATTGTACTCATCCCATTTGTAAACAGGACGAACCACAACGGACATCGCTTCGTATTTGTCCTGACCATCCCACATGTCCTGGCCAACACCATACACAAGTTGGTGACCCAGTTCCCAGCTGTCACCCAGGCCAACCACACCCATGTTGATCAAACGGTAACCATCAGCGCCACTCTTAGCTTCTGCACCGTACCAGCTGCCGTCACCATAGAAGGCCATGGTTTTAGAATAACCTTCGGTACCGTATTGGACGACCGTTTTATTGAAACCGTTCGCCAGCCCCTGAGTCAGCTCAGCAGTCAGCATCACGCCGTTTTTCGCATCTTTTGCAGCCTGAGAAGCGCTGTCCGTTTCATTTACGATCGCGTAATCCACACCGACTTCCAGTGAGCCGTTGTCCCACAAAGGGATACCTGCATAACGCGCGTCCAGCGTATTCACGTTCACAGCGCCGCCACTGTTGCCGCTATCCGGAGTATCACCTGGGTTATTTGAACCTAAACTAAAATTGTCGTTGCGATCACTACGCACCCAAGCCAGAGATAATTTACCCGGACCGGTTTCGATACCTTCAATACCTGCACCGGCACCGGAAATGTTCCAGTAGTAGAAGTCACTGATGTGGATGTCGTGACGTTGGTAGAAGCGTTTACCGGCCCACAGTGTGGCTTCCGGTGCAAAGCCCAGCACCCCTTTCGCCTGAACGTTGAACTGACGCAGCGCAAATTCAGCATCATCAACACAATCCACACCATCACCTGCGTCATTCAAACCACAGTTAGTACCAGTACCTTCCCAGTCATTCGAGCCGTTAGAGGTCATCGCAACCATAGAGTCAACATAAAACGTTTTGCCGTTGTTGTTGTAGACTTCCTGACCCAGCTGAACTTCGCCGTAGATATCACCTTCGTTGCCCAGACGACCAACTTTATTCTTCTCATAAGTTACTTGTTGACCACCGTCGGCGCTGACACCGACACCAGCACGCATGTAGCCATGAAAATCCACTGCGAATGCGGAACCTGCTGCCAGAGAAGCAGCCACTGCGGCAGCGATTACACTTACTTTTTTCATCATTAACTCCATTTAGGGTCGTTTTTATCGGAATTTTCGTCACTCTCTGGCGGGTTAAACGTCTCTAAAAGGCAGAAAAGATGGGTTTAACGTCAGAGGGTGATGGGGTAAACCCCGTTTGTTTCAACTGCAACTCAGATTACTTGACGGCCGACAGGCACACTTCCTCCACCCCTTGAGATTATTAAGGGGGAGTAGAAAGGCGTAGAAAATTACAGGTATGGTCTTTCTTTAGGGCTGATCACGAATTTCGGGGCGGAGGAGATCATTAACTTCCAGGATCCTGGAATACAAAATGCATATTTGATCACAATTTCAACGTATTAGCCATGCACTTCTGAAATAAAATTACATTATAAAATATGTGACCAGGCTCTTGACCTTGAACGGCCAAAGCCTTTTACTTAAAAAATGATGGTTAATATTACGCCAATAACAACAACGACTGGATATGATGAAAACGACTCGTTCTCGCCCTTACCCTTTAGGTGCAACACTTGATCCAGATGGATGCAATTTTGCTGTGTATGCACCGGCTAACAAAAACCTGTTACTGGCGTTGTTCAACTCTGACGGCAGTTACCAAACTCATCCCTTTGCAGACCAATACGCCGGGATTCAGCACATTTACCTCGAAGGTATTCAGGCTGGTCAACGGTACGGCTTTTTAATCCAGAGTGATGAAGAACTTTTCTATATTTCCGACCCCTATGCGAAAGCATTGGACAAAAACCTGACTTACAAAGTTCCGTTTCAACTGCGCGATAGTTTTTCTCTGGCCAAATGCGTGGTCACGGATAGTCACTTTGACTGGCAGGATGTCGCGAAACCCAATCGTCCGCGCGACGAAATGGTCCTGTTCGAAACCCATGTCAAAGGCGCGACCAAACTTCACCCGCAAGTCAATAGTGCGCTGCGCGGCACTTATCTTGGCCTTGTCAGCGAACCTATGCTGGAGTTTTATCGTCAGCAGCAGATCAATACCCTGCAACTGCTACCGATTGCCGCATGTATGCATGAGCCACATTTACTTGAGATGGAGACGGTTAACTACTGGGGTTATAACCCGTATCTGTTTATGGCGCCGGATCCGCGCTATGCCAGTCAGGATGCCGTCACCGAACTTAAAACCACCATCCGGGAGCTGCATAGGCAAGGTATCGAGGTCATTCTGGATGTGGTCTATAACCACACTGCAGAAGGTGGTCAAGATGGCCCGGTGTTTAACCTTAAAGCGCTTGATCCCAGCTACTACCTCAAACATGGCAAGCATTACGCTAATTTTACCGGCTGCGGTAATACCTTAGATCTCTCTTATCAGGCATCACTCAACCTGGTGATGGATACGCTGCGCTACTGGGTTAGTGAATTTCATGTTGACGGCTTTCGCTTTGATCTGGCGGCGACTCTTGGCCGTATCGGCGATGATTTCAGTCGTGACGCCGCTTTCTTTAAAGCGGTGGCTCAAGATCCGGTACTGCGTCAGGTCAAGCTCATCGCTGAACCCTGGGATATCGGCCCCAACGGCTATCAGGTCGGTAACTTTCCATTTGGCTGGAACGAGACAAACGACAAACTACGCGATATTACTCGCAGTTTCTGGCGTGGTGATCAGGGCTACCTGAAAGAGTTCGCCACCCGATTAATGGGATCGCGCGATTTATACAGTGCCGCCAACTGGCCGTATAAACTGACCGTTAACTACATTACTTATCATGACGGTTTTACCCTGCAGGATTTGGTGTCATACAAGCTCAAGCATAATGAAGCCAACGGCGAGCAAAACCGGGACGGTCACGGTGATAACCGCTCAGATAATTATGGGGTCGAAGGTGAAACCGACAACATGGTTATCCGCACTATCCGCGAGCGGCAAAAGCGCAACTTTATGGCCAGCCTGCTGTTTGCGTTCGGTATCCCACATATTCTAACCGCAGATGTACTGTCCCACAGCCAGAAGGGCAATAACAACGCCTATTGTCAGGATAACGAGATCAGTTGGCTCGACTGGACACCATCAGAGCGTAAGTCTTATTTCAAGAACTGGCTGGCTGAGATGGTCGCAGCCCGTCAGACTTACATGGTGCCTTTCATTCGCGCTTTCAGTGGTGAGGAGCGCAATTTTAACCGTATATTCTGGCGTCGTGTCGACGGTCAATTGATGGAACATGACGACTGGAACCGGCTGAGCTGCGTGGCACTGCACATCGGCATTGGTGAAGAAGGCCAAGAACTGCTGTATTTGATTAACCAGACCAACGCTCCGGCCCGATTTGTCCTGCCCAATGATCGTAAGCAGGACTGGAAAATCATCTGCGATACCAACATGCGTCAGGTTCAGCCGGGGCATGCCGAAGGTGAAGTACTGCAGTTGCCGATATCAATGGCTATTTTACATTATCAGCCCAAGACGCACGCTAAGAAAAAACCAGCCTCTGGTGCTAAAAAAGCCTGAGGCCGGCCCATTATCTGCCCCCCTTGCACAACGCCCGCCAGCCGGGCGTTGTCATTCTCTGCGACAAAATCGCCCGTTATCAGCCCGGCCTATGCGCTTAAATTCTGCCCGTAACTACGGATTCAGGTTATACTGGTAACGACTCAAAAAACAATCAGTTGCATAATACTGGCAGCCGAAGCCATCGGGTCGTCAAACCCTTGCCCCGTCACTGTGAGCCCATTCTTGTCCGGCAAGCAGAAGCGCGTTGCGGGACAATCAGAAGGATGTTTCATGTATAAATTGTTTGAAAGCTTTACTCAGGCTTTCCCGAAAAAAGAGCCCCAACGTCCACCGGATACGTTGTGGGCATTCTGCCGCCACTACACCCGAGGCTACGAAAAGCCACTCTTGGTCATGGCGCTGATGAGCACCACCATAGCGATCATCGAAGTGTCGCTGTTTGGTTTTATGGGTCAATTGGTCGACTGGCTTTCATCGAGCAATCCGGAAACCTTTTTCCAGGATAATCGCAATACCCTGATTGGACTGTCACTCCTGCTGTTGGTTGGCATGCCGATACTGGTCTCGGTTTATTCCATGCTGATTCACCAGACCATGCTCGGCAACTATCCGATGTCGATCCGCTGGCTGGCACACCGCTATCTGCTCAAACAGAGCCTGTCGTTCTATCAGGATGAATTTGCCGGACGCATCGCCACCAAAGTGATGCAAACCGCGCTGGCAGTGCGCGAAACTGTGATGAAAACGCTGGATGTGTTTGTCTATGTCGCGGTCTACTTTACCGCCATGCTGGTCATGCTGGCTCAGGCAGACTGGCGCCTGATGATGCCGATGCTATTGTGGCTGGTGGCCTACATTGCCATTCAGGTTCGTTTTGTGCCTAAATTGAAAAAAATCTCAGCTGAACAGGCAGACGCCCGCTCAACCATGACAGGACGCATTGTCGATAGCTACACCAATATTGCGACCGTAAAACTGTTTTCACACAGCCGGCGAGAAACCCAGTATGCCGAAGAAGGCATGGAGGGTTTTCTCGATACGGTATACCGCCAGATGCGTCTGGTGACCGGCTTTAATATCTGGGTGGAAATCGCCAACTATATGCTGGTATTTTCCATCGCTGCGATTTCGATTTATCTGTGGATGCACAGCGCCATCAGCGTAGGTGCGATTGCCATTGCCATCAGTCTGGCACTGCGTATCAACGGTATGTCGAAGTGGATCATGTGGGAAGTGGGCGGTCTGTTTGAAAATATGGGTACCGTGGTCGATGGCATGAAAACACTGTCCCAGCCAATCAGTATCGAAGACAAGCCCGGCGCACGCGAATTGAATGTACCAAAGGGCGGCATCGAGTTTAACGACGTCAGCTTCCATTACGGCGAAAACAAAGGGGTTATCAACCACCTTAACCTGCACATCAAACCCGGGGAAAAAGTCGGCCTGGTTGGCCGCTCCGGAGCTGGAAAGTCGACCCTGGTTAATCTGCTGCTGCGTTTCCACGATGTGGAAAGTGGTGAAATACGCATTGATGGTCAGAACATTGCAGGCGTTACTCAGGATTCGCTGCGCCGTCAGATAGGTATGGTGACGCAGGATACCTCTCTGCTGCACCGCTCAATCCGTGACAACATTCTCTACAGCCATCCGGATGCCAGCGAGGCAGACCTGCTGCGCGCCACCAAACAAGCACATGCGCACGAATTTATTGAGACCCTGACCGACCCCTACGGTAATGTTGGGTATGATGCGCAAGTCGGCGAGCGTGGCGTTAAACTGTCAGGCGGGCAACGTCAGCGTATTGCCATTTCGCGGGTGTTGCTCAAAGATGCACCGCTGCTGGTCATGGATGAAGCCACTTCAGCGCTTGACTCTGAAGTCGAAGCGGCGATACAGGAAAGCCTCAATCAGCTGATGAAGGGCAAAACCGTGATTGCTATCGCCCACCGCCTGTCCACCATCGCGGCCATGGATCGCTTGATTGTCCTGGATCAGGGCCGCATCGTTGAGCAGGGATCCCACCAGCAGTTGATTGAACAAAATGGAATCTACGCCCAATTATGGGCGCATCAGACCGGTGGCTTTATCGGCTGCGATGAGACCGAAGGCGAAGTCGCTTAACCGCTGCCAGCCAGCAATTCACCCAGAACCCGGGTCAGCGTGTATGCGCTGACCCTTTTCCCGCCAGACATTTTCTCTTAAAATTCAGTTCTCTTTCTTTTCACTCTGAATGCGTTGTTATGAATAAAAGCTTTATTACCAATTTTGTCGCGCTGGTCTTGCTGGTGAGCGGCTACGCTCTCGACAATCGACTGGCCCTGTATGCCGGTCTGTTTGCCTTCTCCGGTGCCATCACTAACTGGCTCGCCATTCATATGCTGTTTGAAAAAGTGCCCGGATTGTACGGCTCAGGGGTGATTCCGGCCCGCTTCGAAGCCTTTAAAGCAGCGATTAAACAGCTGATGATGACGCAGTTTTTCAGTGACGCCAACATCGACCGTTTCCTCAATCAGGAAATGGCGGGCGACAAAGCGCTCGATCTTGAACCTGTCATCGCTAAGATCGACTTTAACCCGACCTTTGATTCTCTGGTTGAAGTGATTGAAAACTCTTCCTTTGGCGCCATGCTGGCGATGTTTGGCGGCCGTGAAGCGCTGCAACCGCTCAAACAGCCGTTTGTCGAAAAAATGCAGGATGCCGTGGTTGATATCAGCCAGAGTGATACGGTGAAAAACGCGCTCAAAGAGCATCTTGAATCACCGGCGATGCTGAATGAAATTAAAACCAACATCGAGAACATCATTGATCAGCGCCTGAGCGAGTTAACCCCGCAGTTGGTCAAAGAAATGGTACAGACTATGATCAAAGAGCATCTGGGCTGGCTGGTCGTTTGGGGGGGTATTTTTGGCGGTGTGATTGGTATCTTGTCCACTTTTGTTGCTTGATCTGCGCAATAAAAGTAGTCTGAAAATCAACAGAGCGTAAACAGAAATCCCGGCCAGAGCCGGGATTTCTGTTTTGTCATCTTCAGGTTACGCTTGATAGCGGATTACGCCGGCACACCGTTATGCACCAATCACGCCGCCATCTTCGCGGGTAATCATCATCACCGTAGAACGGGGTTTGCTATTCCCACCAGCCGGGAAATGCGACGGAGCATTGTCTTCGCCCGGGTGCTGCACACCAATAAACATGGTTTTGTAATCCGGAGAGAACGTCAGGCCGGTAATTTCGCACGCAATCGGACCGGTCAGAAAACGCTGTACTTCACCCGTGATCGGGTCACCGCATAACATCTGGTTGTTACCCTGCCCCGCAAAGTCACCCTTGTTGGAGTAGTTACCATCGGTTTGAATCCACAAGCGACCTGATTGATCGAAACCAATACCATCCGGGCTGTTAAACATGTTTTCAGCGCTGATATTGGCACTACCTGCATACAAATCGCTATGATGAACCGTCGGGTTACCGGCAATCAGATACAGATCCCAGGCAAACATATCGGCCGTATGGTCGCCATTGACCGGCATCCAGCGTAGGATCTGACCGTAATGGTTCTCAGCACGCGGGTTCGGTCCGCCAACTGGCTGGCCATCTTTCACACCACGGTTTTTGTTGTTGGTCAGGGTACAGAATACATGCTTGTTGTCCGGGTGAATCGCCACCCACTCAGGACGGTCCATGGTCGTCGCACCCACCTGAGTCGCGGCGCGGCGGGCAAAAATCAACACTTCAGCCTGGTTGTTAAAACCATTTTCTGCCGTCAGGCCATTTTTGCCAAAGGTCAGCTCAATCCAGTGGCCCTGGCCTTTGAGCTCCTTGTCATCCATCTCAAATTTGGCGACATACAGCGTGCCTTCTTCCAGCAGAGCGCGGTTAGCCGCATCATTACCTTCCTGATAACGATTTTTAGACACAAAGCGGTACAGGTGCTCACCACGTTCATCATCGCCCAAATAAACGACAGCATGAC
The DNA here is from genome assembly GCF_004804295.1 of Vibrio sp. H11. Lineage (NCBI taxonomy): Bacteria > Pseudomonadati > Pseudomonadota > Gammaproteobacteria > Vibrionales > Vibrionaceae > Vibrio > Vibrio sp. H11. The sequence continues at coordinate 114,585 of NZ_SSHN01000003.1, read as the reverse complement.
CATCGCTGTTGAGGGTGAACGCGGCGTTTTCATGCTTGAACCGGCCCAACGCCGTACGCTTCATTGGCGTGGAATCCGGGTTATGCGGGTCGATTTCTACAATCCAGCCAAAGCGGTTAGCTTCATTCGGGTTCTTGGTAATATCAAAACGTTCATCGTGGACATACCACTGATAGTCGTTTGGTTTGGCTTCAATGCCGTAGCGCTTCTGATCCGCCGTGACGGATGCTTCCTGACTGGCGCCAAAGAAATCATCAAAGTTCTCTTCACAGGTCAGGTAAGTGCCCCAAGGCGTCTGACCATTTGAACAGTTGTTAAACGTTCCTAAAGCCAGGACACCTTTAGGATCCGCTTGGGTTTTCAGCATGTCATGTCCGGCAGCCGGCCCCGTTAGCTGCATCGGCGTATTGGCGGTGATACGGCGGTTACGCTTGCCTGAGCGGTCAATGCTCCATTGACCGTTGCTACGTACGATCTCCACGATGGTGATACCCACTGCTGCCTGGGCTTTGCGAACATCATCGGCGCTCATCGCCTTACCCTGATGAGCGAACAGGTACTCGTAGTTGGTGTATTCGTTATTGATGGCCAGTACCGCGCGGTCGTCGCTGATTGGGAACAGGCTCATACCATCGGTGTTATCACCAAACTGCTGCGCCTGGGCACGGGAGTCCTGTTTACCGCTTGGATCAAATTCTGGTGCATTAGCGAAGATAGGATCACCCCACGACATCAGTGGTGTCGCTTTATAGCCTTTTGGTACCACCAGGGTATCAGACGTGGATGCGGGTACCGGCTCGAAGTTGAGTAATGAAGACTGAGGCTGGGCAGCCATCGCTTTAGCAACCGGGTTCAGAGACAAAAAAGCGCCCGCACCAGCGGCGGCAGTACCAGTCAGAAAACGACGGCGTGATAAACGCGCGTCAATCATTGCGCTAAACTGTGAATCTTGCTCATCACGGTTCCACATAGGGTTGCTCCTTACTTTCGTGATTTATAGTTGCGCAGTCGTTATGTTTGTTTGCGCAAATTAGTCTTATGTTGCATCAATGCAATTTGATGATGGCAGGAGCTTAGCGGGAATAAATGACGCTTAAGTGAAAGATATATTGCTAAATAATGACAAGCCAGGGTGAAAAAATTCGCAGCGATAGCGAGACGGGCCATGCGACCTTATAGATATTTTTCTTAATAAACAGGGACTTTCTCTTAAAGCAAAAAGAGATGAAGTAAAAACGCCACCCTGGGGTGGCGTTGGATAGGTGGTGTTATTCGCTGACAGTAACTTCCGCCGACAGAGCACACAACTCATCGACAATTGCTTTGGTCTGTTTGGAGTAGATAAGCTTATCTTTGGCCCCGACCAGTTGGATCATACGCACCTTACCGGATAATACTGCGTGTCGAACCACCCGTAATACCATTTGCAGGTCCAACACCGCATGGTCATCCAGACTGCGTCCCGGCACCAGAGAAGCCAAATCAATATTGAGCACCAGTTGGTCACAGTGCTGCATATAATGGTTGAGCTGGGTTTTGAGCTGACTGCGATGACGGAACTGAGACTCCTGATGCGTCACCCAGTTACAACCCAGATCTTCGGCATATTCCAGCATCGGACCAGATACACGCTCGGGGTCTATCCCCATGTAAAACAGACGTACATTGGCAAAACGCGACAGAGCAAAGTGAAACACTGATCCAACCTGAGGTTCCAGGCTCTGTTTTAAGGCAAGCTCGTGACCAATATGAATAATACCAACTTCATCATTATCCAGCACAATCACAGGTAAGGCTTTCAGCAGCACTTCATGGCAGTTGGCCAGTACTACAGGCACCGAACTCAGTGCCAGATTGCGGCTTATCAGATCCTCAAAGCGGAAATCCGCTTTGTCTTCAATCACTATGTGACCTGCATCGGCATAGTTAGGGGTGCTCTGCTGCTGATAAAGCCACTCTGATGATAACTCAAGGCTATGCTGGGCAAATTCAAACTCAACGCGAGACATGGGTTTCACGCGTTCACATACGGTCATAAAGGTAAACGCCGAAATGTGTGGAACCGCACTGCGGCTCAATCGGTAACGTTTGAATAAGCTTAACATGATGAATTACCTTTCCGGTGGCAACGCTCTCGCGGCCTGCAACACATGTAAAATGATCCGTTGCTTGTGAGTCTCAACCCGGTGTACCGGAGCCATCACAGAGATCGCACCAATCAATTTACTCCCTTTCATCACCGGAGCGCTGATACCTGATACCCCGGTATCAATTTCAGACTCACTCACGGCATAACCATGGCGGCGTATTTTTTCCAGTTCGGCTTGCCACTTTTCCATCTGGTGCTCTTCGCCGAAATAGCGCAGGATCTTTTCACAACGCTGCGCCGGCATATACGCCAACATTACTTTGGATGAGGCGCCACGAAGCAGGGGTTGACTTTGACCCTGGACGAAGCTGCATCGAAGCGCCTGCATACTTTCTTTCTGGCTGACACACAAAGCCCGGTAACCGACCGGAACCATGTAGGCTGCCATTTCTCCCGTCTGCTTCTGCAGCCGGCTTAAAACCGCATCAACCGCATCTAAATTATGCTGACTGGTTTCGTAACTGCGCATCAGTAATAACGCGGCAGGACCAATAATCAGTGTCTTGTCATGCGGGCTTTCCTCAATGAGATTCCACTCTTTAAGCAATTTGAGATGCCGATAGAGGCTGCTCAAAGGAACCTGGAGTTGCTCGCTTAATACTTTGGCTGATACCGGTTCATCATTTACCGCAACCTGCATCAGCAGCTGCAGTGATTTTTCGTTAACCTGATTCGCAGTGAGCTTTGTTTCTTTCATAACGATGTTTTAGCCTTTATCCTTGATAAGCTCAAACCTGAATTCCTATATAGCGAGAATTTAATTTTAATTAAAGCATTGCATTCTCACCTGGTGGGAATAGCCATAAAATTGGATTGTTTTTTGCCGAGTCTGCGCCAGATTCAAACGAACAACAAGCATGCAATATCGGTGTAAAGTGACAGCACATCCGCGTTTTGCAGCGATAAAAAAAGCGACGCTAATGCATCGCTTTTTGAACGGGTCACGCCAGGCGGTATCCGTTGCACAGAAGGAACTGCTAATCAGGCCAACTTAAACGTCGCCACTTTCGCGCTCAGTTCTGCCGCCTGATGACGCAGATCATTTGACTGATTCAAGCTATCGCTGGCGCCTTCAGCTAACTGCTCAGTCACATCCTTAATCGCGGTAATATTCTGAGTAATTTCGCTGGTGACATGAGTCTGCTCTTCTGCAGCGGTGGCAATTTGCGTTGCCATATCGCTGATTAACGCGACCGCGGCGTTGATCTCTTCCAGCGCATGCGCAGCTTTATCGGCATCCTCGACTGAACTGACCGCCAGGTCAGAACTGCTTTGCATCATGGTCACCGCACGTCCGGTCGTCGCCTGAAGCGTATCTATTGTCGACTTAATCTCTTCGGTCGAAGTATGGGTGCGTTGCGACAACACCCGTACTTCATCAGCGACCACAGCAAATCCTCGCCCCTGCTCTCCGGCACGAGCTGCCTCGATGGCAGCGTTGAGTGCCAGCAGATTAGTTTGCTCGGCGATACCCTGAATCGTCGCCAGCACAGCAGAAATATCCTGAGCATGCTGATTGAGAGCGACAATCACCTCTCCAGCCTGACCCACTTCCTGTGCCAGATTACTGATCGACGCGCGGGTATTTTGCACCAGAGTGCGGCCATTACTGGTACTGGTAGAGGAATTCTGCGCCGCGTGCGCAGTCTGCTCTGCGTGAGAGGCGATCTCCTGAGTAGCCGACGACATCTCCGTCACTGCAGTGGCCACCATAGTAATTTCCTGCTGCTGGGTGCCAAGCTCCGCAGCGGACTGATTGGCGCGCTGAGCGCTGTGTTCAGCCTGGCCACTTAACTGCTGTGACTGATGGCGAATATGACCGATCAACTGCTGTAAACTGGCCACAAAGGTATTAAAACTATAAGCCAGCCTGCCAACCTCATCGTTATTTTCGACCTCAATCCGCTGGGTCAGGTCACCGCTACCGTTGGCAATTTGCTCCAGTGCCTGGGCGACATTCTTAAGTGGCCGGAACAAGACATTACACAGCAGGTTAAACAGTACAATACAAACCACCACCACGATAAGTGTCGCCAGTAGCTGGCCCCACAATGCATCAAACAGAGGGGAAACCAGTGAGTGGTAATTAATCACAATCACCGTACTGAGCTGACTGCCGGCAATCGCCTTGGCATACAGAACATAGGTTTCGCCGTTGATCTCAACCTGAATATCTTCCCCTGAGTTCTGCGCACGCTGAATATCGGCAAAAGAGAGACCAAGCTCAGCAACACTGCGATTGAGCAGGCTAGGATCAGAATGAGTAAAAATATTACCCTGCTGATTGGCAATAAACATATAGCCTGAGCCCGGTAAAATAACCTGCTGCATGCTGTTGAGAATATCAGTAATCTCCACATCAGCTCCCAACACCAGCGACTGGCCATGCAGCTGCATGGCTTTCCCTAAAGAAACCACATTGGCTCCGGTTGCAGCCGCTACCGTAGGATTGTCCATATACACCTGCTGCGGATTGGCCTTCGCATTGATATACCAACCCCATTTACGCGGGTCGTTATTATCTGGCGGTAAGGTCACACCATTGGCATTTTGCTGCGAACCATCAGGATAGGCGAGAAAGACATTGTCAAACCCGGCAGCATGCCTGAGCTGCTTCAAGTGTGTCACTATCGCATCCGATTGCATCTCCTCAGACAACGACGTCAAAGCCAACTGCTTGGATTCCAGCCAGTCGGTCACATACTGGTTGTAAGACGCCGTGGTGCTTTGTAAACGCTGCTCCATTTCAACATCGAGTCGCTGAAGTGAAGCGTTAAACGATAACGTTTCCACCAGAACACTGCCGATGACAATCGCAGCACTGGCCGAAATGGCCAGTTTATTTTTTAAAGAAAGATTTTTGAACATAGACTATCCCGTTTGCATCCTGTTTAACCTGATCAACAAAGTCGCTCTAATAACAAATAAAATTATAGTTTTTTGGAATTGATGCCAATTAGATCTGGCTTACGAATCGGGCAATTACTTTACGTTGCCAGACCTAAAATCTAATCTGCATTTCATTCTGTAAAAAATCAGCCGATATTACTACGCTAAAATATCTCCCCCCGAAAGTGAGATTAGAAAAAAGGGAGCAAAAGCTCCCTTTGAAAAATTAAACCTGCGCTTAGCGCTTCAATAGTGCCCGCCAACTGGTCTCATCGGTTTGATAAAGCCGTAGGCTGGCGATAAAGCTCAGCGCTCCGACCGCAAAATAAATCAGCAAATTGAGCATACTGATTTGTGTCATTAATTCTGCCATATCGCTGTCGGTCAGCAAATGCAGCGGCAAAGCGAAAATTTGGTCAAAGAAACGTTCAAACCAGTCACTGCCCGTCAGGCCAAACGTCACCCATTGCAGCGCATACACGCCGACAAACATCACCATAATCGGCGCACTGACCAGCTGAGAAAGCAGCAGCGTAAAACAGGCCAGTGGCAACAGTGCCAGCGCCACTAACACCATCCGCAACAGAAACAGCAGCCAATGAACAGGGATGAACAGCACATCACGCTGATTGTAAAATAGCGTGATCGCATCGTCTGTCATCACATTCACCACCCACAACAGGCTATCAACCGTCACCACTAACAGCGAGCAAATCAGCGGGATCACCAAAAGTCCAAAGCCGAGTTTAACCAAGTGAATACGTAAGTTACTGACCGGCATACTGCGCCAGAACATAAAACTGCCTTCCTGACGCTCTTTACGCAGTGTTTTCGGGAAATAGAGCGTACTGAGCATTACCGACAATAAACCCACGCCAGCCATCAGCAACGAGCTGAACTCATCAACAAACTGCAGATCAAAATCTTCAAAGCCACTGCTGCTGATTTGAAAACTGAAATTAGCCGATAATCCCCCATTACTGAGCAGTCCGGCGAACAAAACCAACACGCAAATCAAGACAAACAGCGGGATTCGGGTGACAGATTTGTGCTCCAGCCACTCTTTTTCTAGCATATAAAACGCAGGATGCATCAGTTGTTCTCCTTTTGCAGCGCCAGAAACAGGTCGGCCAGTTTTACAGTGTAAATACGCCCCAGCGTTTCCACCTGAGGCAAACATTGCGCAGCCAGCAGCCAACGCGTAGTACCTAAACCTGGCTCAGAGGCCAAAGGCTGATAAGGAGCAATCTGATCCGCCAGCGTCGATGGCGCCTCCAGCACAAAATACCCCTGCTCCACATCGGCCATGCTCTGTTGCAATACAACCTTGCCCTGTTTGAGAATCAATACATCCGTCAGCAGGTGTTCGATCTCGGCCACTTCGTGACTGGCAATGATCAGGCAACGCTGCCCGTCATGAAACCACTCCAGCAGGTGACGGTAAAACGTATCACGATAAATCAGATCCAGCCCCAATGTAGGCTCATCCAGAATCAGCACCTTAGTATCCGTCGCGATGACCAGGGCAAGATGAAGCTGAACCTGCATCCCTTTCGACAGTGACTGAATCTTGCTGCGTGCCTGAATATTGGTTTTACTCAACACCGCGTTGGCTTTTTCCAGATTAAATTTCGGATGCACCCCGGCGGTATAACGCAGCAATTGCTGCACCGTCATCCACTGTGGCAGCACGTTGACATCTGAAATATACGCCAGGTTCTCCATCACTTTGTCACGCTGTTGAATCGGGTCCAGGCCGAGAATGGCGATCTCTCCCTGAAAACGATGAGCCCCAAGCAGAGCTTTAATCAGTGTCGATTTACCAGCACCGTTATGCCCCAGCAAGCCCAGCACCTGTCCGGGGTTAAGAGTAAAATTCACCTCCTGCAGGGCCGCAGCCGTGTCAGCACCGGCATACTGTTTAGACACATGTTTCACTTCAACATATGGATTCATGATTCACCCTTGACGTGTTGTTTAAGCTGCTCAACGAATTCATCCAGCGACATATCGATTTGGGCCAGCGTTGCGGCGATGTGCGGAATTTGCTGCTGCAGAAACTGCGCACGTTGCTGACAGCGCAGTGCCGATACGGCGCCTTCGGCAACAAACATACCCTGCCCGCGACGTTTTTCGACCAGTCCTTCATCCACCAGCAACTGATAACCTTTCATCACAGTTAAATGATTAATTTTCAAATCCGATGCAATTGTACGCACCGAAGGTAAAGCCTCACCTTCCGGCCACAGACCCTGCGCAATCTGCGCGATGAGTTTATCCGCCAGTTGGCGAAAAATCGGCTGGCTATCGTGCCACTCAGTCACTATCATACACCGATATAGTGTTATACATAGATATAACACTATATCGAATCTGGCAGATACGCAACCCTAGTCTTTCGCGACGCAGAAATCAAAAAGCTCTGCCGAGGCAGAGCTTTGTATCAATCAATATTCAGTGGTCAGTTGACGGTACAGTCCGAACTACCAATCCGCTGCCACACATCCCACTGGCCGGACAACGTAGGATCATTACCCTGGGTCCACCACTTGGCCTGCCACACACTGCCTGCCCAGTTCACCTGGTCACCGCCAACATACACCGCACCGGCTTGCCACAGGTTATCGCACTCTCCGCTGACGGGTGCCGATTCATGTACAATGATCCGAATGGTTGCTTCGCTAGTGCTCTGACCATCGCTGACCATCACTGTGAAGGTTAGCGTGGTGTTTTGGTTGTACGCAGGAGCGATAAACGAAACACGGCCACCGTTGACACTCGCCTCAATCCCTTCCGGAATCTGCCAGTTGAAAGTCAGGGCATCACCATCGGCATCACTGGATGCTGAAGCATCGACCACAACACGGTCTCCGGCCTCAGCCTCAGCCGGGGCAGTCAGCGTTACCACCGGTGCATCGTTTTCAGTTTCTGTAGCGGCAGGCTGCACACTCACGGTGATACTGTCTGACGCGGTTGCGCCATCGTTATCTGTCACTGTCAGCTGAAAAACCAGTGTCTGCTCCTGTTGCACCTCATCGACAGTAAAACTTAGCCCAGCACCGGAGGCATCACTCAGCGCCACCACAGGACCGGAGGTCTGCTGCCAAGTGTAGTGTGTAATAGTACCATCACTGTCCGTTGAAGCGGACCCATCCAGCACCACCACGGCCGGACCGGTCACCACCTGATCCTGACCGGCGTCAGCAGACGGCACACGATTGGTCACTGGCAGCCCGGAGCCGGATAGTCCCTCATGCATCGCGTTGAGAATATCGCCGTTGTCACCGTCAATTTCCCACGAGAACAGACCCGCCAGCCCTAAACTACGGGCATAATCCGCTTTGGCTTTTACTGAGCGTGCATCATCAAATGAAATCAGTTGTCCGGTCTCACGGTTCCAGACCCAGGCAGCTTCCGCCTGTTGATCATAACCATATTCAAAGCCATTGATCCCCTGATTGTCGCTGCCCAACATATTGGCTTTAATACCTTTGTAATCGATCACGCCCGCTTCCCATACACCCTGAGCAGTGGTGCCGGTCAGTTTACCTTGTCCACTTCCGGTCATCGGGTCGGACGGTTCGCTCAGACTCGATGGCATAACGCCGTCCCAGCCACGCCCATACATCGCGGTACCGAGTACCAATTTACCCGCCGGCACCCCTTGTGCGAGTAAAAGCTTTATCGCGTTGTCTGCGGTATAAGCCGGCCCTGCGTATGCCACACCGCTGGCATCGGTGCCATCACCTTGGCACTGGCCCGGGCGCATAAAGCTTCCGCAGTACAATGCCGCCTGATGACCAGGAACATTATTCCAGCCGCCGTAGAAATCGTAGGTCATCGCAAAGATGTAATCCATATATTGCGCGGCCTCAGCGTAGTTCACGTCTTCAATCTTGTCATAACCGGATCCGATAGCCGACGTCAGCTCATAAGAGCGCCCGGTGTCGGCTTCGAGTTCATCTAGCATAGCGCGTAACTCACGCATCAGCGCAACGTAAGCCGGACCATCGTTTACCGGATCACCCAAGGTTGCTGAAGCACCGTCCCCGCCGGGGAATTCCCAGTCAATATCCACGCCATCGAAAAACTTCCAGGTTTGTAAAAAGCGCTTCACTGAAGCCACAAAGACATCGCGGTTGGTCTGACTGGTGAAATCAAAAAAAGGGTCGGACAAAGTCCAGCCACCAATCGATGGAATGATTTTCAAATCCGGGTAACGCTGTTTGAGCGCCATCAGCATCCCATAATTCCCTTTTATCGGTGAACTGAACTCATGGCCAGCCTGCGGAAAGCTTTTCTGATAGGCAGCCCAAGGATCATGAATGACCACTTCATAGTCCGGCACTCCCTGACACGCGGTCATCAAAGCGTTATAGCTGTTGCCGCCGACCGATTTTACGGATTCATTCGGACCGCAAATCGGAATAAATCCGTACAGAATATGGGTCAGGTTCTGAGCCGGAATGTTATCCACGCTGTAGTCACGACCATAAATCCCCCACTCGACGAAATAACTGGCTACGACGCCATCCGCTTTTTCCGCATAAGTTTTATTGTTGGGATTGATGTTCATCGGCAGCGGTTCCAAATGAGCACCATCGGTGTCGGCAATGAGCAACTGAGTCGGAGCACTGACGCTACACCCGCTGTCATCACAAGCTGCAACTTCAAGTTGATACTTACCCCCCTCACTGTAACCAAAACTGGCCGTGGTCTGACTCGAGGTAATCGGGCCGGTCGCGACTTCCTGACCATCAAAGTAAATTTTATAGTGGTCGCCGGTTTCAGCGCCCCATTGGTTGAAAAGGATGCTGATCGGCGCTTCATCCTGATAATGTACCATCTGCGAATAGCCTGCGGTCGCCCCCATATCCAGCTCAATTTTGGAAAACTGCAGATTATTTGAGCCATAAACGTCAATACTCGGTGTCGAAGGGAGCGCGACTGCCGCTCCGCTGATCGATATTGCCACACACATGACGCCCCATGAGACACGATTTATCATTGTTTTTAAATTCCTTTGTTAATAGAAGCTTAACCTGCGCCATACTCTGTATAAACGATTAACAGAATGACGTTCTATTAACTATAGGGAGTGTTTATTTCCAATAGAAAAAAACATCATAAAAACGGAGTCGGAATCACAGTAAATAATGACCAAATGATAAATTTATTAATCATAAATCATCAAAATAACGTCCTAATTCCAAAAAACATCACCTCGAAAAAACGAGTTTATTTTTATTGACAATAAAGAAACCGGACAGAAAACTGATGATTCAGCGATAACAGAACGTGAGCGCTGACGAGCCCGATAAATCTGAGGTTAGGTTAAGTTTTGATGAAATCTGGCCTGGAGTCGCGCCGAAAACTTGCTTTTCTTCGCTACAATCGGCACCCTTTTCGCTGATTACGCGAAAGCGGTTTAAAGGATAAAACTCATGAATATAATCAAACCCTTAACATGCATTATAGCTATCGCTTTCAGTGCAACAGCAGCGGCAAAAGTCACGCTGGCGATCCCTGATACGATAGAAATGCTGGTCGTGAACGGCCAAAAACCAGAAACGTCAGGCAGCATTTTTTCATCGGTGACCTCAGTGGAACTGAAAGACGGCGAACAACAAATCGTGTTCCGCTATCACCCATATTACAGCCAGGGTAGTGAAAGAATTGGTGTGGAAGGCGATGTTGTCATTGCCAAATTTGATGCAGCAGACCAATCTCTGAGCTTCGACATGCCGACATACCGCAACGCGACCGAAGCAGAAGAAAACATCAAATCTATGCAGTGGTCACTGCGTGATGATAAGGGACAGGCGCTGCAGGTCACACAAGACCGCCTGATTAAAGAAGGCATGCAGATTGGTCGTGACTACAAACAAGAAACGTTTGAGTACAACCTGAGTGGCGGTGAAGCCGCTGTCGGCACCGCCTTCATCAAAACCGGTAAATCGAGCAATGGCGCGGCCAACGATACGACAGCCGAAGAAATGCTGCATTTCTGGTACAACAAAGCCGATGCGGCAACCAAAGCGCGCTTTAAAGCTTACGTCAACAAGTAAGCCTCTACGTGATTTAAAAAATAAACGGGCTGTTCAGCGCCCGTTTATTATCTCTGTTTTTAAGCCCGACACCGTGTTTTTCAGCCTACCGCCGACTGCAACCCAACTTCATTCTCATCAGCCGATAACCAGTAGCAGTGCTGGGCGTTATGCTGCAGACAGGCGAACACATCACCATCAAGCTGATGATTCGCAACCTGCTCAGCAATAATGTTTAATGACTGCTCGAGCGACATGCCTTGCCGGTAAGGCCGTGACTGGGTCAGCGCCTGAAACACATCAGCCACCGCAACAATACGGCTCGGGCCATCCAGCTCCTGCGCGGTTTTTCCGAGCGGATAACCGGAGCCATCCAGTCTTTCATGATGATTCGATGCCCAATCGCACACCAGTGATGAGGTATGAATGTTCTGCAGAATAAATCGCGTATCGGTCGCATGCCGCTTGATGCAGGTATACTCTTCAGCCGTCAGTGTTCCCTCTTTATGCAGCACGAAATCTGGCGTTCTCAGCTTGCCGATGTCATGCAGCAATCCCGCCAGGTAGAGCAGTTTCTGCATTTTGGCAGAATAGCCCATTTTCTTAGCCAGAAATTGTGATAACAAGGCGACCTTCAAAGAGTGTTGGAAAGTAAACGGACTTTTGGCGTCGACGATCTTAGAAAACAGCTCGGCAATTTCAATCCGTTCATTGAGATTCAGATTACGGGAGAACAGAGGTGCGGCTTCGAGTCGTAACAGAACGGCCTCAATGTGCTGGGGATGCATTGAAAACCAAAAATCATCATTGCCCACCAGATCGGCCATAACCTCAACCATATCAGCCGCAAACAGAGTGCCCGAATGAGCCTGCAATTGTTCGATGATTTGGCGTTTGCCGGCGGCAGAAAGGTTGCCAAATAGGTCTTTATGCTGATGAAAATAGAGATGATCAACCCGGTTGGCGAGATAAATCAACCCGGCAATTTGTTTGTCGTGCGAATCCATTGCCAGCGTTTGCAATTCATGCCAGGCCGTATGATGGTAAAGTATCGGCAAAGCAAAACGGGATAGCGGCCCACATGCACTCAGCAGATTAAATCCTTTTTCACAGTGGCGGGCAAAACTACCAGGCCGCCGAGTGGCCGCAAAAGTCATCAATGCGGAATGCTGAGTAGAACCGCAATCATGAACCAAACCGGCAGCAAAAGAGAGCTGAGCCAGCTCTTGATCCCAGCCCATTCGTAATGCGCACCGGTAAGCCATATACCCGACCCGATGACTGTGATGGAGCGTATCAAATCCGACGTCATCCAGAGCCTGTGCAATACTCAGCAAGACCCGGCGCAGATCAATGCTGACTTTTTCCTCACAAGTTTCCATAAAGCTAACTGACTACTTTTTTATATAATAATGTCAGCAAAGACTAATACAAACTGAGTTATCCGTCCCTAGTTTTATTAAGGTTTTGATGTATTCTGTGACGGTAATTGTGTGCTACTGAGAACTTGTTGGAACAGCATTCTAATAAAGTTTGAGCAGCTCCTTGTTAATGCTACAGTTTGCACACTTTTCACCCACCATGGATCCCGTCATGTTTACGTTAACGGTCGATAAAAATCTGCAGCTGGCTCTGATTGAAGAAACCTTTGCCCCCCTTTACGCCCACTTGGTTGCTGCGCATCGGGACTATCTATGTCAATGGCTTGCCTGGCCGGCTTACTGCCATTCAGAGCAGGACTTCCGCCTGTTCGCCCAAACGATGCTGCACGATTATGCCGATGGTAAATCGATGACATGCGCCATCTTTTACCGCGATGAACTGGTCGGCAACTGCAGCCTGCAAGAGATCAACCCCGATCTGCAAAAAGCCCGGCTGGGCTATTGGCTGGCCGAGAACCAACAGGGCAAGGGCATCATCACCCGCTGTGTGGCAAAGCTAATTGACGTGGCATTTACCCGCTATCAACTGGAAAAAGCAGAGCTGGCTATCGCAAACGGTAATCAGCCTAGTCAACAAGTGGCAAAACGGCTTGGATTCCGTCAGGAAGGCATCATCACCCGTGCGGAGAATCTCAACGGGCGAATTGTTGACCATGTGATTTATGGTCTGTCGCGCACTTCCAGGTAAGACCTTTATTTCATCGCTAAAAAAACGGAGCATCTTGCTCCGTTCTTGTAGCGGGGGAATCTTGACGACTTTACTGCCAGAAGAACATCGCAATCGCAGTCAGTAGCGCGATACAGGCGATATTCAGGAACATACCCACCCGCATCATCTCACTTTGTTTGATGTGTCCGGTCGCAAACACAATCGCATTCGGCGGCGTCGCAACCGGCAGCATAAAGGCGCACGACGCGGAAACCGCGATCAGTACCGACAGCAGTACAGGCGAGATACCAAAGGCTTCTGCCACGCTGGCAAACACCGGGATAAGCAGCGCCGCACTGGCGGTGTTACTGGCAAACTCGGTCAGGAAGACCACAAACGCAGCGATCACCAATACAATCACGAACAGACCCAGATCAGCAATCATCGAACTCAGCTCATTGGCCAGGAAAACACTGGTTCCGGTCTGCTTCAGTACATTACTCAGACAGATACCACCACCAAACAGCAGCAATACCCCCCAGTCAGCGGTTTTCTCAATGTCTTTCCAGTGCACAACGCGCGCGAAGCTGACCAGAATAATCGCACCCAGTGCAATGATGGTATCAAAGCTCTTGAAGCCACCCAGCATCGCATTCACCGGCTTACTGAAGATCCACAAAAAGACAATCAGGGCAAAAATCGCCAGCGTCACCACTTTACCTTTGTCCCACTGGACCGGGTCATGGTTAAGCTCAAAATGGCCGCTCAAATCCGGTTTAAGCAAAAAGTACAGCAGAGTAATCGCCATAGGCAGCATGACAATGGCTGTCGGCAGACCAAATTCCATCCAATCGGTAAACGAAAGCCCCACTTCCGCGGCTGCGATGGCATTAGGCGGACTGCCCACCACGGTCGCGATCCCGCCAATACTGGCGCTGTAGGCAATACCCAGCAGGACAAACACGTAAGTGCTGTGACCACGGTCATCATCGACCTTGCTCAGTACACCCAGTACCAGCGGCAGCATCATCGCCGCGGTCGCGGTATTACTGATCCACATCGACAGTATGCCGGTGACACCAAACAGCATAAATACCGCTACGCTCATCTTACCGCGCGCCATGATCAGCACTTTATCGGCGATGACTTTATCCAGCCCCTGACGATGCATGGCCGCCGCCAATGCAAACCCGCCCAGAAACAGGAAAATAATTGAGTTGGCAAAGTTGTTCAGTGCAGCCTGGGTGTCAAATACGCCAAACAGCACCGCCATCACCGGTACCAGGATCGCGGTTACCGTGACATGCAGTGCTTCGGTCAGCCAAAGTACGGCAATAAACGCCAGCATACTGATACCCAGCACGACATTGGCTTCAAATGGCAGAGTATTAAACAGGATGGCAAACAGGGCGACATCCGCCAGCACGATCAGACTATTACGGTTAAAAAACCATTCTCGGGTATTGTTAGGTAAAGGGACACTATCATTTCTATTCATTATTATGCTTCCTTGTGGAGGCCATACGGCAGTTCTATGTTCACATAGTTTGCCAGCTCCGGGGCAATTATTATTGCCAAATTGTTAAGCCAATCAAAACTCTTACACCCAATTTAACATCATGAAATAAATAGAATTAATAAAGATCCAAAATTTAACAAAAATGAAAAATACCCGTTTCATTTAAAAATATTTATCTAATCAATGAATTTAACAATATTGTCAAATGCATTTAGCACTTCATTTCCTTTCATGATACGCCCGTGCCCCTGATTCTGCGTGGTAATCAGCATGACATGTTCTATTTCACGCGCCGCTTTTTCCGATTCGGCGTAACGGGCAAATTTATCATTTTCATCATGAACAATAATCGTCATTCCCTGGCGCTGTCTGAGCTTCTCCAACGGCTGAATAGAATGAATAGGATAATGATACTCATCCTGTACCTGATTCACGACTTCTTCAAACAGACGCATCGAATAGCCAGAACGGGCCACAGTACCAAATAGGTTATCGAGATAGTCCAGCACTGGTGCAATCAGCAGCAGTGGACACTGGGCCAGCTTGGCATGACGGCACTCCAGCGCGGTGACGTTACCCATACTGTGTCCGATAAGGCCAGCCACGTTATCTTCACTGTCGAGAATACTCTCCAGACCACGGACGAACGCAGGAATATGACCAAACATACCTTCACTTTCACCATGCGCCGGGTGATCGTAAGCCAAAGCTGTAAAGCCCTGCGCCGCAATGTGTTCCATCAAAGGGAAGAACTGGCTAGATGATCCGGACCAGCCATGGGTCAGAATCCATACCGGGCCCTGACCAAGACGGTAAGTCGTCAGTTTGCCCTCCGAAGAATCGACCTGTGATTTGATCAGCCGTTGCGGCAGCGCATTTTTGCCCGTCATGCGTGCCGGTGTCAGCAGCAGCTTGCGCGCGGTTTTACGGGCATGGGCCGGGGCCAGCGTGTGGTGCAGACGGGTGGTCCAGTTGATCATCCGGCGGCGCAGATGCAGACCACGGGAAGTATTAAAGTAAATCTTGTCACTCATTATGTTGTCCTTGACGAGGGCTCAATAAAAGAACGCTCGTGCTTTTTAATCCTAAATTTTTTCGCCTCAGGCGAAGAATGAAATCAGGCCACCAGACGACTCCGGCCCGTGCCTAACCTAACCAACTGGCAAACAGCCTATCCACCCCTTGCCAGAAATGCTGCTCACTGCGTTCCTGGCCATACAGGGAGTAAAACAGATGCGCGCTGAGATACAAGCCATACAATTCGTAACTGGCCTGCTCAATCGCGAGATCACGCTTAAACTCACCGCTGATCACGCCTTTGCCAATCTGGATTCTCAGGTACTCTATCCAGCTGGCAATGGTCGCTTTCAGTGCTCGCTGCAGGGCACATTCGCTGTGTCCCGCCTCACGCCACGCATCAAGAAACATACAACTGCCCTGAAAAGACTGATTCCAGTTGAGCCAGTTGGCCAGGATATGGCGCAGTTTACCCTGCATATTGCCGTCATCCAATTCACGCGCCGGGGCGATCACCCGCGCCACGAAGGTCTGATTGGCATAGTCAAGCACCGCCAGCTGCAAATTCTCTTTGGCGTTAAAATGCGCAAACAAGCCACTTTTGGACATCCCGCACTGCTTGGCTAACTCGCCAATCGTCAGGCTCTCCAGACCATTGGCGCTCGCCAGCTCAAAAGCCGTAGCGAGAATATTATCGCGGGTGATTCTACCTTTGCTCATATTGACCACTATTATCGAATATCCCTCCATTTTTAGCACGTTCGTTCTATTTTGCAAATAGCATTTCTCGCCCTGTTGAAACTATGAAACAATGAACAAACTTCACCCGCGTTTAAGGAAGGATATGCAAGGCATTCTCGAACAACTGCAATTTTCTGCTTCTATCACCGGACCAATCTGTTTAATGCTGGCGCTCGGTGTCATCTTCAAACGGATGAACTTAATCAATGAGAATTTTATCGACGTCGCATCACGCATGGTGTTCCAGGTTACCCTGCCTGCCCTGCTGTTTTTGAGCATAGTCGGCTCTAAGCATGACTTCTCATCCAGTATGCCGCTGATCCTGTTTGGTCTGATTGCCAATTTTGCCTTCTTCCTTTTCACCACCTGGACCACCAAACGCACCGTACCGAACCCGAAAGATCAGGGCGTGGTGATTCAGGGTGGTTTTCGCGCCAACACCGCGATTATCGGTCTGGCTTACATGGCCAACACTTACGGTAACAGCGGCGTAGCGCTGGCGGCGATTTACGTGGCCTCAATGACCATGCTGTACAACATTCAGGCCGTGATCACCCTGACGCCAAAAGGCAGTACCAGCGGCCTGCAGGCGGCGAAACTGATGGTCAAAACCCTGACCAAAAACCCGCTCATCATTTCGATTGTGCTCGGCATGATTTGCTACTTTCTCGCCGTGCCAATCCCGCAGGTGGTTGAAAAAGCCGGCCACTACTTTGCCAACATGACACTGCCACTGGCGCTGCTGTGCACCGGCGGCTCGCTCGATATTCGCTCTCTTCGGGATGATAAAGTCGCGGCATGGATTTCCACGGCTTACAAACTGGTACTGGCACCGCTGATGATCACTGTCGCCGCGATGATTTACGGCTTCCGCGATATGGAACTGGGCCTGATTTTCCTGATGAGCGCGTCCCCAAGCGCCGCCGCCAGTTACGTCATGGCGCGCGCGATGGGCGGCAACGCGGCACTGGCGGCCAATATTATCGCCATGACCACGGTCTTTTCACTAGTGACCTGTACCCTGGGAATATTTCTGCTGTCGACCTTCCAGTTGCTGTAAGGCGCTGCCTGATGAAACCAGCCAGATAAAAACGGCACAGCAGCGCTGTAGCCCCTAAGCTTTACAAATACAAGTTTAACCCGCCCAGAGCGTAAGGGAGCAACAATGCGAATCCGCTGGTTATGTTTGCTATGGCTGCTGTCAGTCTGTACAGCACAGGCTGACAGTCCACAACGATGGGAAATAGCCAAAAACGAGGATGGTATTACCATTCACACCCGCCATCATCAGGATGGTCTGGTCGAAATCCGCGCCCAGATGTTTGAGCAAACCAGCTATGCGGCTTTTCTGGCGCTGCTGGAAGACAGCGCCAATCTCCCGAACTGGATAGATAACGTCTCTTCCAGCCGTGTACTCAAACAGCTCTCACCCAATGAGAATATTGTTTATACCCGCTTCAGCGCCCCTTGGCCGGCGCGCAATCGCGATATGGTAACTTATTCCCGCTTTGAACAACCGAACGGCGCTTTTATTCTCACCATCGAAGATGCTTCAAACCGCTACCCGCCACAGCCGGACTATATTCGCATTAAAGGGGTCAAAGCGACCTGGACACTGGAAAAACTCACCAACGGTCTGACTCATATTGACTACATTGCCTTCGCCGATCCGGGCGGCAACCTGCCAGACTGGATGGCCAACAAGCTATCCGTCTCCAGCGCCTTTAATACCTTTCAGGGCCTCAGACAGCAATTGCCCAAATACCAGCAGCGCCAGCATTCTCAAGTCAGTGAGTAATTACCACAGCTTGGCATAAGGCAGATAAATCAGATTCAGCACCATCAACAGCGTCATCAC
The DNA here is from genome assembly GCF_004804295.1 of Vibrio sp. H11. NCBI lineage: Bacteria > Pseudomonadati > Pseudomonadota > Gammaproteobacteria > Vibrionales > Vibrionaceae > Vibrio > Vibrio sp. H11. The sequence goes on along the minus strand of NZ_SSHN01000003.1, from coordinate 96,274 downwards.
CCCAAACGTCAGCTTCATGCCGATCACGCGGCCTTTGAGCTGATCATTTAATATTGCTTTAGCATGCAGCACGCGACCGACCATAAAAGCAATCCCGCACAGATGGATCCACCATACGGCGGCACCATTCGTTTCGGCCAGCCCCATCAAAATCAAAGTGATCGGTACATACTCAGTCGCATTGCCCTGCGCACTACACGCCAGAGTCAACGCATTCACACCACCGTCCCTATACTTCACTCGATGGCGCCGACGTTGCTTGATGACCTGCACCGCCAACCAAATCATCAACCCAGCCAAAATGACGGCATACAACGCTGTAACCATAAGATTTCCTTAGTATCAATTGAGGAGATAAGTGTAGATGAAAAGAACGCAAAAAGCGCTGCTCGGCAACGCTTTGAGTATGAGTGTAGATAGCATCAATATCAGGCCTGTTTTTCTTGCCAGGCCTGCATATAGCGGCTGCACGCATCACCAATACTAAAAATGGTATGGCCTTGGGCATATTCGTTGCGAGCCAGCATGTCATTGACGTAATTGAGCTCTGCACTTGGCTTTTGCCATTGTTCTTCTGGCAGCGGCTTACTCCACCACCTCAGGAAAATCATCCGTGCGGCGTTTTAATCTGCTCATTTCGTAGTTCGTGCGCCAGATACCCAGCATCGTGCCGTTGATGTACCACCACAAACACCAATATAGCGGTATGTCTTGTGAATAAGTCGGTCACATCGTCTTGCTTTTGATAGAACGGGTCATATCGGCAGCAGGCTAGAACGGCTGATCTGTTCGTTGACAGCAGAGAAAGGGAATGCAGAGGATTTCACTTTAATTCCAACTCTAATCTATCAAACTAAACACTCTAAAATATAATAATTACAATAAATCATCTATTCACCTGAAAGATTACCATTATATATAGGATGCTTAAATTGATCATTTAATTTCTTTATTTTAATATGATTAACATTGTTGTGATTTTTTTTAATAATATCAATAAAATCATTTTTATCTTGAAATGTTCTAAAAAACACCCTTCCTATAAATTCTGGTTCTAAGGTAGTCTCCGTGTTTATATCAACAACAGTATCGCTTGTTAGATCAAATAAAGTTAATTGTTTGGTGAATATGATTTCTAATTTATCAACTTTATGATTAAAGTTTATCATACCAAAAGATAGCAGAGCAAACCCCCCAACTCCAACGAAAGCTAAAGGCCCCACTATCACTAAAGCAACAAGGCATACCAAAATTCCCACCCATGCAATACCTCGTACAACTGTATAAGCAGTTTCAGGAACCACAACCTGCTCTTGATAATGGATCCCTACATGAGTCAAATGATAATGATAATGTCGATCAGGCCAAAGTAAATATCTTATTGTAAACATAACCAAACAAAATATAATACACAAAAAACAAAAACCTAAACTCAATACTGAAACATCGGATGCTATAAAGAAACTAACAGGTATAATACCAGCAATAATAACTGCTACTATCCAACGGATAAGTGGTGCATTGCGACCAGCGAAACCTGAAAAATCCCACTCATAAATAGTTAGACTTTTATAAAGTTGATCGTGTAATTCTTGAATATATTCTTCATTTATCATCTGGATTTCCTACTAATAAATTTCTTTTTCCGAAGTCTTCATCTTCGATAGGATGTAAAGCTAACTCGCCATTACTTTGTCCTTTTGCACAAAACTGTATCGCTTTATTTTTCTGATTTATCCAATTAAATGGCAGAGCAAGGCAAACACTTACGATATCGTGATCACTTCCTCCTAGATTTAAGCGATATAAAAGCTTTTCATCGTCTGACTCCCATTTTCCTAACTGCTCATTAATCAATACAAGCGATTTTTCATCCGTTATATGATATGAAGATGGAGACTGTTTAGGCAAGCGTGTAATTTGTAAACCAATAGTTCTATTTTCAAGATATGACGGTACTTCTATTTCAAGCTGCCACTGCATTTTAAAATTATAACGTTGATTATCAGGAAGCTCTTTCAGTACAGACTTCAAACGAATAACCGGGCGATGAATCAATAACTCAAGATTGATTAATTCTTGCGTCGGTGGCCAAGATTCGGTCTCTGTCCCCCATGTCGAATTTATGAGCCATTGCTCCATATCGGATCGTTTAAATACGTTGGTCATTATTACCGCTAGCAGATACAGGAAACCAATAATTGATAAAGCAGCTAGCATCCACCCTGCATAAATGGCTCCAACAGTGATTGAAAATAATCCGAGACGACTAGCAAAAAATGTTATCAGTTGCACTGAAAAAACTGCTCCCTGCGCAGCTGTCGCTACCATTTTAATACCGTAACCAATCCTCTCCATATCAGGCTTGGAACTATCGTTTAATCTTCCCCAGCTCTCCCAAGTCTCTAGCGCACTGGCAAGCATGCCAACAGTTGAAACTAAAGCCATCGACTTAGAAAAAGTTTTCAGCGCACTACCGGCTACGGAGCCAGGATTGTTGTTTATAGCCATATTTAAAGATAGTCGTAGAAGACTTTTTCTTGTAGCGATTATCTCCCACGATTTAGCTACACTTATCGCTCCAGCTGCTGCCAGAGTGTATCCTGTTGCATATAAAGCTTCTCCTACAGCGGGATTGTCTAGCGGACTTAAACTCGAATTGTCGGCAAGTTTTTGAGGTAAAGCCTCCAGCACCGCCATGGTGTTCCATAAGTTAAGGGCAAACACCAATCCCCCCAGGCCTCCTAAAGAGTTACTGACAGATGTGCTGTTCACTTTTGTTTTTTGCCACACAGCTTCAAGCTTTTCATTTACGGACTGCTGGAAAGTCTTCATCGCCGCTTGTTCTTTGAGCGTGACCATCATAGGTAACTCTTTACTATACAAATTTTCAAGCTTACGCCTGGCTGCGTTAGCCATACCAACCTGATGATTTTTGGGACTTATTTTTCCCGGTTTGAGATTAATCGCCCCATCGATCTCTTTGAGTATATTGTTCAGTTTAACTCCAAAATTTCCCAATTCTTTTGCATAGTTGGGGTTAGACTTAAGAACCGCATCTTCATTAACGATGTTTTCTACTAAAATCAGCCTGATGTTTGAGAGCAAGCTCTGTGTACCCGGTTTGCGTGCATATTGATACGGGAACAGCAGTTCCTGCAACGCTCCCCAGCTGTCTTTTGCCTGGTTAGCAATGGCGCTTTGCATCGCAGAAAAACTAAGTTGAATCGGATCAATTAAGGACTTAAACCAAGCCTTCTCCTGAATACGGCTATCGCCGGTGAAAGTATCCCAGTTCGCAATCGCAGTGGATAGCGCCACCATATCACTCGGCGTCGAGAGGGAGAGAAACGAAGTACTAAAATCTTTGACATGCTCATTAATTGCTTTATTGGCTTCAACAGAAAAGCCAGCAGAGGCTAGTGCCATCAAATTTTTCGGCGAATCGAAAGATAACTCTTTCTTAAGCCTTGCCAGCCCCTTCTCACTGCTGTTGGCTTGGGTTACCACTGCTAAAAATTGACTCACCAAATCCATTAAATAGGCTTGCTGATACGCATCCTGATTATCTATTCCCAGAGAAACAGGATCTGTGCCAAGCTGATTAAACGCAGTCATAAATTTGGCATAATGGGCTTGTATTTGTTCATCCAATCCTTCTAATTGGGTGTAATGCTCAATAAGAAAATTATCCAGGTCATCCCACCGGACTTCATCATGGAACACATTGTTTTTTGTCTTCCAGTCACGCATTTGTTGGCTGCTAGGCGAGAAATTGTACATTCTCTTCAGTTCCGCCAACTGCTGATCAGCCTCTTTTTGTATGGGAGAGTCAAAGATAGGCACTACCCCCTGACTGGCGGCATCGGTAAATTCTATTTCAGCTAACTCAGCGGTAGCAACATACTCGGTCAGCGCTTTTTCAAACTCTAAGAGACGAATCGGATCTTGCTTTATGTATTCAGGCAGGTCTTTCTCTTCAACAGTCACTCGCCCCAGAGAACGCGTTAACGCCGCCATTTGCAGCTTATGCTGTTTATCTTCATCCCCCATCAATTGACTACGACTCCCAACTTGTTTAGCAAATTGAATAAAGAGATCTGAGGTGTCTGCCAATGGATCATCCAAGGCCACAAAAACCGCACTGGTTTGCTCTGGCAGATCGCTAAGATATTCACTACTCGCTGCAGCAGGTTTAACTGCGACCAAATTAAACTCACTCTCGCTCGGAGTATCGTCTTGTTGCTCAGAAGCGGATAGCGGAGTACACGTATGTTCAAACAGTTCATTCTGATCTGAAACATCGATATCAGCGACATAATCACCTAAATAGCGGGCGAATTGAGCATGAGGAAGCGCTGAATTTTCATCACACTGATTTAAGCTTAACTTGCGCATTAAAGCATTGCGACTACCTGAGTCAGAGCGCATATGCTCGCAAACCCGCCATGTCCAGCGCTGATGAGCGTAACCAATAAACAGCGTATGTGTTGAGGGATAAAACAGGCAGCTTTTTGTCTCACCTTTACTTCCCCGCCCAGCAGCGGGTTTTGTCGCTTCATCTGATGACCAGTCAATCTTGATAAACTTACAGCCAAGCACCTGATATTCATGAAAAGTATTGGCTGTTTGATCAAACACGTAAATCCAGCCATCACGCAATTGCCTCAAAGTATAGTGGCGCTCGTCAGACTTGAACCGTCCTTGCCATCGCTTGCCATCGTCGGGGAACGGATGCAGTTGATCACCATGTTCATCATTATCATCAAACGCATATCGGACCGGAATAATACCCAACATAGACAGCTTAAGCGGACAAGTACCGGCCGGATCCTGAGAATCTTTTGTCTGGCCGGATTTGGCTGAATTCATTGCGCCACTCATGCTTGTCTCTCCTGCGATTGTGAATACTGGTATGCCAGGTTTGCTGCTGCTTCAATACGTTGTGATGGGGTTTGTTGCGAAGGTTGATGAATCAACTGATAAATATCTGCATAAACCGGCTCTTGAACGGCTTGCAGGCCGACAAAGCCGATGACATTAAAAAACATCAACAGGTCACGCTCAGAGCTAAAGCCTTGCTGATAGGCATTTTCGGCCTGCCGTGCCAGCCAGCCAGGCTGAGAGGCATGTTGAGCCAGTGTTTCCGGAAACCAGCGCAGCATATGATTTTCGATACTTTCCAGGGTATTACACCAGGTTACCTGACCCAATAAGCGCCACTGCTCATCAGAAAGCTTGTAGGTACCTTGCTCTACCGCAAGCAGCGCGTCAGGCTTTACCAAGTGCTGCCATCCTTTTCGGGTGGGTAGCCAGGCCTGATTCATCACCTGCCATAAATTGGCCACTCCGGTACTGAGCAATATGTATCCACATTCTGTGTTCGCCATTTTGGCAAATACTGAAGAGCCATAGGGGGATTCGACCTGAATCAGACTTCGTAACCCATCCGCGACCTGATTGAGTGGCAGTGATGAGGAAAAGAAATACCCCGCCATCGCTTCATTTAACTCTAAAAACCAATCTGTTACCGATTGTGTCGCTCTGATGACATACGGCGAAACCGGCAGCAATTCCTGATACGGAGCATCGAGATAAATCGGCTCCAGATCCAGCTCACCTTTGAGGCCATACAGCTTAACCGCAAGATGTTCAATCTGCGCACCATCGACCAAAAGGTAAAGCACCTCATGTGAATCGATAGTCATATCTGGAACTGTGGTCACTAAGTTTGCTTTCATGCCTGCTCTTTTGCCTCTTCACACACTTCACAAACCGGGTCTTTACCTTTCAGCGCTTCAATCTGCCGGCTTTTCAGCAGCGGCGACATCGATTGCTGACTGGCGGTGATGCTCTGCGCTTCAGCGGCTTGCGGCGCAGCCACCGCCTCTATCCCCCCTGGCAATACAGCCGTCAGGCCGCCGTAGCCAGAGCCTGAGCTGGCACTGCCGCCGGAGTTGAGGTTGATGGCTGAGCCGACCGCGTGTACGCCAGCCGGGTCAATTTTGATGAAGCTGCCGCCGCCCTGAATGGTGATCTCGCTTCCTGCGTCCAGTACCAGTTTGTTGCCCGCTTTAAGGTGAACTTCGCTGCCGGCTTCAAAGATGGATTTGGCGCCGACTTTCTGCTGCAGTCCGCCGCCAATGTCGACGCTGTTATCAAGGGCAATATTGGTCCGGCTTTCGCCGCCGATGGTGAGGTGCTGGTTGTTGTGCACCTGAGTAAAACTGTCATTGGTGATGGTCTGATGTTTATCGTGCTTGATGCGGTAGGTCTGGTCGTTTTCAATCAGGCGCTCGAGATCTTTCTGCGCGTGCAGATAGATCTGCTCACTACCAGCCTGGTCTTCCAGGCTCAGTTCGTTGTAGCCTTCGCCCTGATGGGTCTGGGTGCGCAACACAGTTTTGGTTTTATTGTCCGGCAAGGGGTACGGCGCCACATTCGTCGCGTGGTAGGTTCGTCCGGTGACAATCGGCTGATCCGGGTCGCCGTTTAAGAACGACACGATCACTTCATGGCCGATACGCGGGATAGCCAACATACCGTATTGGCTGCCGGCCCAGTCCTGAGCAACCCGCACCCAGCATGAGCTGTGCTCGTCGCGGTTGGAATCGCGATCCCAGGGGAAATGCAGTTTGACCCGGCCATGCTCGTCACAGAAAATCTCTTCACCCTGCGGGCCGACCACAGTGGCTATCATCGGGCCGTCTACCTGAGGTTTGGTTTGCGGCGTGGCGCGCCAGTTCATATTACCCGGAATGAGCTTAAACTGGTTGGCATAAGTCGTGGCACCACTGCCGCCCGCCTCTTCCAGTGCCTGTGGCTGCCTGCCCTGATGCGCAATACTGACCACCAGCCACTCGCGGTTGAGACTGTCATCGCTGTGCTCAGTCAGAGCAAACTTAACCCCGGCGCGCAGCAGCGGCTGATTACTGCGCCCGCTGGCGCTGTGGGCGTCACGGCGCAGATAGTCGAGGCGGATCTGGCTGTACGCTTTGCCGTTGGCATCATCTTTATAGCGCCCCGGCGCATCAAAGTGTTGGTAACCGTCCTGCTGATAGGCCATCTCGGTGCCGGTCGCGCTTTGGGCAAACGAGTAAGCCGGCTTTTTAAAACTGTAGTCACGCAGCGCTGTGTGGCTGACTTCCGCCTGGGTATTGCTGCTGAGTGCGGAGATGTAAGGCGTATCCATCACGCCGCCGGCTAACGTGTTGTACGGCACCGGCACGCCGAGTGACGGCAGAGAATCTGACGCATCACTGAATAACAAGGTGTGCTTGCCTTCTTGATGCACAAAGCTGTACACCAGCCCTTCTTCGGCGGCCAGACGATGAACGAAATCGAGGTCAGATTCGCGGTACTGGACACAAAACTCACGCTGCGCGCAATCGCGGGTCAGGGAAAAGGCATACTCATTAATGCCCATCTCCTGCAGCAGCACAGCGATGATCTCCGGCACGGTTTTAAGCTGGAAAATCCGGCTGTTGTGACGCAGTGACAAACGCTCCAGCGCCGGCACCAATGTCAGTGAGTAGAAGGTATGGTGATGACCGGTATCGCCGCGGCTGAAGCGGCGCACAATGCCGTTGACGCGCTGGACCAGCACATTGTCGCGATAAAACGTCAGCTCTGCGGTTTTGTCGACGATGGCGTCAGCGCTCAGGTTCGGTTGCCGGCTGGCCAGTTCAATCTGATAGCGGAAACCATGACAAGGCGCACTACCCTGCCACTCACTGGACAAGGTTTCCTGCCCGTTAAACGCATGCACCACCAGGGTGTCGTCTTCCAGCCCTTCGACCTGAATTTGATAACTTAACGTCGCCATGCTGCCATTCCTTGCTACTCGGTAAAGATGGGTAACTGCTGAGTTAAACCGGTTGACGCTGTGCGCTCAGCCGGACAAATTTTTGCTCACCCCTAAACGCAAAACACCCGTGACCATGCTGATACAGAATGGCGCGGGTCAGATACTTTGGGTTTAAGGCTGACAAAGTTGCCCGCCAGCGGCGGGCAACTGAGTTCGAGCGTGACTTACCCTTCGACAGGCTTACGCCAGTCATCAGAACCTGAAGTACCCGCGTTAACGTGATCCCAGGTGATTTTGCGGTAAGACATAGACACAGTCAGGTTCTGAGTGAAATCAGATTTCGCCGGATCCTGACAGTGTGGCATTTCGCAGTGAATATCCACGATAGAGGCGTTCTCCAGCTTAGTGGTGAAGAAGTTCTCTTGTTTGCCTTCAATAGAGGTACGGTACCATTTCAGTTCAACGTTGGTCATCTTCTCACCAGACGCCAGTGCGTTGTACAGCAGAGGAACCGCTTTGTTCAGAGACACAGTGAATTTAAACGGCTTGTGTACACGCTGACCAGAAGGCTGACCAGATTGTGGGTCAGTTGGCACAGTCACGTTGTGATCGAACTGCTGAACCAGCATTTGATCTTCGTGACCTTCAACGAATGAATCGCCGATAGAATCCGCAGTACAAGCGCCTGCAGTGATAAGACCCTGAGTTTGACCTTCGATAGAGATATAACATGGAGTTGGCATTGCTAATTCCTTTCTAACTGATGATGTCGTTTAATGCGACGATGATTGAAATATGCGCCGGGCGCGAATTCAGTCATAAGGGAGCAAGGTCAATGCCAAAAACACAACTATTAAAAATCAGTTAGTTATATTGAATTAACTATTGTTAGAGCAACAAACTGCCTCCGGGTGAGCAACATTTTGCTTGGCGGGTAAACTTCTTCCTGCGCTGATGGATTGAGACAGATATGAAAAAGCCCGATTTACACTATAAATCGGGCCGGTCATTCAGGCGATGGACAATCTATTGCGCCTGAGAATCAAGCTATAAATTTATACATCAGTGTCGCCAGCGGCGGTACGCGCAGTTCAAGCGACTGCGGCAAATCCTCGCTCGCAACTGTTTCGGTCGCGACCAGATCTTTGACTTCAAAATCGCTGCCGTCATACTTGCTTGCATCGGTGTTGAGCAGCAACTGATAACGTCCTGTTACCGGTACACCGAGTCGGAATGCGTCATGCGGCACCGGAGTGAAGTTCGTAATAATCAGAATCCGCTCGCCGTCCGCACTGAAACGTTCATGGGCAATCACGCTGGCGTCAGCCGAGTCCTGCAGACGCCATTCGAAGCCTTTCGGTTCGCAGTCTAGTTCATGCAACGCCGCTTCACTGCGATACAGATGGTTGAGGTCACGTACCAGACTCTGCACGCCTTTATGACGCGGGAAATCCAGCAGGAACCACTGCAGCTGGTCGTCATGATTCCACTCTGCAGTCTGGCCGAATTCAGCGCCCATAAAGTTAAGTTTTTTACCCGGCTGACCATACATATAGCCCATATAAGCGCGCATGTTGGCCGTTTGCTGCCACTCGTCACCGGGCATTTTGTAGATCAGCGAACGCTTACCGTACACCACTTCGTCATGAGACAAGGACAACACATAGTTCTCACTGAACGCGTAGATCAGCGGAAAGGTCAGCGTATTGTGGTGGTACTTGCGGTGCACCGGATCTTCTTTAATGTACGACAAACTGTCGTGCATCCAGCCCATATTCCACTTAAAGCCGAAACCAAGCCCGCCCATAAAGGTTGGCGCGGACACGCCAGGAAAGGCGGTCGACTCTTCGGCAATGGTCATTGCATTCGGGAAGTATTTGTACACTTCCTCATTCATCCATTTCAGCGTGGCGATCGCATCGTAGTTTTCCCGCCCGCCGTCAATATTGGGTATCCACTGATCGTGGCTGCGCGAGTAATCGAGATATAGCATAGAGGCCACCGCATCGACACGAATGCCATCGATGTGGAACATCTCAAACCAGTACAAGGCGTTCGAGACTAAGAAACGACGTACATGCTCGCGCCCCATATCGTAGATAAACGAGTTCCAGTCCTGGTGCCAGCCGCGGCGCGGATCCGGATCGTGATACAGCGGCGTGCCGTCAAAATTAGCCAGACCATGATCGTCAGACGGGAAATGCGCCGGTACCCAGTCGAGCACCACGCCTAAGCCGGCCTGGTGACAGACATCGACAAAGTATTTAAAGTCATCCGGGCTGCCAAAACGGCTGGTTGGCGCAAACAGTCCGACTGGCTGATAGCCCCACGAGCCGTAAAACGGATGCTCCGAGACCGGCATCAGCTCGACATGGGTATAGCCCATATCAACCAAGTAAGGCACCAGTTGATCGGCCAACTCGCGGTAATTAAGGAAGCGGCCATCTTCACCGCGTTTCCAGGAGCCGGCATGCAGCTCGTAAAACGACAATGCTTCTTTACGTTTTTCGGTTACCGCGCGCGTCTGCCACGCCTCATCCTGCCACTGATAGCCCTGATGATCATAAACCACGGAGGCAAACGACGGATACTGCTCGGCATAACTGCCCCACGGATCGGCTTTGTGTGGCAAACCTTCTCCATGCGGGCCCTTGAGTTCAAACTTGTATTGTACACCGGCTTGCAAGCCAGGAATGAACAGGCCCCAGATGCCGTAATCGAGACGCTGCATCGGATGGCGGCGACCATCCCACTGGTTAAATGATCCAACCAGACTGCAGGCGGATGCATGCGGCGCGTAGACTAAAAAACGTACCCCGGAAATCTGGTTGCCGTCACGCTCCACAGTGACAAACTGTGAGCCCATATGGTGATACATGGCTTTGGGCGTATGCAGATCATCATACTCGGCGTAAATCCCGTGATACTGATACGGATCATCGATGATCTGCTCGACCCCATCCCAGTCAATCGCCAGTTGATAATGGGTAAAGCGTAAATCACGTTCTGCGTTGAGCACAAAGCCGGAATCCAGTTCACGTTGCAGCTCAATTCTCGCTTCACCCTCAATCAGAAGTTCTACTTTACTGGCTCCGGGCATCCATACCCGCAGTGCTCCCTGCTGTGCGGGAATAAAAGGACCGAGAAATGCGAAGGGATCAGCAAAGGCAGCGCCGGAAAGTTGCTGATAAGCCAATTGCAGCTTGGACGGCTTCTTTTTGGTCGGTTTCAATATTCCTACTCCTAAACCTGAACTTACCTAAGGAAAAAAAGGCCCGCTAAGAAGCGGGCTGCTAGCATAAAACCATCTTATCGAACTCATCCTGGTCGTGGAGTGACCCAGGCTAAACTTCTCAGCGTAAGTAGTGAGAAATCATAAATCACTCCACAATCATTTACTTGCTCGCTGTGGCTCGGACTTCACTCAGTTTAGAGGCAATGCGGTTTACATCCTCGCGAGTAAAAATCTCATCCAGATTCATCGACAATTTACGCCGCCAGTTAGGATATTCATTTACCGTGCCAGGAATATTGACCGGCTTATCCATCTCCAGCCAGTCCTCAAGCTGCACACTCAGCAGCGCCGAGGAACCCGCTGCCACATGCAGTTGCAGCGCTTCACTCAGATAAGAGTCCATCGGTACCAGGCTGGCATCACGCCCGACACCTGCTGGCAGAAATCCATGCCAGGCCACCGAATCAAGAATGCCCTGCTTGCATTTGAGGCGGTCAGCAAACAGGGTTTCAAGCTGCTCTTCGTCCGGATACAGGCCGATCTCACGCCCCATTTTCAGGTCATCACAGTGCCAGAAGCCACGCAGGGTAGGCATATCGTGGGTACACAGCGCTGCCATGGATTGATCCGCATAATGAGCCGGCGAGATAAAGCCGCCGTCTTCTTTGGAGGTTTCAAAGAAGAACACCTTGTAGGAGTGCACACCGGCATCGCGCAGTAACTCCACGATTTCATCCGGCACGGTGCCGAGATCTTCGCCAATCACACTGCATTGGTGACGATGCGATTCCAGCGCCAGAATCGCCAGCATGTCACGTACCGGATAGTAGACATAAGCACCTTTACTGGCATTTTCACCTTTCGGGATCCACCACAGACGCAGCAGGCCAAGCACATGGTCAATGCGTAGCGAGCCACAATGCTTCATATTAGAGCGCAGCAGATTGATATAAGCGCGATACGCGGTTTGCTCCAGCACCTGCGGATTGAGTGGTGGCAGGCCCCAGTTCTGCCCCAGAGGACCAAGAATATCCGGCGGTGCACCAATACTGGCATCCTGCACCAGAATCCCCTCATCCGCCCAGGTTTCCGAACCGGCATCAGACACACCGACCGCCAGGTCACGGTACAGGCCGACCGCCATGCCTTTCTCTTCAGCCAGAGTCTGCACTTCACTGATCTGAGTATCGGCAATCCACTGCAGGTACATATAGAGATGCACGCTGTCCTGGTTGTCTTCGATAAATTTCTGTACCGCCGCCAGATCAAAGCGGCGATATTTTTCCGGGAACACCGGCCAGCCCCAGACGTTGCTGTCTTCGGCATGCAACTGGGCGTGCAGCGCATCAAACGCGGCCTGATGCAACAAACTGTCACCGCCCTGCTCAACAAAGCTCAGAAACGCGGCAGCGCGGTCACTATTTTTATCCAGATGACGAGTTTTAAACTCTGCAAACAACAAAGGCAGCACGCTCATCTTCATCGCTGCGACTTCGCTGTAGTTGACCCAATGCTCTTCACGCACTTTTTGTAGACGCTGCTGGAAATCCGGACTGCCGACTTTTTGCTGCGCCTCAGCACTCAGCGCAAATTCCGGTACCGAGCTGACATCGATGTAGAGGATATTGAGCCAGCGACGCGATGACGGGCTATACGGACTGGCCCCTTCCGGGTTAGCCGGAAACAGCGAATGAATCGGGTTGAGACCGACGAAATCACCGCCACGTGAAGCAATGTCCGCTACCAGCTGTTTAAGGTCGCCAAAATCGCCCATACCCCAGTTGTGCTGGGTACGCAGGGTATAGAGCTGCACACTCGGGCCCCACAGTTTTTTGTGTTGCTCAAGAGCCGGCTGCTTGTAACAGGCTGACGGAGTAATAATCAGCGTCATGCTATAGGGCGCTTTACGACGCTTGCGGGTGATCAACAGGGTGTGATATCCCCAGGCCAAATTACTGGGCAAAGCAAATACCAGAGGGCCACCCTCGGCACGCTCGTCCCGAACGATCTGCGACTGAAGATAGCCTTCAAGTACTTCTCCCTGCTCGGTTTCCAGGCGCCAGTTAAATTCACTTTCACGCGCACTAACGCCAAGGTATAACGGCACTTCCACCGCTTCACCGTCGCGGATCACCAGCACAGGATCGAGCACATCTTTCTTGTGCTTTTTCTCCGCCGATTTGAGTAGTGCGTCGTCACTACTGGTGTCATAACCCAGGCAACCGAGTAAATGGCGAATCGTCTCATCCTGTACGTGCGCTTCGTCGCCCCAGGCACTGATATAGCGGTTGGATATATTCGCCATTTCAGCGACCTGCATTAACGCATTATTGTCTTTCATCGCTCTCTCCGAAGGGAATTGCCACCCTTCAAATCATGTAGGGTTTATTGTAATTAATATGATGAAGGCACAGCCCGGGACGTTGGCCCGGACTGGTTTGGAATCAGGCTCAGCGTTTGATCGCTTCCAGTTTCCAGATGTTATTCACGTAATCACGAATACTGCGGTCGGAACTGAATTTACCCACCAGCGCCGTATTGAGAATCGCTTTCTTAGCCCAACCGGCCTGATCGCGGTACTGCTCATCAATTGCCTGATGCGCCGCACCGTAAGAAGCGAAATCAGCCAGCACCAGATACGGGTCACCACCATCCAGCAGGCTGTCATACGTGGTGCGCAGTTTACCCGGCATACCCGGGGTAAACTCGTCACCGAGCAGCAAGTCCAGTGATGCTTTCAGCAGCGGATCGGCATGATAGAAGTCGTACGGGTTGTAACCCTGCGCCCGCAACGCTTCCACACCGTCCACTTCCAGACCGAAGATGTAAATGTTGTCATCACCGACCTCTTCACGAATTTCAACGTTCGCGCCATCCATGGTGCCGATGGTCAGCGCACCGTTGAGTGCCATCTTCATGTTGCCGGTACCGGAAGCTTCTTTACCGGCGGTCGAGATCTGCTCGGACACATCAGCGGCCGGGATAATGATTTCCGCCATGCTGACCCGGTAATCCGGAATGAACACCACTTTCAGCTTGTCACTGACACGCGGGTCATTGTTGACCTTCTCGGCAATCTTGTTAATCGCGTAGATGATCTCTTTCGCCAGGTGGTAACCCGGCGCCGCTTTCGCTGCGAAGAAGAACACCCGGGGGTGCATATCGAAACTGGCGTCGTTCACCAGGCGATGGTAAAGCGACAGAATGTGCAGCATATTGAGATGCTGGCGTTTGTATTCATGCAGACGTTTGATCTGAACATCAAAAATCGCATTGGTATCGAGCTCAATGTCCATGTGCTCTTTGACCCAATCCGCCAGACGCTGTTTGTTCTCTTTCTTGACCGCCATAAACTGCTGCTGGAATGTCTTGTCATCCGCGTACTGCGAAATGGCCTCCAACTGGTCGAGATGCGCCGGCCACTCGTCACCGATCTTAGCGCTGATCAGGGCTGACAGGCCCGGGTTACAGAATTTCAGCCAGCGACGCGGGGTAATACCGTTAGTGACGTTTTGCAGACGGCCAGGATAGAGTTCATTAAACTCAGGGAACAGATCGCGTTTGACTAACTCAGAGTGCAGTGCTGCCACCCCGTTGACCGCGTACGAACCGATAACGCACAGGTTGGCCATACGCACCATACGGTGGAAACCTTCCTCGATAACCGACAGTTTTTGCTGTTTAGACACATCGCCCGGCCATTTAGCGCGGACTTCTTGCAGGAACAAGTGGTTGATCTGGTAAATGATTTCCATATGGCGCGGCAGCAAACGCTGGATCAAAGATTCGCTCCAGGTTTCCAGCGCTTCCGGTAGCAGGGTGTGGTTGGTGTAAGCAAACGTATGCGAACAGATAGCCCACGCCTCATCCCATGACAACTCACGCTCATCGATCAGAATACGCATCAGTTCCGGAATGGCGATGGTCGGGTGGGTATCATTGAGCTGAATGGTTTCCTGCTTAGGCAAATCAGCCAGAGCAAAACCGGCCGCTTCGTGACGACGCAGAATGTCGCGCACTGATGCCGCACTGTGGAAGTACTGCTGCATCAGACGCAAAGTTTTGCCTTTTTCATGGTTATCGTTCGGGTACAGCACTTTAGTAATGTTACCCGCATCGATCAGCGCGTGCTGCGCTTCAAAGTAGTTACCGTTGTTAAAGCTCTCCAGTGAGAACGGCGCAATCGCGCGGCACTCCCACAAACGCAGCGGATAAACGGTTTCACTCTGATAGCCGACAATCGGCAAATCCCACGGCATCGCCTGCACCAGCATGCCCGGCACCCAGCGTCGTTTCTCGACTCCGTTTTCCTGGGTGACTTCGACATGGCCGTAAAAACCGATTTCCTGTTTCAGTTCCGGACGGGCCACTTCCCATGGGTAGCCTTCCACCCCGCCCCACGCATCCGGCGCTTCTTTCTGGTGGCCATCTTCAAATGACTGCTTGAACAGGCCGTATTCATAATGCAAACCGTAACCGACGGTCGGGTACTCCTGCGCAGCACAAGAATCCATGTAACACGCCGCCAGACGTCCCAGGCCGCCGTTACCGAGTGAAGGGTCACGCTCTTCTTCCAGGATATCGGTCAGGCTCAGGCCCAGCTCCGCCATAGCTTCAGCGATCTGTTCATACAGACCCATGCTGATCAGGTTGTTACCGGTCAGGCGGCCAATCAGGAATTCCAGAGACAGATAGTTGAGGCTCTTAGCATTAACAATGCGCTCATCCTGCTCAGTTTCCAGCAGGTCAAAGGTGGTCAGCTCAGCCAGGGCACGTCCCATCGCTAGGTACCACAAACGGCTGTTGGCATGTTCAACGGTACTCGCGTAGGTGGCAGTCAGATGGCGTTTCACGTTGTCTTGGAATAAAGCTTTATCAAATGTTTTTTGTTGCGTAGGTTTCATGGAGAAATCTCACTTATGGTTCTAATCCAGCTGGGACATATCCTGCATCTAGCGCGCCAGCAAAACATCCTCCCACAACACCGCTCCCACGGGAGTAGGAGTAAGGGCGTAGAGGAGGAGCTCCCGGGTTTGAGTGATCCATCTCTCACAGAAACCAGCCAGTAAGAATTTCTGAGTGACCAGGATCACAGCAAACTGCCTTTAAAGCGTACGGAGATTTTATGAAAGCAAGGTGATTGATGGATGGACCCGTTGCTCAAAATGCAACATTGCTCACATTTCAAACAGAGCAGAAACCGCTAATGGCGCGCGATTTGGTGGAAGACCACCGCCATAACGGTGCACAACTGCATCAAATTGGTGATCAGACTCACACTTACAGGGCGTAGTTCGGTAAGAAGTGTGAATCCTGCTTAAATCTCGCCGCGGATCAATAAACGTAGGCAATGACATCAAGTAACATTCTTACATCAAGACGTGAGCTGACTCACTTCATATAACAAAAATGACAGAACGGAACGTATTAACATGTGGATACCTTCTAAACTCACGCGTCCCGGGCGGTTGCATAATGCCATCGTCCGGCCACGTGTTCTGGAACTGCTCCAGCAGGCGCCCTACTACAAACTGGTGTTGTTCCGCTCTCCGGCCGGCTACGGCAAAACCACCATGGCAGCGCAGTGGCTGGCCGATAAGCCCAACGTCGGCTGGTACAGCATCGATGAAAGTGATAACGATCCGTTTCGCTTTATGAATTACATGCTGCAGGCGCTCAATAAAGCCACTCATCAAAGCTGCCCGAATGCGCAGAAACTGGCCGAGCGACGTCAGTTCTCTACCCTGCACTCGCTGCTGAGCGAACTGTTTGCAGAAATGTCCGAGTTCCAGCAAGAGTGCTATCTGGTCTTAGACGACTATCACCTGATCAGTGACGAAGATATCCATGAAGTAATGCGCTTCTTCCTCAAGCATATGCCGGATAACCTGACCCTGGTAGTCACCAGCCGTATGATCCCACCGCTGGGTACGGCCAACCTGCGGGTACGCGATCTGATGATCGAAATCGGCAACGATCTGCTGGCGTTTGATAATGAGGAGACCACACGCTTTTTCAATCAGCGTGTTGCCGAAGGCATTGATGACAGCACCGCAGTCAGCCTGCGAAATTATGTCGAAGGCTGGCCGTCCGCACTGCAGCTGATCGCGTTGCAGGCTCAGCACCAGAGACGCACCCTGGCCCAGTCGGCCGAATCTGTCTCTCAGTTTAATCACGCCCACTTGTGGGACTACCTGGTCGAGGAGGTGTTTGATCTGCTCGACAAAGAGACCCGCCACTTCCTGATGCAGTGCTCGGTCCTCGATCACTTTAACGATGCGCTGGTCGCCGCGTTAACCAAACGTGATGACGCACTCAACATGATAGAGCAGCTCAACCGTTATGGTCTGTTTATCTATCCGCTGGAAGGCGAACATAACTGGTATCGCTTTCATAACCTGTTTGCCGAATTTCTGGCCCACCAGCGCCTGGCTAATATTCCGCAGCAGGAGCAGGAGTTGCATCGGGCTGCCGCGCTTGCCTGGCTGGAAGCCAATACGGCGCATCAGGCCCTGCTCCATGCCCGCTTAGCCCAGGATTCAGATTTGCTGGCACGAATTCTGGTTGAACATGGCTGGAAAATGTTTAACGAAGGTGAACTGGAAATTCTCGAAGAAGCGATTAATCTGCTCAGCCCGACCCAGCTCTACAGCCAGCCGAAACTGTGCCTGCTGCAAGCCTGGCTGGCACAAAGTCAGCACCGCTACAATGCCGTCGGCGATCTGCTGGCACGTGCGGATCAGGAGATGAGCGCCCTGAATATCAAGCCCAGCAGTAAAGAGCAGGGTGAGTTCTGCGCTCTGCGTGCCCAGGTCGCCATCAACCAGAATGAACCGGAGAAAGCACTTGAGCTAGCGGAGCAGGCACTGGGCCAACTCGATAACACCATCTACCGCAGCCGCATTGTCGCCACGTCGGTGGTCGGCGAAGTCAACCATGTGCTCGGCAATCTCAGCCGTGCTCTGTCTATGATGCAACAGACGGAAAAGCTGGCGCGCCAGTATCAGGTCTACCATCAGGCGCTATGGGCACTGCTGCAGCAGAGTGAAATTCTGATTGCCCAGGGTTATGTTCAGGCTGCCTTTGAAGTGCAGGATAACGCATTTAAACTGGTGGAAGATCAGCATTTGCACCAGTTGCCGCTGCATGAATTCCTGCTGCGTATCCGCGCTCAGATCCTGTGGTGCTGGAACCGCCTTGATGAAGCAGAAGAGTGCGCTTATAAAGGGCTGGATGTATTGGGTAAACAGTCACCCAGCCAACACCTGCACAGTTACTCCATGTTGGCGCGCATTGCGATAGGCCGGGGTGAACTCGATAAGGCCGGCCGCTTTATCGAACAGATTCAGCATCTGCTCAAGCAGTCCAATTACCATGTCGACTGGACCGCCAATGCGTCACTATCCCTGCTCCTGTACTGGCAGGCACGCGACGATCAAACCGCGATTGCAGAATGGCTGCAAGGCAGTATTCGTCCGCAGCATGCCCGCAACCACTTCCAGCAGATGCAGTGGCGCAACATAGCCCGCGCGCAGATAAACCAAGGTCAATATGATGAAGCACGCGAGACTCTGGCGTTTATGCAAAGTGAAGCGGAGCAGTACCAGTTGGTGACCGATACCAACCGTAACCTGATCGTCGAAGCGTGTCTGGCCACTTCCTGCGCGCAGGATGACGTGGCACGCGACAAACTTAAAGCCGCACTGCGCCTGACCAACCAGACTGGCATGATCGGTAATTTCCTCATCGACGGGAACAAGATAGGTCATCTGCTGGAAAAACTCTCCCACCGGGTTGATTTGGGCGATCTGGAACGTCACCGCGCTCAGCAACTGATGAAAGAGATTTCCACCACTCAGCGCAGCCGCTCCGTGCACTTTGACGAGGAGTTTGTTGAGAATCTGATCAATCACCCGAACATTCCTGAGCTGGTGCGCACCAGCCCGCTTACACAGCGTGAGTGGCAGGTGCTTGGTCTTATCTACTCCGGGCTGAGTAACGAGCAGATTGCGCAGGAACTCGATGTGGCCGGTACCACGATCAAAACCCACATCCGTAATCTGTACCAGAAACTCAATATCGCCAATCGTAAAGAAGCGGTGCGTACCGCGGAGAATCTGTTGCAGCTGATGGGATATTAAGCCCCGAGGTGCCATCAGAGCCGCTAAAACGCAAAGAGCCAGCAATCTGCTGGCTCTTTTTATTCCGGCCCGTTAACAGGCCCTCAGGACGCATTGGTCGATTAAAACGACTTCGGCGCGAAACCTGTCATCGCCTGCAGACGCAGGGCTTTACCGATTTTAGTCATCGGGTGTACCACCACCAGACCTTTCACTGATTTTTTCAGCTTACCCAAATCAGACTGTTCAGCTTTGGTCAGCTCACGCGAGAACGGCATATCCGCCAGTTGCTTGCGTTCTTTATTCAGTTCGTAATCTTCTTTGCCTTTGAGGCCATTGAGCTTTTTGCTCAGCTGATCCAGGTCATCAGTGAATTTGCTGATCATCGCGCTGTCGCCGCGAGTCTTAGCGGCATCCAACTTGCGACGGCAAGTATCCAGGCGGTTGTTCAGTTGTTGAATGTCGTTTTTCAGACTCATGGGAAAACTCTCTTCGTGAAACGGGCACGGAGTATAGCACAAAGGTCCGCTCAGAGTGGTATTTGTAAAAAAGAAAAGGCACCCGATTGGGTGCCTTTGGACGCTTTAAATGGCGGGACCGTTAGATAGAGATAGGAATAAGTTCCAGTCCGAGAACCGAACTGATCCCCATCACGACCAACAATGACACTTTGAACACCGATTTTGACCACTGGACATAATTGTCTTCGGTCACCGGGCGGAATGTCACTCGGGTCCACATGAAGCATACGGCTGACGCAACGGCCAGATACTCGTAACCGCCTTCACCGGCCAGGAACAGAGCAAACGCCACAACGTTAAACGCCACAACGTAAGCCATCATATGCTTGCGCGCTTTCTCGATGCCGGACACAACAGGCAACACAGGGATGCCCGCCGATTTGTAGTCCTGCATACGAAACATCGCGATTGCGTAAGAGTGTGGCATCTGCCACAGACCAAACAACGCGAACAGCAACACAGCTTCCAGGCTGATGTAGTTGGTCACCGCAAGGTAGCCGACCAGGGGCGGAACTGCTCCCGACACACTGCCGACTAACGTACCGTACACCGAGGTACGTTTGTACCACATGGTGTAGAAGAACACGTAAAACACGTATCCCAGCAACACCACCACTGTCGACAGCGGATTGGCCAGCAGGTACAGCTCAGCTGTGCCTGCTAACAGCAACACAATGGCAAACACAAACGCATGGTCAGCATTGATCTCGCCTTTCACCAGTAATCGGCTTTTGGTGCGATCCATTCGCGAATCGATATCACGATCGAAAATGTTGTTTACCACACAACCTGATGCAATCACCATTGCCACCCCTGCCAGGGTGTAGGCCAGCAGCGCCACATCGGCCGTCTCTGATTTAGCTGCGAGGAAGAACCCCGCAGCCACAGAGATAAGGTTACCGATGATGATGCCTGGCTTAGTGATAGAAACGTAACCTTTAATCATGAAACGCCTACATCTTCATATTGACGTTGAGGTTCCACATAATCCAGATTGAACCACCAATCAGGATCAGTACCACAATTGCAGTAAACATCAGCGACACGAAGTTCCAGCGCCCTTCTTCAGTGCGGGTTTCCATGTGCAGGAAGTATGCAAAATGGACAAACACCTGAACAAGTGCACAACCGAACATTACCGCGTAAGTCGCCGCTGCAGGCAGAGTTTGTGCTGCAACGAAATAGAACGGAATGGCGGTCAGGATCAGTGACAAGATAAAACCTTTAACGTAATCCTTTTTACCAGTATCTACATGTTGGTTGCTCATTACATTACTCCCACTAGGTAGACGATGGTGAATACACAGATCCAAACGATGTCCAGGAAGTGCCAGAACAAGCTCAGGCAGTTCAGACGCGTTTGCATCATGTCGTTCAGACCTTTAGTCGACAGCTGCCAGTAGCACACTGCCAGCCAGATCAGACCAAAGCTTACGTGCAGACCGTGCGTACCCACCAGCGTGAAGAACGCTGACAGGAATGCACTGGTGTCAGGACCCGCGCCATGGGCGATCAGGTGATGGAATTCGTAGATTTCCATCGCGATAAAGCCAGCGCCCAGCAGGAAGGTCACAGCCAGCCAACGTTTCAGACCAGCCAAGTCCTGACGTTTCATCGCAATCATGCCGAAACCGAACGTGATACTACTAAACAGCAGCAGCATGGTTTCAACAAATACGAACGGCAGTTCAAACAGGTCTTTACCGGTTGGGCCACCCGCAGTTGCGTTCGCCAGTACTGCGTACGTTGCAAACAGAGTTGCGAACAGTACACAGTCACTCATCAGGTAAACCCAGAAGCCGAACAGCTTGTTGCTACCGGTATCGTGGTGATGATCATGCGCGTGCGCATCATGAGCATTAGCGTGCATAGGTCACCTCCATATCGTCGTCTTTCTGACCTGCGGTGTTGTTAGCTTCAGCCACACGCTTACGGTGCGCTTCTTCAATTGCTTTGATTTCATCAACCTGAACATAGTAGTCCACGTCTTCGTTGAAGCTGTGCTTGATACAAGTCACAACCACACCGATGAAGCCAATCGCGGCCAGCCACCAGATGTACCAGATCATCGCGAAACCGAAGACCAGAGACCAAGCCGATACGTACATACCCGTTGGGGTGTTCTTCGGCATGTGGATTGGCTCGTATTCCACTTCTTTGTTCAGGTCGTGCTCACCACGCTCTTTCTGGTACCAGAAGGCATCCAGTTCATCGCCTTTCGGCAATTTAGCGAAGTTGTAGAACGGCGGTGGTGAAGAGGTTGACCATTCCAGAGTACGGCCACCCCATGGGTCACCGGTCACGTCCAGGTTCTCTTTACGGTCACGGACACTTACGTAAATCTGGATGAACTGACACAGTACGCCCAGTGCAACGATAGCAGTACCAAAGGCAGCAACCGCCAGCAGAGGGAAGAACTCTGGGTCAATGTTCTGGCTGATACGACGAGTCATACCCATGAAGCCCAGCGCGTATAGCGGCAGGAATGCCAGGATGAAACCAGTGATCCAGCAGTAGAACGCACGTTTGCCCCATGCTTCGTTCAGCATGAAACCTGTTGCTTTCGGGAACCAGTAAGTAATCGCTGCGAAACAGCCGAATACCACACCACCAATGATAACGTTGTGGAAGTGCGCAATCAGGAACACTGAGTTGTGCAGGACAAAGTCAGCACCAGGAACCGCCATCAGTACGCCGGTCATACCGCCGATAGAGAACGAAATCAGGAAGCCGATGGTCCACATCATAGGGGTAGTGAACTTGATACGACCACGGTACATAGTGAACAGCCAGTTGAAGATCTTAACCCCGGTCGGGATAGAGATGATCATGGTTGCAATACCGAAGAACGCGTTCACGTTTGCACCGCCACCCATGGTGAAGAAGTGGTGCAGCCATACAACGAAGGCCAGAATGGTGATAACGATTGTCGCCCAAACCAGAGAGGTGTAACCGAACAGCTTCTTACGCGAGAAGGTTGCTGTTACTTCTGAGAACACACCAAACACCGGCAGAACCAGGATGTATACTTCAGGGTGACCCCATGCCCAAATCAGGTTGACATACATCATCATGTTGCCGCCCATGTCATTGGTAAAGAAGTGCATGCCCAAGTAACGGTCCAGAGTCAGTAGCGCGATGGTTACAGTCAGGATTGGGAACGAAATGATGATCAGGATGTTGGCACAGAATGATGCCCAGGTGAATACCGGCATCTTCATCAGTGGCATAGACGGCGTACGCATACGCAGAATTGTCACGAAGAAGTTCACACCAGTCAGTGTGGTACCTACACCGGATATCTGCAGCGCCCATATCCAGTAGTCAACCCCGACCCCCGGACTGGCATCAATGCCAGACAGTGGCGGATACGCAAGCCAACCAGTACGGCCGAACTCACCCACAGCCAGCGACATGTTGGTCAGGATAACACCGACCACAAACAGCCAGAAGCTCAGGTTGTTCAGGTATGGGAATGCAACGTCACGAGCACCGATTTGCAGCGGAATGACGATGTTCATCAGACCGATAACCAGCGGCATCGCCACGAAGAAAATCATGATCACGCCGTGCGCGGTAAAGATTTGATCGTAGTGGTGCTGAGGCAGGTAACCTGCTTCACCCGCTGACGACAGCAATTGCTGGCTACGCATCATCACCGCATCGGCAAAACCACGAATCAACATGATCATTGCAACGGCGATATACATAAAGCCTAGTTTTTTGTGGTCTACTGACGTAAACCATTCATTCCATAGGTACTGCCATTTACCCATACGAGTAATGGTAGCCACTAGCGCGAGACCAACAAGCGCAATTACAGCCATAGTAATTACGATGATAGGCTCGTGGTATGGAATGGAATCTAATGTAAGTCTTCCAAACATTGTTTGTTACCCTTTGTGTTCTGCCATGTTCATATGACCGTGAACTTCCTTTTTCTCATCATCATTGAGAGAACCCATAAACTGCATCACAACAGATGAGAACAGGTCTTGAGGAACTTCAGAGAAGTAAGTCACAGGAACGTCTTCGCTCGGCTTCGCCAGCGTTTGGTAATCACTGAAATCGTTCAGCTTCTTAGGCTGAGCTTTCACGTTTTGTACCCACTCATCAAAGCTTGCTTGATCAGGCAGGGCACTGGCCGTGAATTTCATGTGAGAGAAACCTTCGCCGCTGTAGCTGGAAGAAATACCTTTGTACTCACCTTCATGATTAGCAATCAGATGCAAACGGGTCACCATGCCTGGCATAGCGTAAATTTGACTACCTAATCGAGGGATGAAGAATGAGTTCATGATGTTGTCAGAGGTGATTTTGAACTCCACCGGCACATCTTTAGGGAACGCGACATAGTTGACTGTGGCAATATTCTGCTCAGGGTAGATAAACAGCCATTTCCAATCCAGTGACACAACTTCGATTGTCATATGATCGACGTCGCTTTTCAGAGGAACAGATGGCTCGAGCTCATGGGTAGAACGCCAGGTAATCACGCCCAAAATCGCGATGATGATGATTGGAATCGTCCAAACCACCACTTCGATCTTGGTCGAGTGTGACCAATCTGGTGTGTACTCTACGTCAGTGTTGCTCGCACGGTATTTATAGGCAAAGTAGATTGTCATCAAAATCACAGGGATCACGACAATCAACATCAGAACAAGAGCTGTGATGATCAACTCCTTTTCACGTACCCCTACCATGCCCTTTGGATCAAGCAAAGCAGATTGACATCCCGAGAGGAGCAAAATTGCAATGAACAATCCGGCTCTCGACAAGATGTTTTTATATCTTGAGGCTTCCATTGACTTTCTCGACTGTATTTGCGGGATTCCAGAGACAAAAGTTGGCACTTTTAAGAACCCGCGGTTGATGTTTATGAGTTTTTATGTGTAATTGAGCTTGCACAAATGTTTACTTCATGTAACATTTATGTATACGCCACTCAGAATTCCGACATTCGTCATTTTCTCTGCCATTCGCGCATATACCCAAATGCCACAGCCGCATACAAATTGTTACATCCGACGCATTATGCGGTCATTGTTTGTCGATCACAGTAGACGAAATTGCAATCTAATCTTGCAAAAATGGAATCATAAGCAAATATAAACCTTTATCAAACCATGGTTAAGGACGTCAACTTCCTGTTATTTAAATAAACTTTCTTTGACCTCAGTCAATAACTGTCATCATTTTGTCAAAGAAAAGGAAAATAAATATTCTTAAAACATGTCACAAATTACGATTTTTTTTGACGGCCAATGTCCGCTTTGTGTACGCGAAATGCGTGCCTTAAAACGCTACGACGATCACAATCTGATTGCGCTCATCGATATCAACAGCGACCAGATGGCGGACTATCCCGACATCGATCCGGCCGAGGCACAGCGAATCATTCTTGCTTACAATAACCGTAACCAATTGATTCGCGGTTTGGATGTATTACACCAGGCTTGGAGACTGGTCGGAAAAGGCTGGATTTATGCACCGACACGTTGGCCGCTTATTAAGACGTTAGCCGACCAGTGTTATCTTCTGTTTGCTAAGCATCGTTACACCATATCACGCTGGCTGATAGGTCAAAGCCGCTGCGACAACAACCAATGTGGTCGATAGACGCCATATTTTAATATTTGTGCCTGTCTTATTGGCCAACAACAGCGCTTAAAAAAGCGACGGTTTTACACTGTAAACCGTCGCTTCTGGAACATTAAAACTTTGAACAAGATCTCTTTGTTATCAAATAGTTAATAACTATTCTCGTGTAACATCAATCTGTTAATTACGCTGTTTTTTGGCTATCGTTTTTAACGGCCTTAATCAATACCGATGTGTCCATTCTGCCATCGCCTTGCGCTGACAATGCCCGGTACGCCTGGGCGGTTTTTTCGGTCATCGGCAAACGGATTCCCTGCCGCTCAGCTTCATCGAGACAGAAACCGAGATCTTTAATCATCCAGTCAATCGCAAAACCGAAATCAAACTGATTCTCGGCCATGGTTTGCGCCCGATTTTCCATCTGCCACGAGCCGGCAGCACCATTTTTCAGGCAAGCGACCAGAGTAGCAATATCCAACCCGGCATTTTCAGCCAGAATCAGCCCCTCCGACAACCCGTTCAGCACTCCGGCAATACAGATCTGATTGACCATTTTGGCACGTTGCCCCTGCCCTACCGCGCCCATCAGCACCGACGAGCGACCATAAGCATCAAACACCGGCTGCAATTGATCAAACAGCGCTTTTTCACCGCCACACATAATGGTCAGTACCCCATTCTCAGCCCCGGCCTGGCCACCGGAAACCGGCGCGTCCATAAAACGCACACCAACGTATTGCGCCGCTGCGGCGAGTTCTTCAGCCAACAATGCAGAGGTAGTCGTATGGTCGACCAAAATTGCACCTGGCTGCATAAATGCTAAAGCACCGCTGGCGCTGGTGGTCATGCAGCGCACGTCATCGTCATTCCCAACGCAGGTCAATACTACCTCGGCCTGGCGCACACACTCTTCAACCGTCGCTGCATAGTGGCCACCAAACTGCTCAGCCCACGCTTTGGCTTTCGCTTCGGTGCGGTTGTAAACCGTCACGGTAAAACCAGCTTTGACAAGATGACCGGCCATCGGATAGCCCATCACACCTAAACCAATAAAACTGACATTCATAATTGACTCCTTATTGAGGCTGCCCTTTTCACCGCGCTGCCATCACAAATTGCAGACACAAAAAAGCCGGGCTCAGCCCGGCTCTTCAATGATTAGATTTCAGCGTTGTGGTAAACCTGCTGAACATCGTCACAATCATCCAGCATATCCAGGAACTTCTGGAATTTCTCAGCATCTTCACCGGCAATCGCAGTGCGGTTCTGAGGAACGAACGTGACTTCTTCAACGTCGATAGTTAGATCCGGGAATGCGGTACCCAGAGCAGTTTTCACTTTGAAGAATTCCGTGTTTGGAGCAAAGACAGTGATCACACCATCTTCCAGCTGGATATCGGTCACGTCAGCATCTTCCATCATCAACGCTTCCAGTACGGCTTCTTCATCGTCGCCCTGGAACTGGAATACAGCCTGGTGATCAAACATGTGTGAAACCACACCTGGCGTACCAATCTTAGCGCCGGTCTTAACGAAACACTGGCGAACATCCTGGAAAGTACGGTTACCGTTGTCAGTCAGACAGTCAACGATCACGCTGATACCGCCAGGGCCAAAACCTTCGTAACGTGCTGGTTGGTAATCTTCACCACCGCCGCCACTGGCTTTATCAATCGCCTTTTCGATAACGTGTGCTGGTACCTGGTCTTTTTTCGCCTTAGTGATCAGGTGACGCAGAGACAGATTCATCTCAGGGTCTGAACCACCGTTCTTAGCACACACGTAAATTTCTTTACCGTATTTGGAATAAACTTTAATTTTTGCGCCTTGAGTTTTCGCCATTGAGGCTTTGCGCACTTCAAAACTTCTTCCCATCGGGATGTTCTCTCTAGTTCAAAATTTAATGCGACGGATTTTAGCAGAAAATCAAATTTCTGCAGAGGGCCAAGCGTTACATTACGCCCATCACTCGTTTGTACTTATCAACCGACTGTTGAAACCACGCTTTCTCCGCCTCGGAGCTGAGCTTGGCTAGTTGCTTAGTGATCTCTTCCGGTCCGCCTTTTGCCTGCTTCATCTTCCAAACTAAAAAAGAAGCCTGTTTATCGAGTTCAATTTTGTTTTTCTCTGCAGCATCCAGCAGCGCAAGGTTGAAAGACATTAGTAAGCCCACAGTAGATAGATAAGGTGGGGCGAAATATAGCATAGGAATGGTAAAAATTAAGAGTCAAAATGTCGCTTTAAGCGGCTTTCATCAATAAAAGCGCTAAAAATACAAAGGGTGGCTTACGCCACCCTTGTCAACATGCCGATCAGGTTGTGTTAATGCAACAGACCTAATTCCTTGGCTTCCTCGATGGATAATCCGCTTTCCCGGATCTCGCGCAGTGTTTCGATACGACGGCGCGCTTCCGCTGATTTCAGATTCTTCACCGGACGTTGAGTCTCGACTTCTTCAGCGAGATCCCAACTACTTGCAATATGTGTCATTTCATCATGGTCAATTGAATTGATGGACATTCTAACCTCCGAACAAACCATGCCAGGGACAGCTAATCTGTAGCAAACGGGTAAATCGTTGTTAAGCAGATTTAGACCAGAATGTGATTCAAACGATAGTTCAGAAATCTAAATTTGTCCGCCTGCATTTATCTTTTGCCGACCCGCAAAACTCGAAGTACATTTAAAAATCGTCGCCTGAAAATAAAGCCGATCCAGTTCTCATTTCTCATCCCGTTGATTGCTCACCAGCGCAGCAAAACACCGTGTCAGCCGTTATACAACAAGACTCCTAAACTTTTTCCAGTGCCACTATCATCCGTGTCCTGAGCATATTTGGTCCTGCATAACCAACTGCTGTTTTACTGCTCTTACACACCACAGTTCCTGAACGTACGAAAGCATGATCAAGGAGTGGCAGAAACAGCAGATCAATCGCCCTCCCCTGCGATAAGATTCAGCGTTAACGACCCGAAACTCGCTAGACGGAACAATGATCAAGGCGATAATGATCAAGAGCAATGCCCGGTCTGTTCACCCCGATCCCTTCATTCAGCCGGGACAGTTGCCTGTTGCGGGATCGATTTTTGGTGCTCAAAGATTGCGCGATATAGCGCAACGATCAGCAATTCACGGACACATGATCAAGGAAATCGCTCCAGGAAGGTAAAACGGATTAAAGTGATGTGATTGAATTTAAGACAAAAAAAAGCGAGTTCTTAGGGAGAACTCGCAAAATAATTCAGAATGAATCTAACAATATGAGCCAATCTATTAATTCATCAGATAGGGCAAAAGGTTGTCTATTCGCTAATAACGATACGCAAACCTGTCACCGCTTTTGTCAGGCCTTTGTCAGGGTTGTGTTCAGTGTTGGTTGAGGTTTTCACACTCCGATTGCGACCTCATCCAAGGCGCGGAATACCATGTCATCCAGATGGCCTTCAAACACCTGCTTACACACTTTGCGTCGCACTGCCAGGCCAGAAATCAACCGCTCGACCGACAGATGCTTGTTCTGATTTTGGGTGTTATACAACTCAATCACCTTACTCAGTGTCTCGTACGGAATAACGTTGTCATCCACACGCAGCCAATCCAGCTTATCTATCAGCTCCACACACTCTTCCCGGATAGAGGAAGGGGAATGCCCTGTCATAGCGGCTAAAGCCGTTATACTGCGTTCCAGAGCCTCTGGAGAGGTATATTTGGATAAGGTTATGGTAATCTCGTCCGCGTTGATCTCTACCAGGTGTTTACGTTGCTTAACCCGACGCCCTAGTTTACCGCGCGGAGAAGGCGCTTTACGCTGAATAGGTTCAAATTCGCCATCGATGATTTCTGACAGTTCATCCAGTTTCTGACGTGACACCATTTCATGTCGCAGCGGATTCGGAAGGGTTGGCGCCATATTACGTTTGCCGGCATTGGTGGTTTTGGCTCGTGAGTAACGCAGTACTTCTTCGACATCACATTTGATATCAACCTGATAATCGATCACTTTACCTTTGTCGATCGAAGTGGTGATCGTCAAATGGTAACCCCACAAATTCACCACAAACAGATCGTCGGTCCCTTTACCGTCTGACAAGCGCTTGAGTTCGCGGATCAGATCCATTGAAAAGCGCCGCCATTCAATATTACGCGCCAGCTTCTGGTTAAGTTCGCTCAGCAGCATCACATCCGTGTGGCGACGTGACATACGGCTACGAAAATAAGAGTAGAGCTGGAATACCAGAGTGTGTTGCTTCAGGATCTCCGGCGGGAACAAGAAGAAGTAGTCCCGGGTCATCAGCTCTTCGAAGAATGAAGGTTCCCATACCAGAATATACAAATTCGGTTTGATCTTAATTTCACCATCACTCCCTTCCGTCGGTGCTTCTTCGGATGCGGTAATGGTGCGGGCCAGAAAACGAAAACGATCACTTTTGAAGCCTTCCGGCATGTTTTCACTCAGCCAGCGTCCGGTCAGTTCGTGCAATTGAAAGTCGGTAAATTCAATTCGATCAATACTGTCACGAATAGAATCGCGCGCCGGGCCACTGTCTTTTTTACCGCGCAATGAGAGAATATCGGTGATATAGAGCGGTGTTTTATTCGGTACGTGGCTGGCATTAAGTTGATAGTCTTCATGATGATGATCATGATACTGAACGGTCAGGGTAAACAGAGCAAACAGAGTCATCAGATCGTCAACCGTCATGATATTCTTTGACGATCGTGTTTCGATCACAGCTCGGGTACCGGAGATCGACACCATGGATTTTTGGTAACTTTTACGCGTTCGTGGCGGAGCCAGCGCCTGATCGATAATACCCGCCCAATTCGTTGGAGAAACAACGAACTGATCTGCTTCATCTTTCATTGCTGGTGGCGTATTCAAGCCGTGTTCCGTGAGTAAACGTTGATTTACCTGAGTTTGGGCCAGCGCTTTGGAGCGTTTGCGTTTTTCGGTCTGCTTAACGGATTCTGTCATCAGGCTGGTTGATCCTAATACTGAGATCAACTGATTGGGGTTAACAAACCGGTGCAGCATGGTTTTCCCCGCCAGGCCCTCTTCGAAACGCACCGGGACCTGTTTAAACAGACCGATCGACACTGCAGCGCGCAGGCGTTGCTGGATCGCAGCACGTGTCAGCTGACCATCAGTGGCATCGATCAATTCAGTGGTTGAAACTAAGCCGTCCCTACTACGAAAGCCTCGTAGTGAGATCAAGTTCAGGAGTTCAACAATACTCTTAGTTACACCTTTAAAATGCTGATATTGTTCAATCCAGTCTACTGCTGTTTCAGAAACCTCAAAGAGATGTCCATCTTTGTGGCTTCTGGGTGCCTTTATCAGCAATTTATTTTCTGATGCCATTATTCGATCCGTATCACACTAGCCGTAATATCGCTATAGTTCCAAGAGAATAAAGAAAAAGAGATCATAAATAAAGAAAAAATTGTTGGTTTTAAATAACTGATCTTTCTGATTATATTGATATAAGATGATTAGAGTGATCATATGATCTGAGTCCAAAGTCATCTCTAATGCATTGTTTTAACTTGTCTTTTTTTTACACCTCTCGAAAGCATGATCATAGTAATTTCGAAACGATGATCATTAACTTATTGAAAGCATGATCAAACTTCTCTGAAACCATGATCATGAACAGCATGAATCAATGATCAACGCATTCTGCAAACGATGATCAAGGCCGATACACACTTTATCCACAAGCTGAGAAATAACAGTATGTTAAACCTGAGCTGTTTCTCATTTTCTGTTCGTGATCTTAACGGAAGCATGATCAAGAGTTTCATCAATCCGGGTCAGTGTGCGGCTAAAATCGCCATTTTCTGAATCCATCGACAGGCTCGTACTTATCAGCGCTTGCTTATTGTGGTGTGAAACTGCATCGAAAGCATGATCATGGCCTGTATACTGTCAACGCTGTTACTTGAATAGGATTCATCACCGGGCTTTGAATGGCCGTATTCGTCGCTAACCCTGATTGTAATTGACGTTGTCCGTAGTTCTGCCGGAATTTTTCATGCTTCCGTAAATGCATTGCTCTTGATCATTGATCCGATCCAGGATCAACTTGGCGGGGATGAATTGGCGCTGCGAGATGATCAAAAATAACCTTGATCATGTTTCCTGTAGCAGCCATAGTGACCGGAAGCATGATCATCATTGTAGCCTTGATCATGCTTTCATTGCTACCTTGCTGAGTGCGCTCAATTCGGTCTAATGATCAAGATACGCACCTTATGCTCGGATTTTGTTCTGGTAGGTGAATGATTGAAATTGAAATGACAGGCTCCGTAATTTAAGCCGCACAGATAATCGTTCCGGTAAAATTAGGCGAGTGCATCACCAGAGAGACGCAGTGGGCGAATTGATGTACTTTGTAATGGTTTTACATTGTAAATAAGTGACGCTGTGACTTTTTAAAAGTTTGCGGGTTTGATTATCTTATTACGCTAGTTTTAAACGATGATTTTTCAGCCTTTAAGTCTTATTCGATAAAAGTTGTGTTAAAAATCTATTTAATGTGATTGTTATCTAAAAGTGATTGTTCACCTTTTTATTGTATATGGTTAATATTGCTGTACAATTCGACTTAAAGCACTAATCACGGAATTTGGCTATGAAAAGAGAACAAACGATAGACAATCTCTACCAGCTAGCGGAACAGACACAGCAAGTCCAATCTGACCGAATTGAGATTGTGTTGGAGGAACGTCGTGACGAACACTTTCCTCCGATGTCCAAGGCGCTAATGGAAACCCGTTCAGGTTTGACACGTCGTAAACTGGATGAGGCAATAGCAAAAATGGAAGAGGCCGGGCATCAGTTTACAAAAAACAACGCCAACCACTACTCCATTTCTCTCTCTGAAGCACATATGCTGATGGATGCGGCGGGTATCCCCAAATTCCACCAACGTAAGAAAAATACGGATAATAAACCGTGGATTATTAACGTTCAGAACCAGAAGGGTGGTACCGGTAAGTCGATGACAGCGGTCCATCTGGCGGCGTGTCTGGCACTCAACCTCGATAAACGTTATCGCATTTGTCTGATTGACTTGGATCCCCAAGGCTCACTGCGTTTGTTCCTTAACCCGCAGATCAGCCTGGCAGAGCACAACAACATCTATTCAGCGGTCGACATTATGCTCGACAATGTGCCGGAAGAAGTTGAGGTTGACAAAGCATTCCTGCAAAAAAATGTGATGCTTTCGACTCAGTATCCAAATCTGAAAACCATTTCTGCGTTTCCGGAAGATGCGATGTTTAACGCGGAAGCGTGGCAATACCTGTCTCAGAATCAGTCGCTGGATATTGTGCGTTTGCTAAAAGAAAAGCTGATTGACAAGATTGCTGACGAGTTCGATGTCATCATGATTGATACTGGCCCGCACGTCGACCCGCTGGTGTGGAATGCGATGTATGCTTCGAATGCGTTATTGATTCCATGTGCCGCGAAGCGTCTCGACTGGGCATCGACCGTGAACTTCTTTCAGCATTTACCGACCGTGTATGAAATGTTTCCGGATGATTGGAAAGGGCTGGAATTTGTTCGTTTGATGCCGACCATGTTTGAAGATGACAACAAGAAACAAGTGTCAGTCCTGACCGAAATGAACTACCTGCTCGGTGATCAGGTCATGATGGCAACCATTCCGCGTAGCCGTGCTTTTGAAACTTGTGCCGATACTTACAGCACTGTATTCGATCTCACCACGGGTGACTTTGAAGGCGGTAAGAAAACGCTGGCCACGGCTCAGGATGCAGTGCAAAAGAGTGCGCTGGAACTGGAACGCGTGCTTCACTCAAATTGGACTTCACTTAACCAGGGGTAAGTAACACATGGCAATTAAAACGTCTGATCTGAATGCAAAACTGTTTGGCAAGGCCAATAAACGTCGTGCGTCAACACCCGCGGAAGCTCAGGCTGCAGCCAAAGAGCAGGCGCAGGTGATTGAACTGTCTGTGGCCGGTGAAGAGCTGGTGACTTTCGAACTGGTACGTATACCTGCTGACGAAGTAGAGAGTCAGACCCGGGTATTTGCCGAAAACGCCCGTGAACAGGCTTTTCTTAACGAGCATGCCCTGTCGGATGTCCTGACCACCTTACGTGAACGTGGGCAACAGTATCCGGCGGTCGGACGCCGTTGTGAGGATGGCCGTATTGAGGTTCTCGATGGCAGCCGTCGTCGTATGTCTTGTATTTTGGCCGGCCAAGAGTTCTTGATTTACGTTGGTGAGCACATTAATGGCGAACACGCCAAGTTCCTGTCTGACGTAGCAAATGCGCATAAACCTCTGTCGCTGTATGAGAAAGGGCGTGAAATGCAGGCCAAACTCGACAGCGGTGAAGCAGAAGATCAGAAAGCGCTGGCTAAGATATTCCAGTGCAGTGAAGCTCTGGTCAGCGGCGCGCTGAAAGCCGCGGCACTGCCACTTGAGTTGCTGCAGGCTTATCCTAATGTGGTAGAACTGGGTCGGCCGACCATCGTCAAGCTGCATAAGCAGTTTAATGACCTGAGTGAAGCCCAGCAGCGCGAGCTGTTGGCTAAGTGTCATCAGAGTGATGGTTTCGTCTGGCAGCGTTGTGATGCTCAGGGTGTTGCCCGTATCACCAAAGAAGTAACTGAGACGCTGGAAGCCTGGATTCAGGAACTGGTCCCCCCCAAGCGTGCCGTGAGCAACAAGGTTGATCTTATCAAAGGTCGTGCAAGTTACGCGCGCAAAGGCTCTAATCTGGCGCTGAATCTGAAAAAAGTCGACGATGCGTTGATGAAAGAGATTCTGGAATTTGTTGAGCAGAAACTGAGTTGATACAACCTGGCTCTCGCCTGTGCAAAAGCCCGCTTATGAAGCGGGCTTTTTGATAGGTGTAGGTTACGGCCAGAGCTTTAGTTTCTCAGGCGCTGCCAGTATTTTTCGTAGATAGCCAGCGCTTGCGGGCCGACATCATTGATGAATTCGCCTTTCGCCATATCTTCATCAGAAGGGAAGATAGTGGTGTTGTTACGCAGCGCTTCCGGCAGCAAGGCTCGTCCGCCTTTGGTTGCTGAGGCATAACCCAGGCTGTTGACGATTTCGGCCTGGTTTTCAGGCTGGTACATAAAGTTGATAAACTTATGTGCCAGGGCTTTTTGTTGGCTACCGGACGGGATGGTGAAGTTGTCCATCCATAATACCGCCCCTTCTTCCGGCATAACAAACTTCAGTTCCGGCATATCTTGTTGTCCCTGATAGGCGTTGCCGTTCCATTGCATACCTAAGGTCGCTTCTCCTGATACGTAAGGTACATGCGGCGCGTCTGAGTTATACAGCAAAACGTTATCTTTCAGCGCTGCGAGAGATTGGTACGCTTTTTCAATTTCTTGCTCGTTTTTGGTATTGATGCTGTAACCATTCATTTTAAGCGCCATACCAAACACATCACGGATGTCGTCGATCAGCATGACTTGCTGGCGGTATTGGCTGTCCCATAAATCTTGCCATTTAGTGATGCCTTGCGGGATGGCTGTTTCGTTGTAACTTAATCCGGTCACCCCCCAGATGTACGGCAATGAATACTTGTTTTGTGGATCATGAGCCTGACCAAGCAGGGCAGGCACCGTATCCTTCATGTTCGGGATTTGGTTGTGGTCGAGTTCGCTCAACAAACCTTCACGGCCCATTTTTTCGATAAAATAGGCGGAGGCGAACACCACATCATAACCACTGCCTTTGAGAAGTTTGAGCTTGGTATACATCGACTCATTATTCTCGAAAGTAGAATAGTTGATGGTGACACCTTCTTGCTGTTCAAACTTTTTCAACGATGCTTCAGGCAGGTAACCGCCCCAGGCATACACGTTCAGGCTTTGTGTTTCTGCGTTGACTTGCGACGCCGCGACGGCCGCAGCCAATACCAATCCTTTGATGAAATGTTTCATTGCATTTGCTTTCCTCTGGCCCAGCACCATACTGGATTTCTGTTGCATCATTAGTGAAATCAGGTTCTTAATAAAGCAAATATAATTTGTCGTTTTGGCAAAAAATTTTCACTGTGGAGCGCGATTCTGTTGCTACGCAACGATAGCGCTCTTATCGCTGCTGATGCGTGTGCTAACATGGAGCCAGGGTTATTCAGAGCAAAGTTTATGACAATTTCCAGTGCAGACATTTCTCACTTTCTTTTGCAATTATCACAACAAGCCAAACAGCAGCATTGCCGCTTTGGGGTGCGTATTGCTGCCACAGTGCCATGGCATGACTCCATATTAGCAGATTGTCTGAGTGACAAATCTTCGGTTGCAACTGTCTTTCAGTTGGGCGGTGAGCATGTGACGCATGCTGAACATGTTGCCTTTAACAAAGGCCAGCAGTTTCTCGGACGTGAATGCCAGTTGCTGATTTGTGATGTCTCGGCGGGTCTGGACGCAAATAGTTTCAGTGCGGCGTTAGGGACTTTAGTCGGCGGCGGGCTATTGATTGTGCTAGGGGAGCTGCCGCAAAAAAACAGTCCCGCCACGCAGTGGCTGAATCGCTGTCTGGATGAACTGCCAGTGATTACGCCGCGACAATTACCGCTAATGCCTGCCCGGCAACAGCCATTCGGCGATATCGATTTTTCTCAGCAGAATGACGCAATCGATAATGTCGAACGGGTAGTCAGCGGGCACCGTAAGCGGCCACTGGTGTTAACCGCCGATCGCGGACGCGGGAAAAGCAGTGCACTGGGCATGGCGGCGGCGCGTTTAATGCAAAGCCGTAATTTGCACATCCTGGTTACGGCGCCGTCTTTAGCCAGTGTGGCTCCGCTTTTTCGACATGCCGAGCTCGGTTTACAAGACGCGGTGATAAAAAGAGGGGAGATTGGATTCGGACAGTCGAGTTTGCGTTTTGTTGCACCGGATGAGTTAATCAGTCAGACGCCGGATTGCGATCTGTTGTTGGTCGACGAGGCGGCGGCGCTGCCACTGCCTTGGTTAATTGCGTTGGTGGACCGTTATCATCGCGCGGTGTTTTCTACCACGATTCATGGTTATGAAGGATGCGGGCGTGGCTTTACGCTCAAATTCCTTCACTGGCTACAGCAAGAGCGTCCGCAATTTCGCAGTCAGCATATTGACCAACCGATTCGCTGGAGCCTGGGTGATCCGCTGGAAGCATGGCATCGACGCGCGTTTTTACTTGATTATGAATTTCCAGCTTTGGCTGCAGATTTCTCCATCGCTGCGGTTGGTTATCAGCAGGTGAGTAAACAGCAACTGTTGCAGCAGCCACAACTGCTGTCTGAGATCTTCTCTTTATTGGTCAATGCTCATTATCAAACATCACCTAACGACCTGCTGCATCTGCTGGGTGATGAGGCCATGTCGGTGTATGTTGCTAAATCTGGGCAACAGGAGGCTAAATTTGGACAACAGATCGTGGGCTGCATTCTTGCGGTGCGCGAAGGTGGCCTGAATGCTGAGCTGATTACTCAGATTCAGCTCGGCGCCCGGCGCCCGAGAGGTCAGTTAGCGCCAGTGACGTTAGCCAATCAACTCGGGCTGACTGAGGCTGCGCAGCAAGCCTGTTGGCGGGTAATGCGGATTGCTGTGCACCCACAGTGCCAGCAACTCGGGCTTGGGTCTCAATTACTGCAGCACTTTATTGCGCACAATCCGGCGGACTATTACGCGACGAGCTTTGGCGCGACCAAGCATCTGATTCGCTTTTGGCTCAGCAACCAATTTCGAGCGGTCAAGCTCGGCTCGCAGCGCGATCAAGCCAGTGGCTGTTATTCACTGTTAATGGTCCGGGCGTCTGGTGGTGATTGGATGTCATCAGCTGAGCAGCAGTTTTATCAGCATCTGTGTTATGAATTAAAAGATAGTTTGCAGGGATTGGATACGGGGCTGGTGCAAGCGTTGATGGCGGCACGCCAGTCAGCAAGTTCTGACCAGACCGTCCCCTATCACTTATTGTCCGGCTATGCCCACGGTGGCGCGAACTACGAAAGTGTTGCCGTTTGGATTGAGCAACTTTTACTGGCTTTAGCGCCGCAGCAGTGGCTGGAGCTATCTGAGCTGATGATTGCGAAAGTGGTCCAGCAACGGTCATGGCAAGAATGTGCCAGACGTTATCATTACACTGGTCGTAAACAGGCCGAACAGGACATCCGTACGGAGTTGGCTAAGTTACTGAGTAATTTACACTGTAAACTGACAGCCTGAAGTTATTCGAGTGTAAATCGCGTTACCCGATTTACACTGTAAATGGGTGTGAACAACCCGACATAACAAAAAAGTCCTATTGGTCTCATTGAACCGGTAGGACTTTTTGATTTGCTAATCAGATGAAAATTTCCTTTCTAATTTAATCGCTTATAACGCATCTTGTTTAAAAGCACCGGTTGCTGCATCCCGTATAAACGTTGTGGAGAATTTGCTAATTAAGCATTAGTTTCTACACTCATTTCATAAGACCAAAATTCGCATCCACGCACGTCAGTAAGGTGAAACTTCATGTTTTCTCTCAATGAAAGTCTGGATATCAGCAATGTCGTTGATTGCAAGGTTCAATATACCCAGTGGCTTCAACAGCACAGTGATGATGTCATTGTGCTTGATGCTGCCTGCGTGAATCGTGTTGATGCGGCTGGATTGCAGCTGCTGGTTTCATTTCATCATTCTGCTCGGGTGGCCGGAAAAGATTTACAGTTTCAAAACGTATCTGAGACGCTTGAGGAAGGCCTTAAAGTCTTGGGACTGGACAGCATACTTATGGGTGCTCAGTAATGAGAAGGAAAACGTGATGACTAAAATTCTCGCCGTCGATGATTCGATCTCTATTCGCCAGATGGTCAGTCATACTCTTAAAGACGCTGGCTTTGAAGTAGAAACGGCCAATGATGGCCAGGATGCGCTAATCAAGGCGCAGCGTACTAAATTTGATGTGATTATTTCCGATGTCAACATGCCTAACATGGGCGGCTTCGAATTGGTTAAAGCGATTCGGGGTAATCCACAGTACAAGTTTATTCCTATTCTGATGTTAACCACTGAAACCAGTACCGAGAAAAAACAGCAAGGCAAACAGGCCGGTGCGACCGGTTGGATAGTCAAACCGTTTAATCCGGACACGCTGCTCAAAACGCTGCAACGAGTCCTGTAACCACTGGGTAAACGCAGATTCTACGGGTAAGGATAAATTGTTAAATCAAAATCTGGTTAACAACCCAGAGCTCAACATCAGATAAGCAGTACTAGAAAAGATAAGCGATTTGGGCGTCACGAATAACGTTAATTGGTAGGGCAGGGTATGGCTTTAGATATGGAGCAACTGCGCAAGATGTTTTACGAGGAATGTCGTGAAAATCTTGAAGTGCTGGAAAATGTGTTACTACATCTCGACCCGCAACAGGCCGATGATGAAACCATTAATACTATTTTTCGGGCCGCCCATTCTATCAAAGGCGGTGCCGCGACATTCAATTTACTCGATATCAGCGAGTTTACCCATTCCGTTGAGGCTTATCTTGACCTGGTTCGCAACCATCAGACGCAACTCAGCAGTAACAGCGTCGATGTACTATTGAAAAGTTGCGACATGATACGCGAGTTACTTCATGGTCATGAACAGGGCTCTCCGTGTGACACGGCAATGACACATCAAGTCGGGCTCGAATTGAGCGCCTTGCTCAAAGGCACGGAACATCAAACGGGACAAAGTGGTCAACAAGCCGCAACGCCACTTCGTTCCGGCAGTGATTCCTCTGCCCACTCCGCGCCCGGAGAATGGCAATTACAGTTTGTACCTCATCGCGAGTTGTTCTTCAGTGGTAATGATCCGCTACGTATTTTGCGTGAGTTGCAACAGCTTGACCCGCAATGCCAGCTCGACGTCGATAGCCGTGCTTTACCTGAATTGCTCGAACTCGAGCCTGAGCTGTGTTATCTGGCGTGGCGGATCCGGCTCAGTGCAGCGCTCGAAGAGAGTGAAATTCGGGAGATATTTGAATGGGTTGAAGATGAATGTGACCTGCATCTTAATCGAATAGCGTCTGAGCTGCCGGGCAGCGAGGACATGGCTGCCGGTGACAATGATGCGCAAGGTGCAGCTTGGTCATCAACCCCGGCAGTCAATACCGCTGGTGACTTAACGCGTGTTGGGCAGGTTGAGGAAGGAGCGAAGGTCGCCACACCTGATGTGAGTGCTGCAGCTAAGGTGAGTGCGGCGCCTATTCTAGCGGCTGAGCCAGCAGTCAAAGCGGCAGTGAAACCAGCCAAATCTGAGTCCAGCGTCACTTCTATCAGGGTGGATATCGATAAAGTTGACAGCCTGATTAATCTGGTCGGCGAACTGGTGATTACCCAATCCATGTTAACCGAAATTGGCAACGACTTTTCGATGGATAAGCTGGAAAAACTCAAATCCGGCTTGGCGCAACTACTGCAAAATAGTAAAGATCTACAGGAAAACGTACTCAATATTCGCATGTTGCCAATGAGTTTTGCGTTTAGTCGCTTTCCCCGCTTGGTACGTGATTTGTGTGGCCGGCTGGAGAAAAAGGTAGAGCTTAAAATTGAAGGCGAAAATACCGAACTCGATAAAACCGTGCTGGAGCGTATTGTGGACCCGCTGGTTCACCTGGTACGTAACGGCATTGACCACGGTATAGAGCAGCCACACCAGCGGCTGCAGGCCGGTAAATCAGAAACCGGTTGTGTGGAACTGAAAGCCTACCATCAGGGGGGCTCAATTGTTATTGAAGTCAAAGACGATGGTGCCGGGATTGATTGTGAGCGAATCTGGCGCAAGGCGGTGGAGAAAGGTGTGTTACCCGCAGACAGCCGACGCGAAGATATCAGTGATAAACAGGTGATGAGCCTGATTTTCGCTCCGGGATTTTCCACCGCAGAACAGGTGTCTGATATTTCCGGCCGCGGGGTGGGCATGGATGTGGTGAAACGCAACATTGAAGAGCTTGGCGGGCATATTGAGCTGGATTCTGAACTGGGACGCGGCAGCCATTTTACTATCAATCTGCCGCTGACCCTGGCTATCCTCGACGGCCAACTGGTTAAGGTTGGTCAGGAGGTCTACATCATTCCTCTGCTGACTATCATCGAATCGATCCAGATTAACCCCGCCTGCGTCAAACTGGCTTCCGGCGGTGTCGAACTGTATCGCTTGCGGGAAGACAATATTCCGATACTGCGCCTGCAGGATGAACTGGAAATGGGTGCCAGCGGCCCGCTGGATAAGCGCTTGCTCTGTTTTGTTGAAGCGGCGGGCAACCGGGTCGGTTTGCTGGTTGATGAGTTACTTGATCAGCAACAGGTGGTGATCAAGAGCCTGGAGTCCAATTATGCCAAGGTGGCCGGTATCTCGGGAGCAACCATTCTTGGAGATGGCTCGGTGTCTTTGATCCTGGATATTCAGGGGCTGATTACCAATTATCTGAAACGTCGCAGTCAGACCCAGAAAGTGATTGCTGCCTGATAACAAGGAGAGTTAGGAATGGATATCGAACATGCGCATCCGCTGCAACATGAATCCGTGGTTCATGCTGCGTTGATGGCCAGTCATGATGCTTCGGCAATGAATGCCGACTTTCTCAGTTTTCGTCTGGCCAGTGAATTGTATGGCGTGGCGATTTGCGACATTGAAGAAATCCGCGTCTGGGAGCATCCTACGCCGATTCCTCGCGCGCCTCATTTCGTCAAAGGAGTGATTAATCTGCGCGGTATGATAGTTCCTATCATGGATTTGCGTCTGCGTCTGCGTTTCGGCATCGGCTCTAACGATTATCTGCCGACTACCGTGGTGTTAGTGGTGCGCAGTGAGTTCGGTGAACAAACTCGTCTGATGGGCCTGGTAGTGGATGCGGTCAGTGACGTCATCGGCCAGGGTGACAACGAGTTGTTTCCCGCTATCGGCGAGACGTCAATTGCTCCGTATCTGCAAGGCCTGCTCAATGTCGGTGAAGAGGTGATGTCGCTGCTGGATACCGAAGCCCTGCTGGATATCCAGCGTTTACTGGGCGAGGAGGCGTGATGCACAGTCAGGAATTTTTAAGCTTCATTCTGGCACAAGATGAATATGGCGTACCCATTTTAGATGTACGTGAAGTGCGTGGCTGGAGCGAGGTACGTTCCGTCCCCAACGGTCCGGATTACTTACTCGGCGTTCTGGATATTCGTGGTGAATATGTGCCGATAGTTGATTTACGGCGTCGTTTCAATCTGGAACCGGCTTGCATTAGTGCCACCACCGTGGTGATTGTCCTTAATGACAGTGCCAAACAGCCGCTCGGACTTATCGTGGATGGTGTCGCTGAAGTGTACGAACTGTCGCAACAGCAGATAAAACCTGCGCCCGGTTTATCTTGTTCACAGCCGCAGCCTTTTATTAAAGGCATCGCCTCGGTCAAAAGTGGCCACCTAATTTTGATTGATGTTGAAGCTCTGTTTGATGTGAGCAAGCTGCAACACCATTCCGTCGAAGCTGCAATCATGTGAGGGAATACTCATGCCATTCTGGAACCGCAAACCCCAACAACAAAAACACGATAGCGCGCCAGTCAGTCACGTGGTGCAAGATGAGACTCCGGCCAAGGCGAGTTTTGGTATTTCCAATCAACATCTGCTGTCGGCGTTAAATGCTGCACAAACGGCATTAATGATGATCGACCGTGATTTCAAAATCACTTATGTCAACAAACAATCGATGCTGTTACTCAAACAGCATGAGAGCCTGTTCAAATCGGTATGGCCTAACTTTCGTGCTGAGGAAGACTTTTTACTCGGCTATTGTATCGATCTGTTTCATGCTAATCCGGCCCACCAGCGTCAGATGTTATCGACACCGGCTCGTCTGCCCTATATCACGACCATAGACATTCGCGGCGTTAAGATCGAACTTAACGTCGGCGCGATACTCGATCATGACGGACAGTATGTCGGTAACACCCTGGAGTGGCGTGATGTCACGGCAGAACGGCAGCAGGAAAATGAAGTGGCACGCCTGCGCGCGGCCATCGATCAGGCCCAAACCGCGATGGTCATGATTGATCGTGATTTCAATATCACTTACATCAACCAGGAAACGCTGAATCTGTTTGGTAAGCATGAAGCGAAACTACGCACTGTCTGGTCTGGTTTTACCGCTTCGTCAGACTGGCTGATGGGGCGTTGTATTGATGAGTTCCACCGCAATCCGGCCCACCAGCGCAAGATGCTCAGCGACCCGGGTAATCTGCCATACAGTACTGATATCGCCATCAGCGATATCAAAATAGAACTCAATGTTGCGGCAATTTTCGATAAGGGTGGTGCCTATATTGGCAACACGCTGGAATGGCGTGATGTGACCGAAGAGCGTGCGATGGACATGCAAATCGGTCGTCTTGCTTCTGCCGTTGAGGGCATGACCACCAACCTGATGATGGCTGACCCTGAAGGCATCATACGTTATCTCAATCCGTCGCTGACGGAATTACTGCGCAGCCGACAACGGGAGCTGCAGCAAGCATTTCCAGGTTTTGATGTTGATCATCTGGTCGGACGCAACATTGATGTTTTCCATAAAAACCCAGGCCATCAGCGTAATATCATTAATAATCCTGATCGCCTGCCATTCAGTTCCAATATTGCGGTCGGAGCGCTGGAGTTCAATCTGACCTGTATTGCGATGCATGACAGCAAAGGCAACTACATTGGTCCGGCACTGCAATGGGTGGATATCACCGAGCAACAGGATGGCCAGCGTCAGGTGGAAAGTCTGATTCAGAAAGCGATTGATGGTCAGTTGCATGAACGCATCAACACGGCCGCTTACAGTGGATTTATGCGGGAGCTGGGCGATGGTATTAATAATCTGCTTGATACTCTGGTTGAACCGCTTGGCCAGTGTATTGACGTGATGAGTGAGGTGGCTGAAGGCAACCTGAATAATCAGATGCCGTCTGATCATCAGGGTGAATTTGGGCGACTGGCTGAAGCGGTCAATACTTCGATCATCAACTTGCGCAATATGGTCGATAAGATCACGAAATCCTCGGCACGGGTGGCGACTGCCTCGACCGAAATTGCCGACGGGAATAATGACCTCAGTCAGCGCGTTGAAGCCCAGGCGTCAAATCTGGAGCAAACGGCAGCCAGTATGGAACAAATGACCGCGACAGTGCGCCAGAATGCTGATAACGCTAAAGATGCCAATACCGTGTCAAACGATGCGGCGAAAAAAGCCAGTCAGGGCGGCCAGGTGGTCGGGCAGGCTATTAACGCGATGAGCGAAATCAACACCGCGAGCAAGAAGATTGCTGACATCATCGGTGTGATTGATGAGATTGCATTCCAGACCAATCTGCTGGCGCTGAACGCCGCTGTCGAAGC
The DNA here is from genome assembly GCF_004804295.1 of Vibrio sp. H11. Lineage (NCBI taxonomy): Bacteria > Pseudomonadati > Pseudomonadota > Gammaproteobacteria > Vibrionales > Vibrionaceae > Vibrio > Vibrio sp. H11. Next base: position 52,613 of record NZ_SSHN01000003.1, on the reverse strand, counting down.
GGCGCGGGCCGGTGAACAAGGGCGTGGATTTGCGGTTGTGGCGGGTGAAGTACGTAACCTGGCACAGCGCAGTGCCGCGGCAGCGAAAGAGATTAAAGGCTTAATTAAAGACAGTGTCGAGAAAGTGGATGAAGGTTCACGTCTGGTGAATGAATCCGGTGCTACGCTGGATGAGTTAGTTGAAGCGGTGCAGAAAGTTTCGGTACTGATTAGCCAGATCACGTCATCGAGTATAGAGCAGTCGACCGGTATTGATGAGATCAATCGCGCGGTAACCGCCATGGATGAGATGACGCAGCAAAATGCCTCGCTGGTTGAGGAAATTTCGGCGGCGAGCCAGTCGCTGAAAGACGAAGGTAAAGAGCTGCTTAATCTGATGAACTTCTTTGCCACCGACAGCAACATTACGACCTTTGAGACCAAACGATCTCCAATCGCAGCCAAGCCAACCGGCAAGCGTGGCAATGTCAGGGATTTACGTGCCAGTGGAAAAGTTGCCAACGCCAAGATGAATCTCAGTGACGATGGTGATGAATGGGAAGAGTTCTAATAAAGGGTTCAGGCTATGTTGGCGGTGAGTGAACAAGAATTTGAACTGACGGATAAGGATTTTAAGTTCATCCAATGGTTCATGCATAAGCGGGTCGGCATCTATTTGGCGGACACCAAGCGTGCCATGGTGTATGGCAGAGTCAGCCGCCAGCTGAGGCGGCGTGGATTAACCCGTTTTAAAGAGTATCGGGCACTGATAGAGAATGATGAGCAGGAATGTGTGCATTTCATCAACACACTGACGACCAATAAAACCCAGTTTTTCCGTGAAATTCATCATTTTGAGTTTCTTGAAAAAGTGGTGGTGGAAGGTTGGCGCAGTTTAGGTAATACCGAGATTAAGATCTGGTCTGCCGGCTGTTCAACCGGTGAGGAGCCATACAGCATAGCCGCGACCCTGTGGCATGCCGGTGCTTTTGAGTTTGCTAAGTCAGTGCAAATCTTTGCCACGGATCTCGATACTCAGGTACTTGAGCATGCCAAACGCGGCGTCTACCCGGAGGAGGCGTTGGCGACGATACCGAAACAGTACCTCAGGCAATGTTTTATGCGTGGTAAAGAGGCGCAGAGTGGGAAGATCAAAGTGGCTAACCGGTTGCAGCAGTTTATTCAGTTTCAGCCGATCAACTTGATCGAACCCTGGTCGCTGCCGGAGCAATTTGATCTGATCGCTTGCCGTAACGTGATGATCTATTTCGATAAACCTACTCAGGAGCAGATACTCAGGCGTTTTCATGCTCGCCTCAAGCCTGGCGGTGTATTGTTCCTCGGCCATTCTGAAGGATTGGGAGGGTGCAGTTCGTTGTTCCATCATCTCGGCCAGACAATTTACGTCAAAATGTAGGACAAACCATGGTAAGTGAAGTCGTAACCCATACACCGTCATCGCAGACATCTTTTGAGCGTTTCCCGCACAATAGGTCCGACCTGCCGTGGGTTAAGGTTGCGCCCGGTCAGGTATACGTGACCGGGAATCATGAAATCATAACCACAGGACTTGGCTCTTGTGTGTCCGCCTGCATTTGGGATCCCAGCGCAGGTGTTGGTGGGATGAACCATTTTCTGTTGCCGTTTGATACCACCGCCGAACTGCATCATTGGAAAGCCGATGAACTGTTATCGAATGCCTCCCGCTACGGGTGTTATGCAATGGAAAATATTATTAATCAATTGCTTAACATTGGTGCGCAACGCGGTCGCCTGAATGTGAAACTGTTTGGTGGCGCGCAATTGCTGGGGTTCAAATCACTGATTGGAATTAAGAATGTGGAGTTTGTTCTCGGTTATGTACAGCGTGAAGGCCTCAATGTGGTCGCTAAAGATCTGGGCGGAGTCGACCCGCGCCGCGTACTGTTTGACCCGAAGTCGGGCCGAGCCTGGCTGAAACGTATTCCTTGTGCGGAAGTGATGCAGATTCGCCGCAGGGAAGAGTGTTACTCCAGCCAGGTGGCGCAGCAAATGCCTGATACGGGCAAGAATGTGGAGTTATTCGAATGAGCAAAATGATCAAAGTGTTGGTCGTGGATGATTCTCCGGTATTCAGAGCGCTATTGACCCAGCTGATCGCATCCGATCCGGATCTTGAAGTTGTCGGCAGCGCGGAGGATCCCTATCAGGCGCGTGATATGATCAAGCGCCTCAATCCGGATGTGCTGACGCTGGATATCGAGATGCCCAAAATGAATGGCGTACAGTTTCTGCGTAATCTGATGCGTCTGCGTCCGATGCCGGTGGTGATGATCTCTACCCTGACCCAGCATGGTGCTGATGCAACACTCGCGGCACTTGAAGCCGGTGCAGTGGATTATTTTCCCAAGCCTTCAGTCGATAACACGGCGGATATGGTGAATTACAAAACGCTGGTGAATGACAAACTCAAAATGGCGGCCGGGGCGAATGTGGCCAGCAGCCCGAAGCCGTCAGCAAAAGCTCCTGTGACAATAACGCCTTGCCCAACCCGGATCCAATTGTTGGCCATTGGTGCTTCAACCGGCGGTACGGAGGCGCTGAACAGCGTTTTATCTGCATTACCGGCAGGTTTACCGCCCATCGTGATCACCCAGCATATCAGTGCCCAGTTTACCCCTTCATTGGCTAAAAGGCTTAATGCCAATAGCGCGGTTGAAGTGGAGGAGGTCAAACAGCGTCAGGTATTGCTGCAAAGTGGTCACGCCTATCTTGCGCCCGGAGATCAACATATGGTGGTCACTCGCCGCGGTGCCGAGTTGTACGCGTTGCTGGATGACCGCGATCCGGTCAATCGTCATAAACCCTCAGTGGATGTGATGTTTGATTCGGTGGCAGAAGTGCTCGCAGATAAGGCGTTGGCGATGTTACTGACCGGAATGGGACAAGATGGCGCTAAGGGGATGCTTAAAATGCGCCAGAAGGGCGCGGCAACCGTCGCCCAGGATGAACGTAGTTGTGTGGTGTGGGGAATGCCCAGAGTGGCCATTGAACTGGGGGCAGCCAAGGATGTGCGGGCACTCAGCGCGATGCCGCAATGGATTGGTGAACATATTCACCTAAATAAAATTAACCGATAGCGGCCAGCAGGAGTCAGTATGCGGAAAAGTAAAAACTTTATCAAAACAGGCGGCGTCGCGTTGTTACAGCTGGGGCTATTGGCTGGCATCCTGACGCAGGATGTGTCAGCGGGGCTCGGGAGTGCGATTGTGCTGATTGCGCTTTTACCCTGGTTGCTGACAGGCTCGTCGCCTTCCTCGGCTTATGCAAGCCGCGCTGCTTCAACGGCGGATTCGGCACAGCCCAAATCCAGCGACAAACATAACCCCCAATCTGCTGTCGCTTTGTCTTCCCAGTCTGGGCGAGGTGATGCCGCTCAGGTGAAACGCTTGCAGGCCGTGATTAATCAGAATATCGAGCGTATCAAAGAGCCTTTGATCAAACAGCACAATATAGTGGATGAGTCGGCCGAAACTTTAAATGAAAGCTTTTTTGGTTTGCAGATGGTCAGTGAGCAGCAGTCGGAAATATCCAGCACCTTAGTGAACAATCTGCTCGCCAATCAGAACAGTCAGTACAACTTGAAAACGGTCCTGCCACGCACCGAAGCCATCATTAATGAGTTTATTGCGACCCTGCACAATGTGTCGCAAAAAAGCACGTCAGCCGTGAGCAGTATTCATGATATGTCGGACAAGCTGGATGTGGTGTTTAAGCTGCTCAACGAAGTTCGTGGATTATCTGAGCAGACCAATCTTCTGGCGCTGAACGCGGCAATCGAAGCGGCCCGCGCCGGTGAAGCCGGCCGAGGCTTTGCTGTGGTCGCGCAGGAGGTACGCAATTTGTCAGTTAAAGCGGAAGCGCTCAATAACCAGATTGAAAAAGAAATTCAGATTGCGCAGCAGACCGTAAAAGCGGCCAATCAAACCGTGGGTGAGATGGCGACCATCGATATGTCTCATATCGAAGCGTCTAAGCAGTCGGTCGATGACATGCTGCAGGGGGTTCAGCAAGTCAATACTGAAATCGAACGTGAAGTGCAGAAAATACAGGAGCTAGGTCAGATTCTGGTGCAGCATGTGGGCGATGGAGTACGTTGTCTGCAATTTGCCGACATCGTGATGCAGCAAGGCGATTATGCGCAGGATTCTTTGCATTATCTGGAAGAGGCGTTGCAGTTACTCGATAAGCTTCACCACGGTGGCGTGGAGAGTGCACACCTCGAACAACTGGAACAGAAAACTTCTAATCGCAGTGCACCGGCGGCCAGTCAAAGCAGTATGGATGAGGGGGAAGTTGAACTGTTTTAAGGACGGACGTATTAAAAATGAGCGTTTTAAGGACGAGATATGGCCATTGAAACTAGGATAGATAACGATAACAAGCATGTCACCATTGCGGTGGAAGGGACCTTTTGTTTCAACCTGGTGCAGGATTTTCGTAGTAGTTATGCTAAACGGTTTGATCATGAGTTTACGGTTGATATGCGTAAAGTTGATTATATCGACAGTACCGCTTTGGGAATGTTGTTGAATATGAAGAACTATCTTGAGCAGCCCGATGGCATGATTCGCATCGTCAATACGCTCCCTCAGGTGCGCAAAGTATTGATGATTTCGCGTTTTGATAAGAAATTTACCATCGAATAGACGCCTGACTATCGAATAAGCAGGGAGAGTCACATACCTATGCGCGTAATTGTTGTGGATGACCATGCAACCAACCGTCAGTTGTGCCGTTTTATGCTCGAGAACGTCGCGGAGCATATTGATGTCTTTGAGAACGGGGAAGGTGTGGTGGCTGCCATGCAGCAGATGGAAATGCTGCCGGATCTGATTTTGCTGGATGTGATGATGCCGGTAAAGGATGGCTTTGTTACCGCGCAGGAGATAAGAGAGTCGTTTCCCAACCACTACATTCCCATCATTTTCCTCACGGTACTGGATGATCATGACTCGTTTGAGCGCTGTTTATCGCTTGGCGATGATTTTATTCTCAAACCGGTTGAGCGCAGTGTATTGATTGCTAAGGTTCAGGCACATTACCGGGTGGTAAAAATGCACAAAGAGGTGATGGAACAACGTGACCAGCTGCAACGATTTCGTGATAAGGTGCAATATGACTTCGCTATTTCTGAGTCCATTTTTTCCAATCTGATGGAGGAGATGGGCGAGCAGATCGAACACATTTTCGGTATTGAATACATCTCGACTCCATCGACTATTTTTAACGGCGATCTGATAGTGATTGCCAGCCGGCCTTACGGTGGTATCTATGTGATGATCGCGGATGCAACCGGTAATGGACTTCCGGCTGCGATTTCAACTCTGCCCGCCACTCGGACTTTTTTCTCAACGGCAGCGAAAGGTTTGTCCTTAGGAGAGATGGTTTCAGAACTTAATCGCTCTCTGGAAAGTTTTCTGCCAACTGGGATGATGCTGGCCGCCAGCGTATTTGAAATCAGGGCCAATGGTTTTGAAGTCTCCTGGTGGGGAGGCGGATTGCCGGATGGCTATATTCTCGACAGCGACGGCAGTGTGGCTAAGCGTTTGATTTCGTCTCACATGCCAATGGGCGTACTTAAACCGGATGAGTTTGAAAGTGATGTGATGCACTTTAAACTCGATCCGGACCAGCGCATTGTCTGTTATACAGACGGTATTACCGAAGCGCAAAATGACGTCGGGGAACGGTTCGGTGAGCAAAGATTGGAGGCCTTGTTGAGTAAGGTGTCGCAAGGTGCCTTGATCCCTACCTTGTACGAAGAAGTGCAGCGTTTTGCTAAACCGGGCAAAGCCGATGATCTATCGGTATTAACCATGACGTTTCCCTTGGTGAATGTGAATCAAGGCCAGGTGAATCAGCCGTTGATGCTGGGCAACGTTCCCCTGAAAACCTCACTTAGCTTTCCCGCTTTGGTGCTGAAACGCATCGCAGTAATGAATGAAATACGCACTTATCTGAAAGGGATCGTGCTGGGTGGTGAACATCTCGACTTACTGTGTTCGCTGCTTTCAGAGCTGTTCAACAATGCTATCGATCATGGCTTGCTTGGCCTTAATTCTGAGATGAAAGATGATCCGGACGGTTTCTTACTCTATTACCAACAAAGAGAAGAACGTTTGCAGCAACTGGATGAATCGCACTCGATTCGGCTCGACATCGATTTTCAGCCGCAGCGGTCGCGGATTGAATTCATGCTTGAGCACAGTGGCGTGGGTTTTGATTATCAGCAAAATCGGGCTGAAAACCCCGATGTATCTTATGGGCGTGGCATCCTGTTGGCCTCGACACTGTGTGAATCACTGCATTATTTCAATGAAGGTAAATGTGTGCATGCCGTGTACCTGTTTAACGAGGAGCAACCGTTCCCTAACCTGATTACTTAACTCTTCCTTTTGATTACTTCACTGTCCTTTTTGATAATTTAACTATTATTCCTGATGACTTAACCATTTTTCATAGTGACTTAACTATTTTTGATGGTGATTTAACGACAGCAAGAGCGCGCTGCGCATCGGGGGGAGGCTGACACATTTACACTGTAAACCTGGTGACAGGCTGCGGTTTGACTCTCTCTGCAAGATACACTGCGGTTAAGAAGTGACGTAAGCCTGACTTTGCTACTCGTTTTATTCCGACCTTGTCTCAATTTCTATACACTGTATTTCAAAACGACAGGTATGCCGTGAAGGTTATTCAGGATGTGGAATGAATTGATTGTTCTCTCCGAGGACAAAACCCAGGTGATTGCAAAACTGAATGGCGACAAAACCATCGCCAAGGAGTTATCTGATCAGGGATTGAGCGATGCTTTGGGTCAGATCGGGGCAAGAAAATATTTTGTTGACCAGGATTCAGTGAAACGTTTTATTCATTGTGCCAAGGAAATGAAAAGTGAAGCCTACGACGGGATAGTCGTGGCGCTGCAGCGCAATGCTCAGGTGGAAGTCGTACTGACCGAGCAGGATATGTTGGCCAGTATGCTGGTCACCGGCGCGTATGGCGGCCGAGGTTTGTATGGCAGTGAACTGGTGCAGGCGTTAGCGGATGCTCAGGTAGTGAAAGGGATAAATAAATTAGCCCTGAAGAAAGTCCTGCTGATGAGTAACACACTCAAGCCCGGAGAAACCTTCACTCAGCCTGTCGCGCGTGGCAAAGAAGCGATACAGGGGCAGGACAGCCAGTTTATTGCGCTGGTGGAGGATGTCAGCAAACGCATTCTGGCGCCGCAAGAGCGTAAAAGTGACGATAAAATTGATATGCGCAACCTCGGTGAGACGGTGACCGTTAGCGAAAACGAGCCGGTCATGCGACGTCAGCCTGCGACCGAGGGGGAAGCCGGGTACACGGTGCAGGGCAAAGTGATTGCGCCGAGACCCGGTATCAATAGTGAGCTGTTGCCAGGCCGTGGTACGCACATTTCTCCTGAGGATCCCAACCTTTTACTGGCGAGTCAGTCTGGCCTGCCCATCATTAAAGGCAAAACGATTGATGTCGATAACGCGCTGTGTCTCAATAACGTCAGCATCGCGACTGGGCACGTAAAATTCAAAGGCAATGTGGTTATAGCCGGTGATGTTGAGCCGGGCATGGTCGTCCGAGCCACAGGTTCAGTCACCGTTGGCGGGTTTATTGAATCGGCTGATGTGCAAGCTCAGGGAGACATCGAAGTTGGCAAAGGCATCATAGGTCATACCGTCTCCGAAGGTGAAGAGAAAAGCTGTGTGGTGAAATCCGGTGTCAGTATTAAAGCAAACTACGCTCAGTTCTGTGAATTGCAGGCGGCGGAAAATATTCAGATCGCTGTCCACTGTATGGGCGCGGATGTGCGCTGTGGGGGAGATTTGCTGGTCCTGGACGATGGAGAAAAGCAGGGCACGTTAAGCGGTGGTGTGACTAAAGTGGGGGGTAAAGTGACCTGCCTTAACTTAGGCGTTGAGGGAGATACCGCGATGAACGTTGAAGCGTTTGCACGCTTTGCCTGGTACAAAGACCGGATGGTTAAGCACAAGGAGCAGTACAAACTGGCTCAGGAAGAGACCATGGACATTATTCGTCGCGAGCTGGAATTCAAAAAACGCCCTAAAGCTGAACGTAGTGATGAAGAAGAACTTGAGATTGATAATGCCAAGGATCAAGCCAACGCCAGGCTGGAAAAAGTCAAATCGGCGCTGGATGTTCTTAACGATGAATTTCAAATCGCACTGGAAAATAACGTGGTTGACGTGAAGGGTAAGGTATTTACCCATGTTACCGTACAATTTGGCGATGAACGAGTGACGACAAAGCGGGTCCATGGGCCTTCCATTTTCAGCTACAATCAATATGAAATTCAGCTGTCGTCTAAACTCGATGAGGAAGATATCGGGGTTTAGTCGCAACTGGAGCAACGCAGAACTCGGTGCTTATGAGCAGAGAAATCGGTCATGACCTCCAACCCATCTGACTGCATAAAAGGGAGCCCGGCTCCCTTTTGTCATTTTCCCCCAATCATTTTCGGGCCTGAGTTGCTGTAGGCAGGTGTATGAAAGAGCCGCTCAGCGGATTGCAGTTTATCGACCATGGTCTGCAACACATATTCATCAAACAGGTGAGTGGCGTGCAGTTGCTCCAGCGCGAAAAGATACTGGTTCGCGCTGTATCGGACATGATCTTTTTCAAGCGCAGAAAACACTTCACGGTGAAACGTGTGTTGTGATTCGTCGTTGGCGGCCTGGAAACGGAACGTAAACCAGTCGTGCTGAATAGCTTCTTCGACCAAAGCTTTCCACTGTTGCTTACCCAGCACTAACTGATTATCGGAGCTGGCGATAAAACCATAATCAAGTTCAGGGTTGGCGTTAGAGGCGGCCACTGCGGTCTTGTCCGGGCGTGGTAGCGGATCACCGATTCAGCGGCTACGCTATCTTTATTTTCCAGATAAGGAGCCAATGCCAGTCCGATCGTATTGATGCTATTGCTGACTTCGGAGCGCTGCTGCTCAAGATTATTGCGCGTGGTTAAAGTTTCGACCGTTTCTTGTCGTTTAAGCGGGGAATACGTTAAGAGCCGTGCAACTGTCACAGAGTGTGAAGTGATCGATACAGGCTTTCACTTGTCGTGGCTTGAGTTATACGTCGTATAGGCGCACAATCGGCAAAAAATAACGAGGAGTAGAAATGGAACTTTCAGACATTCGCCGTGAATACATTCAAGGCGGTTTGCGCCGCAAAGATTTGCTGGCCGATCCGGTGCAACAGTTTAATTTATGGCTGCAGCAGGCGATCGACGCGAAGTTAACCGATCCGACCGCGATGACAGTTGCCACAGTGGATGAACAGGGTCAGCCATTTCAACGTATTGTGCTGCTGAAAAATGTCGAAACTGACGGTTTCGTGTTTTATACCAACCTGGCCAGCCGCAAAGCGCAACATATCCAGCACAATAACAAAATCAGCCTGCATTTCCCGTGGCACCCGCTTGAGCGCCAGGTCCATATTACGGGTAGGGCAGAAAAACTCAGCGCGCTGGAAAATATCAAGTATTTTACCTCACGTCCGAAAGAGAGCCAGATTGCGGCGATCGCCAGCCATCAGAGCAGCCGTATTTCTGCCCGTGGCGTATTGGAAGGCAAGTACCTTGAGCTGAAACAGAAGTTTGCTAAAGGTGAGATCCCGGTACCGAGTTTCTGGGGCGGCTTCCGGATTCGTCCGCACAGCATTGAGTTCTGGCAGGGTGGCGAACATCGCCTGCACGACCGTTTCATTTACACCCGCCAGGAGAACGGTTGGGACGTGGATCGTCTCGCACCGTAGCCGACACGCTTTGCTTGGTCATACCGTTTTCACACGCCGCTTTATGCGGCGTGTTCGTTGTTCAGCACCACGGAAAGCTGGGTTTTAAGTAGGGTTTGCGGGATCACCGAGCCAAAACCGAGGTCCAGAGCCCGGTCGAGCAGGCTCTCTTTACTGGGGACACCGAATTTGGTGCGCAGGCGTGCCTCGTAGCCTTCCACGGTTTTGATTGAAATTCCCATCACGCGCGCGATGTGTTGCGGTTTTTTGCCGTATAGCAACAGAAACAGAGTTTCCGATTCACGGGTTGTGAGCTTGGGCAGTTGCAAGTCATCATGATTGGCACTTTTGAGCGCTGAGCTTAAACCTGTTACGCGACATACCCAGTGTCCGACTTCAAGAATAGCGGTATCTGTCAGCTCCTGGCCGTAAAAAATGGTGCCGCGGACTTGACCCTGTGCATCGCGCCATGGGCTTTTGGTAAAGATGTGAGCATGCCAGCGACCATCCGGGTATGGGTGGATGTCGAGCACTTTCAGTGAACGGCCGGTTTTGATCACGTAGCGATCCTGCTCCTGAAAATCAGCGGCGCAGGCCACGGTCGGACTTGGCATATCAAAATCGGTCAGACCAACACAGTGCTGCATGCTCTCCACACCGATCAGCGCAGAATAGGCCTCATTGGCATAAACAAAAACAGAGTTCAGATCTTTACAGCCCCAGTAACCGGGTAACTGTTGAAACAGTGATAACTGTTCTGCGGTGAGTGGATTTGACACAACATAATTCCCTTGTATGCAACCGGATTATGATACCAAGGTGGTGGGTTAAAGTAAGTACTCAGTGCGGGTTTACGGGACGAAAACATAAAAAAAGCCAGCCTGAAGACGGGCTGGCACAAATACAAGAAACATATCTTGTCGACGTGTAGAAGAGGTTCCATGAATTCAGCGAGGGTCTGCCGAAAACACAGAGGCATCAATAAGATACCCGGCGTCAAGGGACCCTTAACGCCTGGCGACAACTATATTAAAGCTGCCAGCAACGCAAAAGGGGGGAAATCCCCCCCTTTTGGCTATTTTGCGCAAATAGTTGCGTTACAGTTCACGTAAAACCCGGAAGCCAACGTAATTAGCGGCCGCGGAAGGGGCAATAAACAGCTGACTGTCCGCTTTAGCCATCTCCGGAGAGAAGCTCCAGGCGCCGCCTTTCGCCAGGCCACGTGTATCTGTGGTCCATTGCCAGACGTTACCGACGACATCATAGAGCCCCAGTGGGTTAGCAGCAAAAGCGCCGACCGGAGAAGTGCTCTTGTTTGACCACGGTGTACCGCCCCAGCCAGTATTGGCTTTTCCGCTGCCAAAACGCTCACCCCACCAGTACGCTGTTTTACTGCCAGCGCGGGCAGCTGCTTCCCATTCATCTTCACTTGGCAGGCGATAATGGAAGCCGGTTTGTTGTGACAGCCATTGAGTATAAGCCTTGGCATCGTTCTGGCTGATACATACCACCGGGGATTGCCCTGACTGCTTAAAGCCCGGATTGCGCCAGTAACTGCCCGGCATCGGTGCGACTTCCGCCTTATCGACCGTAATGCAGAGTTTTTGCAATTCGGCATCGGTCTGATAGCCGGTCTGGTTAACGAAGGTTTCAAACTGAGCCACGGTTACCGGTGTGGCGCTGACTGCGAAAGCATGATCAAGGTGAACCTGACGCGATGCATTCTCACCCAGCAGGTATTCGCCGCTCAGTAATGTGACCATTTGCGGCGCTTTGACATCGCCTTTCAGCAAGTCGGCAAAAGTATGTCCCGCTTTAAGCGGGTTAGCCTGCTCGCGCAGCACAGCACGCAGCGTATGGTCCGAGTTGATACTCAGTTCCTGATGGAAGGCACGGTAGCCCTCTTTGGCCACCGTAATCATGTGACTGCCGACCGGCAGCATAATATCGACGGGTGTGCTGCCGTAGCTGACGCCATCCACTGAAACGGAATCCTGGTACTGGTTCGAGCGTATCAGCAAATTGACCCAGGCGACTTCTTGTTGTGGTTGGGGCTGTGCGCTATCTCCGGGTGCAAAACAGTACTGTGATTCGACGTCCAGCAGTTTACATGGGGTATTTTCCGCCGGACGGGCATTCAGCTGCGCGGCGATCACGGTTCTGAATCGACTGCCGTCAAAGAAACCGGCATCGCTGACTTTATGGCTCAGCACGTGAATATTGAGCGCGACATCCCCCAGATGCTGTTTGACCTGTTTGGATTCTGTGGTTTGATCGAGCAGCCAGCTTTGATACTGGGTGACTGCTTTTTGCAGCGCCAGATCCGTGGTCTGTTGGGCACACTGGGCCAGGGTCATGTCGGCCTGGCAGGCGTTGGTGAAACTGACCGTCTGCTTGCCTTCACGTTTCAGTTCGTTTCTCAGCTGTTCAACCCGGGCGCGTACTTTGTCTTCAGCAAGCCGGGCGATTTTCTGCTCAATTAATTGCTGTGCGGCTTTGGCCTCGCTCAGCGCGGATTGCTGTTCCTGAAGTTGCTGCTCTGCTTGCAGACGTGCCTGTTGATTCTGTTTCACCTCAGCCCAGGCTTCCTGATAGGCATTCTGAGCCGCAGAGATATCCAGATCCGGCTCATTGATCATCGCCTGATACTGCTTCGCCAGAGTGGCTTTGGCCTGCTGCAGCGCTTTGTCGAGCTTGGCAGCCTGCTGCGTCAGGCGGTTGACCTCACTGAGCTGATTGTCTGCAGCCGTTTGCTGAGCCTGAGTGCTCTTTTGGGCCTCACGCAATGCGCTGTGCTGGCTGAACAGCGCATCGTCGATGGCGACTACGCCGGAGCTACTCGCCACGTTGGAACTGTTGGCCACGTTGGAACTATTGGCCACGTTGGATACATTGACAACGTCGGATGCCGAAGCTTGTTCTGCCATCAAAGGTGTTGCGAGCATGTATGGCGAAAGTGCAAATAACAGAGCGGGTAAACCTTGTCGCATGAGTGTCTACTTCAGTTAAAATTGAACAAATCCTGACGCTATTCTAAATGTAAACGCCATCTTGTCATCAATTAGCTTTCAGTAACCTGATGACAAAATGGCGTTATCGCGACAGGCGGTAATGGCGCAGCCAAGGCAGTCAGTCCGTTTTATCAGCTGTCTTTATTGGGTCTGAGTTTAACCCACACCGTGTCATTACCGTTGACGGTGATCACGCGGTTGTAACTTTCGAAACCGTCTTTGGCTACGGTCACCTGGTGGCGACCTGCCGGCAGAACGATTTCAACCGGCGTGCTGCCATAGTTGATGCCATTGATGGTGACGGAATCATTGTATTGATCTGAGCGTACCGTGACGTTGGCCCACGCCTTGCTCTGCTTGCTGCTTTTGCTTTCAGCGGCGCCCTGCAGACAGTAACGGCTGGAAACATTAAGCATTTTACACGCTGCGACTGCTTCCGGTTTGGCCTGCAACTGTGCCTGCATCTGAGTAAAGTACTCGCTGTTGCCTTCAAATCCGGCCCGCTGAATCTGGCTGTCCTGAACGTGAATGTTAAGCTCGACACCACTGAGATTTTGCTTAGCGATCACTGACTCACTCAGACTGTCGAGCAACTGGGCACGGAAGGTTTTGACCGCTTTTTGTTTGGTCAGGTGCAGGCCCTGGCTGGAACATTCACCCAGTGTCATCGTGGTGGAACAGGTGGTTTTATAGCTGGTTTCCACGACAGCACTTTCGCGCAGTTCGGCTTCAAGGCGTTTTACCCGTGCCTCGATCTTGCTCTCTTCGAGGTTGGTGTATTCGGTTTTCAGGCGCGCTTGTTTCTGCTTAAGCTGAGAGAGGCGCATTTCACTTTCGGCGATGGCCTGCTGGTTAGACAGCTGTTCTGACTGATTCTGTTTGACTGCTGCCCAGGCCTCCTGATACTGCTTCTGGAAAGTAATCAGATCGGTCTCCGGGTCTTCCAGCAAGCGGCTGTACTGTTTATCCAGAGCCGACTTCGCGCGGTTACGCTTGGCATCCAGCTCGTCGCCATTACGCTTCAGGCGAGCCTGGTCGTTTTTAAGCTGTTGAAGCATTGAACTTTCAGTGTCGAACTCAGATGCGATAGCATCAATTTCGCTCTGTTTTGTACTGATTTTTTCATCGATGGCGGTCACAGGATCGACCTGTGTAACTTCATCCGCGTACACCGATGCAGATACCCAAACTGGGCTTAGCGCAAGCAGTAGCGCTGGGAGGCGATGTTTGATCATAGGTCCCTGCAACATTTATATGAATCCACTGCAAGCAGTGGGAAAGACAAACTTTTGACAGCGGTATTAAATGGCTTAATACCCTGGCTCTGGCCATGCAAATTGCCAGCTCTCTGGCGGAAAAGTCACATTCATCTGACATTAGGTCGCTGATTTTGTGAATCTTATAACTCTGCAAACTCCATTTTGAGCAGATTATCGAAATATGCAAGCACCGATTTCCGATCTGGTTTACCGTTTTCCTGATTGAACACACATTGACCGTAATTTATGTGCACTTGATCATTGTTCCGGTTGTGCGACAAAACCCACGCCGGCTTTACGGCAAAATTTAAATGTGCGCCAGATTGCTTATAAGTGTGCTGACGCAGCACTGATTGTCGCTTATGATAAAATTGTAATAAAATGCATGTCTGTTTCGTCGGGTAGAATGATCATGAGTACGTTATCTTCAGCCAATTCGCTCATCAGCGAGCAAAGAGCCAAACTTTTGTCGCCGCGTCCGGCGCAATTGATCACTTTGCCTTCTTACATGCACTGTCATGATCACAGCTACACCCAGATAGTCATCGGCCTTAAAGGCCAGGCCGAATTCGAAGTCGGCGGGATGGGGAATATTGTTAATCCTGGTCAGGGCTGTGTGGTGACTTCTGGCACCGGCCATGCGTTTGGTGGCATAGTCGGGCAATCCGACATTCTGGTGCTCAATATGCCTCAGCCGTGCGACGATGATCCGCTCACATTGCACAAGCTCAATGAGCTGACAGGTAAGGATACCTATTTTAAGCTCGATAACCAGATTCAGAAACTGGTTCAGATGCTGGTGCAGGAAATGCAAAGCAGTCCAGATGATATGCTGCTCAGCCGGGCATGCAGTGATACGGTGCTGGCACTTCTGCAGCGCCATATTTCGGCATTTGATGCCCAGCGGAAAGAGTCGCGCTTTGATCTTGATGCCATCGATCGCTACATCGAACAGCATATCAGCCGACGCATTTCGGTGGCGCAACTGGCTGGCAGCGTGTTTCTCGGCGAAAGTCAGTTTCATATGCTGTTTAAAGAACAGATGGGCATCACGCCGCATCAGTATGTGCTCGGAAAACGCGTGGATATGGCCAAGTCATTGATAGAAAATGGAAATTTAACACTTGGTCAGGTTGCTGAGTTAAGCGGTTTTTCCAACCAGAGCACCTTTACCCATACTTTTTCCCGTCTGCAGGGCATTTCTCCGTCGCGCTACAAGAAGACGTGCCGCAACTAATCACTACAAAACTCCAGTTTTAATGAGAATTATTCTATAACCCGGCGTGAATCCATCAACGCCGGGTTATTTATTTGCGTAATAAGCTAAATGAGCAGCATTTTATTTTATAAATAATGCTGTGATTCTGTTTTTGTTTTGTTAAAAAGCCAAGTTTTTGGCAAAAAGCTCGGAGTTTTTGACAAGTATTCTCGACGCGCTCAAAATACACTGCGAGCCATTGTAGGAAAACCCGACTCAACGGATATCGGGTATGAGATTGAGGAAAACGCATGTTTACTGCAACTGATGTGTTGAACGCTGAGTTTGTTGAGCAGCCGCTTAACCAACTTTGGTCACAGATCTCGCCACTTTACATGGTGGACGAAACCCAATGGCTCAAACAGCTTCTGCCTTTGGCGACGCCAAGTGAGGACGAAAAAACCTCGATGGCGGTCAAAACGACGCAATTGATCGAAGCGATTCGTAAAGACAAAAAAGCGATTCAGATGATTGATGCGTTGCTGCTGGAATATAGCCTGGATACCCAGGAAGGTATTCTGCTGATGTGTCTGGCGGAAGCGCTGATGCGCATTCCGGATACTGAGACCGCGGACGCGTTCATCAAAGATCGTCTGGGTGTGGCGGACTGGAAATCTCATTTGAAGAATTCTGATTCTGTGTTTGTCAACGCATCAACCTGGGGGCTGATGCTGACCGGGAAAGTGGTCGGCCTGTCTGATAGCCAGAGCACCAGCCCGGTTCAGGCAGTGAATCGCCTGGTCAATAAACTCAGTGAGCCGGTGATCCGCAAAGCGATGCATCAGGCGATGAAGGTGATGGGCCATCAGTTTGTTCTGGGGCGTAACATCAAAGAAGCGCAGAAAAACGGCCGCGTGATGCGTGATAAAGGTTTCACCTACTCATTTGATATGCTGGGTGAAGCGGCGCTGACGACGGCGGATGCGGATAAATATTTTCAGGATTACCTGATGGCGATTGAAGCGGTGGGCCGCGACAAGTACGGACTGGAGACCAGCCCGGCGCCATCGGTATCGATCAAACTTTCTGCTCTGCACCCGCGTTATGAAGTGGCAAACCACAGCCGGGTGATGAGTGAGTTGTATAACACCTTGATCCAGCTGCTGGACAAAGCGATTGAACTGGATGTGGCGATCACCATTGATGCCGAAGAAGCAGATCGTCTTGAGTTGTCACTGGAACTGTTTGAGAAAGTGTATCGCAGCGACAAAGTTAAGGGTTGGGGTAAGTTTGGCCTGGTGGTACAAGCGTATTCCAAACGTGCGTTGCCTGTACTGGTGTGGCTGACTGCACTGGCAAAAGAGCAGGGCGATCTTATCCCGGTGCGTCTGGTGAAAGGAGCATACTGGGATAGCGAGATCAAATGGTCACAGCAGAGCGGCTATACCGGTTATCCGGTTTATACCCGTAAAGAAGCGACCGATGTCTCTTATCTGGCTTGTGCGCGTTTTTTGCTCAGCGAGCAGGTGCGCGGTAATCTGTTTCCGCAGTTTGCTAGTCATAACGCGCAGACCGTTACCGCGATTGCAGTGATGGCTCAGCATAAAGATTTTGAGTTCCAGCGTCTGCACGGCATGGGTGATGCTTTGTATAACCATGTCATGGCGACCTACAAGCAATCGGTCCGTATCTATGCGCCGGTGGGCAGTCACAAAGATCTGCTGCCGTATCTGGTGCGCCGTCTGTTGGAAAACGGTGCCAACAGCTCATTCGTTCATCGTCTGGTTGATGCTCGTTGCCCGATCAACACCTTGACTCAGCACCCGGTTGATATGTTGCTTGAGTATGAGTCATTGGATAACCGCCAGATCCCGTTACCGCCGCAAATCTTTAACCAGCGAGCGAACTCTTACGGCGTCAATATTGATATTGAAAGTGAAGCTAAGCCGTTCGAAGATCAGGTCAATGCGTTTTTGAGCAAGCAGTGGCAGGCGGCGCCGATCATTAATGGTCAGTCTCAGTTCGAAAGCATGATCAAGGCTGAAGAGCAGCCCGAGATCGTGACGGCACCGTATGATCGCCGGATCGACGTGGGTCAGGTAATGCATGCCAACCTTGATCATGTTTCCGAAGCGATCGAGATTGCTCAGGCCGCGTTTGCGCAATGGAGTCAAGCTCCGACTAGTCAGCGCGCCGAGAAACTGGACAAACTGGCGGATCTGCTGGAAGCCAATCTGGCCGAGCTGGTGGCACTGTGTCATCAGGAAGCCGGTAAAACCGTTCATGACGGGATTGATGAAGTGCGTGAAGCGGTGGATTTCTGCCGTTACTATGCCCAACGAATTGATGATCTGGCGGCGTTTACGCTGCAAGGATTCGACGGCCAGAGCCGCCAGGTGACCCGTGCAGGGCGCGGCGTGTTTGTCTGTATCAGTCCGTGGAACTTCCCGCTGGCCATTTTCCTTGGCCAGATCACTGCCGCTTTGGTCGCGGGTAATACGGTGGTGGCGAAACCTGCCGAGCAAACCAGTCTGATTGCGGCTCGCGCGGTTGAACTGATGCTGGAAGCCGGTTTCCCGGGCGGGGTGATTCAACTGCTGACGGGACGTGGCGCTGCTATCGGTGGTGCGCTGACCTCGCACAGCGCGATCGCTGGCGTGGCCTTTACCGGCTCAACTGCGACAGCGCAGAGGATCAACCAGACTCTGGCGGAACGTGATGCGGATCCGGTGCCGTTTATCGCCGAAACCGGTGGCCAGAACGCGATGATTGTCGACAGTACCGCCTTGCCGGAGCAAGTGGTGCGTGATGTGCTGCGCTCTGCCTTTGCCTCTGCCGGTCAGCGCTGTTCGGCGCTGCGTGTGCTGTTTGTTCAGCAGGACGTGGCTGACCGTATCATCGGTCTGATTAAAGGGGCGATGCAGGAGCTGTCTGTGGGCACTCCTTACCTGCACAGCACGGATGTGGGCCCTGTGATTGACGGCAAAGCGAAACAAGGGTTGCTGGCACACATTGAACGTATGAGTCAGAGCCAGAAAAAAGTGGCTCAGCTTGAGCTGGGTGAGGCTTGTGCCCATGGTGATTTTGTTGCGCCAAGCGCGTTTGAGATCTCAGGGATTGATTGTCTGACTGAAGAGCAGTTTGGCCCTGTCCTGCACATTGTTCGCTTTAAAGCGAATGAGCTGACGCAGGTGGTACAACAAATCAACGATACCGGTTTTGGTTTGACTATGGGTATCCATAGCCGTAATGAAACCACCTATCGCTGGATTGAAAAACATGCTCGCGTGGGTAACTGCTACATCAACCGCGACCAGGTGGGGGCTGTGGTTGGCGTACAGCCGTTTGGTGGCCAGGGTTTGTCCGGCACCGGACCAAAAGCAGGTGGCCCGCACTACCTGTTCCGTTTTACTCAAGTTCAGTACAGCTAATCGAATCAGCGAAGGAGATAGACCATGGTGCATCAAGTAACTCGTTTTTCTGACGCTTTTTCGGCTTGGGAAAACTGGAATCTGACCGGTTTTGACTCAAAAAATGAGTCATTGCAGTCATTGAAAAATAATTTGCAACGCACGATGCCGGCAGTGGCGGGTGTGTTTGCTTTTCATCTTCGTCAGGCGGCCACTATGCTGGCGCAACCGCATCTGCTTAATGGTCCGACCGGAGAAACCAACGAACTTTATACTGCAGGGCGCGGTGTTGCCCTGGTCGTTCACGACGACAGCAGTAATGAAGCAAGACTGGCTGTCGCTGCCCAGTTATGTGCTGCGTTAATCGCAGGCAACAGCGTCGTGCTTTGCAGTGACGACACTGAGCTGACAGCCGCATTGAAGGCTGCTTACCAGCAGTCAACAATTCCGGCCAACCTGCTGCAATTTGCTACTCTGGATGCTTATCAGCAATTGATGGATTCAGATATCCGTTGCATGGGCTATGTCGGAACAACGTCGGTTGAGCGTAACCTCAACCGTCAGTTAGCCAAACGCCAGGGGGCGATTGTCAGCCTGGTGTCTGAAACGGATTTGGCCCACCTGCCGGTGGCGAACGATCCACATTTAGTGCTGCGTTTTATTACCGAACGCACGCGCACAATAAATATAACAGCAGTGGGTGGTAACGCGACCTTGCTCGAGCTTGGAAACGAGGCCCACTAAACCTTTCTGAAGTACTCCCCCACTCTTGGTGGGGGACATGGAAGGCGATCTTATACAAGAGGACATATCAATGGAAAATGGTTTTGCCATTACGAGCACCTTTATCGTCTACCTCATTTTGATGTTGGCGATTGGGGTATATGCGTATCAGCGAACGAAAAACTCGTCTGATTACTTTTTGGGTGGCCGCTCTTTAGGTCCGTGGCCTGCTGCACTTTCAGCGGGTGCATCTGATATGAGTGGCTGGTTGCTGCTGGGTCTGCCGGGTTATGCTTACGCGGCGGGTATTGAAGCCTTCTGGCTAGCGGGTGGTCTGCTGGCCGGTACCTGGTTGAACTGGCTGGTGACGGCGAAGCGTCTGCGTACTTACAGTATCACCACCGATGCCCTTACTTTGCCAGAGTTTCTGTCACGTCGTTTTAATGACAAATCGAAACTGATTCAAACTATTTCAGCGTTTTTCATCCTTTTGTTTTTCCTTTTCTACACCAGTTCAGGCCTGGTTGCAGGCGGCAAACTGTTTGAAACGGTATTCGGTCTGGATTACACCACAGCGGTCATCATTGGTACCATCTGTGTGGTGTCTTATACGCTGTTCGGTGGTTTCCTGGCGGTATCCTGGACTGACCTGGTACAAGGTCTGCTGATGTCTGCCGCACTGCTGATCGTGCCGATTGCGGCGATGGATGGCGGTCTGATGAAACTTGACCACGATCTTGTGGCAATCAACCCGCAACTGCTGACCATGTGGAACGACGTAAAAGGCGAACCACTGAGCGGTATCGCCATTATTTCTCTGGTTGCCTGGGGTCTTGGCTATTTCGGTCAGCCACACATTCTGGCACGTTTTAAAGCCACCCGTTCCAACAAAGATCTGACCACAGCGCGCCGTATTGCGGTTCTGTGGACGGGCCTGTCAATGGTTGGCGCTATGCTGGTGGGTCTGGTTGGTCTGATTTACGTCACTAATACTGGTGGTCTGCAACTGGATGACGGCGAAAAAATCTTCATGCTGCTGGTGAACGCGATATTCCATCCGGTTGTTGCGGGTATCCTGCTGGCGGCGATTCTGGCGGCAATCATGAGTACAGCGGACTCACAACTGCTGGTGTCATCATCAGCACTGGCAGAAGACTTCTACAAGCAAGTATTCAAAACAGATGCGACATCAGAAGAGATTGTTCGTGTTGGTCGCCTGGCAGTTATCCTGATTTCTGTGATTGCTCTGGTTCTGGCGATGACGCCGGACAGTTCGGTACTGGGTCTGGTTTCTTACGCCTGGGCAGGTTTCGGTGCCGCGTTTGGCCCGGCACTGGTACTGAGCCTTTACTGGTCTCGTATGAACCGTAACGGTGCATTGGCCGGTATTCTGGTGGGTGGTATCACTATCGTGGTTTGGAAGCAGCTTTCGGGCGGTTGGTTTGATGTGTACGAAATCGTTCCGGGAATCATCTTCTCTGTGCTTGCCATTGTGGTTGTCAGCCTGACAACTGGTGAGCCGGAAGTCACGGTTCAAGAGCAGCACAAGACATTCAAAAAGCACTTGATTGAGCTCGACTAAGCAACCTTAAGTTGACATGACTGAACAAAGCCTCACCGATGTGAGGCTTTTTTGTACCTGTGTCAGCGAGCGGTCATAGCAGAAACAGTTCGTACTTGGGGCGTTAATTTTTGTACTTGGCTCACAATTTAAAAAGGAAAGTTTGGGACAATGGAACCAATCGATTCAAACTGCGTCAATTGTAATTAATTGAGTAAATTAACAGGAGGAATTCCCATGCCAGAAGCGTATTGCAGCTGTTGTCGAAAAACCACACCGCACAAAGTTGTAATGAGGCGTTGTCAGACGGAAGTGTCGTCAGGATGGCAGGGGTTCCAGCAATTCATGTCTGCGCTCGTTAATGGTGAGCATTATTACAAGATGGAGAAACGCGGTTTCTGCCGAGTGTGTAATCAACCGTCTGAGCTGTCCGAAGCGGATTTTTCCCGCGCACGGGTTATTTGACAATGTGAAAAATTGACGGCTATTGCGGTCAATTAACTGCGTTCTGTTAATTTATCTGTTGATACTTCGAGCAGGATCACCTTATTGAATACCGGTGCGTGTCCTGCCTGCTCTGGCCGCATGTTTCGCTACGTAAACCCGGGCCTTTCCGCTAATCTGTATGTTATTCACGCAGTGAAATAACAAATAGAGGTAGAGCAATGCGGTTAAGTTTGAAGAGAAAAATGGTTTTCTCTGTGGTGGTTGCGATTGGCTTGACGGCAATCGCTCTGGTGATCGCCAGTTATCATATGTTTCAGCAGGACAGTTGGCGTGCGATTGAAAGTGAAAGTCGCAACACCCTGCGTGCCCACGCTAAAGGTATCGGCGATTGGTTTGCTGATAAGCAACACGCATTGCAAGGCTTGCGTGAGGAAATTGAAGCTAATCCGCAACTCGATCTGGTTCCGCATTTACGCCAGACTTTGCAGTCCGGTTCATTTGGTCTGAGCTATTACGGCAATGAACAGGGCGAAATGTATCGCCAGGACCCGTCACTCAACAAAGCCGGTTACGATCCCCGTGAGCGCGGCTGGTACCAACAAGCCAAACAAGCCGGCCAGCCTATTACTACCGATCCTTATGTCAGTGTCACCATGCAGACCCTGGTTGTGACTCTGGCTGATCCTGTGCGCATTAATGGTCAGTTCGCCGGTGTTGCGGCATCCAACCTCGCCTTGAACAAACTGATTGAGGACGTGTTGGCCATTCCGGTTCCGGGTAAAGGTTATGCCATTCTGGTCAATCAGAAAGGTAATATCGTCGCGCACCCGAATAAAGAGCTGATCCTTAAACCCACTCAGGATATGGCGACGGGATTTAGTGCGTCGGCATTGAACGAGGCCGCTAAGCAAAACACTCCCCTCGATCTGACCATTGATGGCCGTGAGAAGCTGCTGATGGCCCAGAGTATTGATAATACCGACTGGACCCTGGTCATGGTGATGGATAAAGCTGTGTTGGCGCAGCCGCTGAATAGCTTGCTGACGACTCAGTTGCTGATTGGGCTGGGCATTTTGCTGGTGATGGCGCTAATTACTTCCTGGTTTGTAGCGCGCCAGTTGAATGAACTCGGTAATATTACGGCGGCATTGAGCGATATTGCCGAGGGCGACGGTGATCTGACTCGTCGCCTCGACGTTAAAAGCGAAGACGAAGTTGGTATTCTGGCTGACAAGTTCAACAAGTTTGTTGACCGTCTGCACGTGATGGTGAAAAACGTTCACTCTGTTTCCGTGGCTCTGAATGAGGGTGCCAATCATGCAGCGCGTTCGGCAGGGCAGCGCGGAGAGCGCATCCGCACCCAGCAGGATGAAATTACCATGGTGGCGACCGCGGTGACTGAGATGGCCTCTGCCACAGCAGAAATTGCCGGTAATGCTGACAATACCGCTAAGCAGGCCAATGAATCGGTCGATCTTGGTGCGCGTGGTTACCAACAGATGCAGCAAAGCAAACAGTCTATCGATCAGCTAGCGCAAGAGCTTAATGGTGCGGTCAATATTATCGGCGACCTGGAAGCGCAGGCGAATGAGATCTCCACCATCTTGTCGACGATTCGTTCTATTGCTGAGCAGACCAACCTGCTGGCGCTGAACGCGGCAATCGAAGCGGCCCGGGCTGGCGATCAGGGCCGTGGTTTCGCTGTGGTTGCCGACGAAGTACGGGTGTTATCACAGCGCACCCACTCGTCGACGGAAGAAATTCAGACCAAGATTGAAGGGCTGCAAAAAGCGACCGCCAAGGCTGTAAGTGTGATGACGGACAGTCATCGTCTGGTCGAAACCAGTGTGGAGGACGTCAATCTGACGGGCGACAGCCTGCAGGCGATCAGTGAAGCGATTCAACTGATCAGCGATATGGCCACGCAGATAGCTTCAGCTGCAGAAGAGCAATCTCTGGTTACTGCAGATATCAACGGCAATACCGAATCTGTTCGTGAAGTGAGTGACCAACTGGCCAGTGAAGCAACCGATGCGGTGCAGCAGGCCAAATCGCTGCACAATTTGGCTCAGGAGCTGGATCAGGAGATTTCCCGTTTCCGACTTTAACGCGAAGTCTTCACCACCATGGACGAATCAGGGCACTATCGGTGCCCTTTTTTCGTCGTGAGTAATCGTTCACAGTGGTGTGATTAAAAGCAAAGGTCGCGAAAATATCAAAATAAGTCGCACTGATTAACTTGGCCAATATCAAGTTGTGGCAATAATGGTAGCCAGTAATAGCTTCTATTACTTTTTGCTAAATTTCACTGCTGCACTACTTTTCAATCGGCTATGAAAGCACTACCATAGCCGTCAGCTTCAGGTTGAAATACTCGGCTGAAGTTGTACACAGTTTAATTTGAATATTATTCTCAGGGCGGGGCGAAATTCCCCACCGGTGGTATACCCTAAGGGTGAGCCCACGAGCGCTCGAGCAATCGAGGTCAGCAGATCTGGTGAGACGCCAGAGCCGACGGTCATAGTCCGGATGAGAGAGAATGACAAATACACCAGCCATCCTGCGTCGGGATTCCTGCGCCTTGGATTTGGTGACTTAGTTTTTGCCTTTTGATCCCTCATAAACAGCCCTGATTCTGGTCATTATTTAGGAGTAACCATGAATCAGCTATCTCTACTTGCCGAATTCGGCGACCCAATTACCCGTGTTGAAAATGCGCTGCAAGCTTTACGTGAAGGACGCGGTGTCCTGTTGCTTGATGATGAAGATCGCGAGAACGAAGGTGACATCATCTGCGCAGCAGAAACTCTGACGACAGAGCAAATGGCGCTGATGATTCGCGAAGGCAGCGGTATTGTGTGTTTGTGTCTGACTGATGAGCAAGCGGATAAACTCCAGCTGCCACCTATGGTCAGTGTCAACGATAGCAAAAACCAGACCGCGTTTACCGTTTCGATTGAAGCACGTCACGGCGTGACAACAGGTGTGTCTGCCAAAGACCGCGTGACCACAGTCAAAACGGCGGCCAACCCGACTGCCCAGCCGGAAGATTTGGCCCGTCCTGGTCACGTGTTCCCGCTGCGCGCACGTAAAGGCGGTGTTCTGGCTCGTCGTGGTCATACCGAAGGCACGGTGGATCTAATGCAAATGGCTGGTTTGCTGCCATCAGGTGTGCTGTGTGAAGTGACTAACCCGGACGGCACTATGGCTAAAACGCCGGAGATCGTTGCATTTGGTAAACTGCACAACATGCCGGTGCTGACCATCGAAGACATGGTCATGTACCGCATGCAATACGACCTTAAGCTGGCTTAAGTCGTTTTACACTGTAAAGAGCGCGCATCGACGCGCTCTTTTTGATCCCGCTGTTTCGGGGACACACAGGATTATAATCAGGACAGTCCTGTCAATCAGTCCCCCGTTTACGGGACTCCCACAGCAGATCTGAGGAATTAGTGAGGGCATACACTCTGAACTGAAAAATGCTCAGCAACCCGGGACAGAAGTAAAAACGGTACCTAAAGCACCGTTTTATCTAAGTTACGCAAATCGCGTTTCCAGGTAGCGTATGATTTCAGAAGACTCGTACATCCATTCCACTTTGCCATCTTGTTCAATGCGCAGGCAAGGCACTTTGACTTTGCCACCACCTTCGAGCAGTTCCTGACGGTGCTTCGAACCCTGAGACGCATTACGTTTCTCAATCGGTAAATTTAATTTATACATAGCTCTGCGAGTCTTGGTGCAAAAAGGACATGCCGTAAATTGGTATAAACTGAGGTTCTGTGTTTGCTGATTTACTTCTTGCTGCTGCTGGGCAGGACGTTTTTTCTTACTGCCACGAGTCAGCAAGTCACCAGCGATGATGATGCCACCGAGTAGGTTGCGGATTAAACTAACTAAAATTTTCATTGAGGGGTACTCTCGTGCTTGAATGCGTGGATAAACTCGGCGTTATTCTATCGGCAAAACTGCTGAGTTATAAGAGGCACGACGTTATCAGATATGAATAATCCGCAAGCCCATCATTGATACTGGCGTTGTAACGTCCATCGGCGCTTAAGCTAAGCTGCTGTTAGGTGCGTCTCAGCGGCAGCGAGAGGAAATAAAGGCGTACAGCGTTATCTGTACGCCTTTATTCTCTCTGCACATCAGACGGATGTGGACAGGACTATGCCAAACGTTATCAAGCCAAACCCGCAGGCCTGATTAATCCGGTGGCCAAAGTGTTGCAGCCAGACAAGAATACGGGCAGAGGTGATGAGGTAAGTCATTAAACCGAACCAAATTATATGTAGCAGAGCCAGGTATGCGCCGTAAACCACCGCCATGGACGGGGTGTCTGGGGCGGTAGAAATGAGCTGGCTAAATACACTAAGGAAGAACAGCATGGTTTTGGGATTCAGAGTATTACACAGCAAGCCTTGTAACAAACAGCCGCCAGTTCGACTTTGCGAGCCCGGTTCTTGCCCGCCAGGTAGGCTGAATTTTGCACTGAGCAAACTGCTGACACCAAGGTAAATCAGGTAGGCTGCGCCTGTGTATCTTACTATGTTGAGCAGCCACTCATTCTGTGAGACCAAGTGACTGATACCTATCACCGAATAGGTGACATGAATACATACCCCTAATCCGATGCCCAATGCGGTGAGTAGGCCTGCTTTCCTGCCATAGCGGCTACTGTTCTTAAACACCAAAATAAAGTCAGCACCAGGGCTGATAACGATTAATAGCCCGAAAATGGCAAGACTGAACCATTCCATGTTTTCTCCTTAACGATTAAATCAGACGGATGAATTGTATCGGTTTGGCGTCAGGTTATAATCGAATTAAACGCTGCTAATATGTGAGGAAAATTCACACATGAGACATCTGAAAGCTTTCTATGTTTTTCATGTTGCTGCGGAGTCAGCGAATCACAGCCAGGCCGCGGAAAAACTGCACATTACCCACGGTGCGGTGAGCAAGCAGATTAAGCTGTTGGAAAACCACTTAGGTCACATGCTGTTCTATAAGCAGGGGCGCGGCATGCGCCTTAGTACGGAAGGCAAACTACTTAAGCAGTATACAGATACTGCCTTTAGTGCACTGGATACCGGAGTGAAAAAACTGGCTCGCGCGAGTCATCGTTCACTGGAAGTTTCCTGTGAGCCGACTCTGACCATGCGTTGGTTGATGCCCAGACTGGCGGACTTTTATCAGCATTCTGGCATTGATGTGCGGCTGTCTACTGCCGGCGGGCCGGTGAATCTTGAACAGTCCGGCCTTGATCTGGCGATTCAGCGTGATGATTTTGCCATCGATGGTGATAATGGCATTCATGATTTAGTACCCGAGTGGGTTGGGCCGGTTTTTTCACCTCAATACTGGAATCGAGTGCGACATAATCTGGACGATATGGTGTTGTTGCATAGTGAAACCCGGCCTGCAGCCTGGGAAGAATGGCTGAAGGGACGTGCGCAGGCGATTTCACTGCGCAATGCTAAATCCTTCGGTCACTTTTATTTCTGCTTACAAGCTGCCGCTGATGGATTAGGTGCGGCGATAGGATCATACCCGCTGGTGGCTGATGATTTACACAGTGGCCGTTTGGTGGCGCCTTGGGGATTTAGCCCTTCAGGACATCGCTATATCCTGCTCAGCAGTTCCATGCTGCTCACTCAGAGCCAGCAGCAATTTTTGCAGTGGCTGCAAAAGAAAATGGTGATGTGTCAGCCAGACCGCGTCGTCTAGGGACGCTGACCAGATAGTACGCCCGACTGCGCGCACTATCTGGAATTAAGCTAACTGTCTGAGGTTAGTTTGTGGTGGTTGGCACCGGATTCAATGACTGTGGCTCAATGCTGCCGGTCGTTGGCGAAACGGCCTCACGGAGCGTGGCGGGTGCGGTATTACCGGCCTCACCAGTCGCTGTTGGCTTTGGTGGCGCAGAGTTTGCGGTAATCACGGTTTGTACCGTTTTGCTGTATGACTCCAGCAGTTTCGACAAGCGCTCGCTCAGTGCTTTTTCATGCTGCAGTGCGGTTTGGCTGGCCGCCAGTTCGGCTTGCGTTGCTTGCAGTTTCGCTTGGACCACATTGAGCTCTTGAGTACGACTGCTCAGTTGCTGTGCCAATTCATCGTTTTGGCCGGAAACCTCACTGTTATTTGCCTGCAGTGAAGCGAGGATCGCTTTTGCTTGCTTGCCGAATGACTGGTCGCGGTAGTCTGCTCCGTCGATTTGCTGGGAAATCTCCAGTAAAGACTTCTCATAGTTCAGCACGACCGGTTCAAAATTACGGTTTTTTACCAGAGAAAGTTTAGTGACTTCGTTCGCCACGTTCACCGTATGATTCAATTCGAATTCTGCTGTTTTCACTGCTTGTTCGATGGCTTTGAAATCACGCGAATCGGTTTTAATGGCCAATTCAACTTTGGCGACTTCCGCTTCTGCCTGTTGATAGGTCAGCGGCGCCTGGAAATTCAGCTTAGTGGTGCGAAACTCCAGCAGCTTTGCTTTTAACGGGGTGACGTATTTTTTCAGGACGACTTTGATTTCCAGCTGCTTGGCCTTATCCAGAAATTTCACCTGAGCAAACTGAGCGTCGTTGAGCTCATTTTTGTCGATATATCTGAATAGTTTCAGGTAGCTGGCGTGGATTTGGCTGTAATCTGAGGCGTACGCTGTTTTGGTATCCAACTGGTCGAGATAATCCATTTGCGAGATGGAATCGGCAAGTAACTCATCGGCTTGTGCTTTCAGCTGAGTTAATTGCTGGTACAGAGCTTTCGTTTCCCCTAACAGCTCCATGTACTTTTCAGCATAAGTCGCAGAACTGAAGATGGAATAGTCTTCGGTGGTTTCACTCGGATCCTCAACAATATCGTTGTAAACCTCAGTGGTCTCTTCCCAGGCATCCTGCAGATCACGAACTTTTCCAGGTGAGTAAAGCTTAAATGACTCTAGGTCGGCCATAGTCTCGTGCCACTGACTTTGTTCGGCTTTGATTTACTCGAACAGCGTGAACGCATCGGTTTGAGTGGCAACTTGCTGAGGGTTCGTCGTATCCGGCGCCGAATTCTGCGTATTACCTGTGCTTTGACAGCCTGTCAGCGCTGAAACAATCACGCCAGCCACTGCTGCTGTTTTGAATAACTTCATATGAATAGCTCTATTATTGTTAAGTTTATCGGGATAGTCATTATTATTTGATTCATTTCTGAGTCTGCGAGTCTCTCATTTTTGAGATGATTGATCATCCATTTATCATATTTTTGATGTATCGATGGGATTTTCGACGCTTGTCTGTGTTTCAGCGTAATGGCTGAGCGGGACACACGTTTATGTCAGTCACATTTTTAGGCGTGTGTCGCAAATAAATTCGGCTGACCGTTAACAGTTATGCGCGCTTAACTCTCGGATATTCTTATTAACGTGACAGCTCAATAATTGACAATTATTCACCAGGTAAATAATATCGCCGCCTATTTATTAATAATTATGTCATTTATCTGGGTATGGTGCGCGGTTTGAAAAGCATTCGCTTTGGTTTGTTGTCTTTATTGCTGGCGTTACATGCTGTGGGGTATGCCGATGAGCCAAGCAAGCAGGAGCGCAGTTTCCGGGCTACAGGCGAATGGCACAAAGACATTTTGTACAGCGACGCAGATTCAAGCCGTATCTGGCTGCAGTATGCTTATAAAGCCTGGTCATTGATGGGGGAGCCGGTCGAGCATTGCATTTTGAAATGGTCTCTGAGCGAGTCTGCACGTTTCAACTTGTATAATCCGTATACTAAGCAGATTGAAACCGTTGCCCCGCCGCGCGATGTGCTGATGAAAGTTCGCCTGCATTTTCGTGATATTGAGGTCAGTATCGATAGCGTTAATAAGGTGCGTTGTGATGGCGGTGCAGTAGGCAAACCTGGCCTACGCGGTCTGTTAGGTACAGAAATAATCCCGGCTCCAGCGAGCTTTAATAGCCCGGGTTCACCGAATTGGAACCAGTTTTTTCTTTCCTCTGCACTGATTGGCACCGAGCAGCGTGATGGTCGCAGCTATCTGGACGAATCGCAGGCCAAACCGTTATTTAAGAGCCTGATGGGGCAGAGCAGAAACCTGACGTTTTGGGACGTTAAGCTGGTCGATGCACAGCTGGATATCAGCGGAATCAAACGCTGGTTTCTGGCCGGAGCTAAACAGCGGGCTGAGAAAAAGCAATCCAAATCGCCAAGCATGCCAACATTGCAAGCGGCCGTGCCAGGCAGCGAGAAGAGGCAAAGTCAGCCTGCATCCGGCTCTGATAAAGTGAGCTCTCACTCTTCTAGTGCAGGCAATAATGCATCGCAATCTTCTGCTTTCAACCCGTTCTCTTCTGCTTCACCCGGGCGTGTAACCCATCAGGCCACTATCAGTGGTGCGTCTGTTCCGTCAGAGCCAAGCAGCGCGCAAGCGGCTGCCAGCATGTTACTGCTGATAGATACTTCTGGCAGCATGGGTGGTACGAGACTGAAAGAGGCTAAACACGCCGCCATCGAATTAATTAAAAAGTCAGTGCGCAGTAATACCGAAGTCTCTGTTCTGGCATTCAGCGGCACCTGTGATGCACCAATAACCAACCATCACCCGTTTAGTGTGGACAGCGCGTCACTCAGCACTTTTGTCGCCAGTCTGCAGGCGGACGGGGGCACACCGATGAGCGCTGCGGTGGAATATGCCAATGTTTATCTGGCCAATAACCGCAGCCGGCAATCGGGCAGCGAAATGATTCTGTTGCTCGCCGATGGTGATGATGGCTGCAAGATCTTGTCTCCTGTGGTGGATGAGCTGAAAAGCCGCGGCATTTTGTTTCGTCATCAGACGGTTGGGTTGGAGCTGAACAGTGGCTCCGGCGCGGCGCGTGACCTCAAACAGTTGGCAGAGCAAAGTGGCGGTGATTACGCAGCGGCAGCGAAGGCCAGCCAACTGTCACAGACTTTTGAAAACGCGGCGATCGCGATGGGCATTCTGTCGTTAATCGGTTCGTATGATGCAACGCCGTCCGCTCCGTCGGCGAGCTCGAATTTGCAACACACAATATGGGATGGATTTGGTGAATAAAATCAGAACTTGGCTGCTGGTGGCAATGCTTTGCTCCGGCAGTAGTGCATGGGCATTAACCAAAGAGCAGCAGGTTGATCAGTCTTTACTGGCGGCTCAGACCTTTTATAAAGACGGGCGTTATGGTAAAGCCTTTGAGGAATTTGCCACAGTTGAACAGGTCGGTTTGGCTCTGGACGACAGTTTTCACTTCTTTTATGCCATGTCGGGTTATCACAGCAATCAGTACAGCAAGGCCTGGAGCGAGATAAACCGTTACCTCGCATTGACCGGGCGCAGCGGTGCTTACTATCAAAAAGCCCTCGAATTGCATCAGAAGTTAGAGCCTCAGGTCTCGAAAGCAGCCAAAGCCGCGCTGGAAAAATTTGAATCCAGTCGCAGTGACTGGCTTAAACACGAGAAAAAGCAACGCCTGACTAACCAAGAGGTGTCGGCATGGGCGGCGCAGCAAAGTACGGTCATGCAGCAGATGATCAAAAGCCAGCAGTTTGATGCCGCGCAGGCGCGGGCACAAGAGGGCAAAGCCCGGCTGGAACGCTATTCCGGTGCTCTGATCTCGCGTTCAGAGAACTTGTACCGGCTGGAGCATGACCTGGCCAGCGTGACCCAGTTGTTGCGCTTTAATCTGATTGAGCAAACCACTATTGATGCTCATCGCGCGCAGTTGGATAAATTGCAGCGCTGGTTCCGCGCGCTGGATTTTGAGCGTTTTGACGCTCTTTATTCTGTGGAAAAACAGCAGCTCGGTGCTGAAACCAAACGTGCTTTCACTCAAAAGGCCGATATTGATAAAGCGGCTCAGCAGGAGGCTCGCAGCCTGCGGAGCAAAATGGCGTGCTTTAGCGCCAAGTCCCAATTGAAGGCATTTGAGCAATATGGCATTGACGATGCGAACGGGACGACTCGTTTACGTACCACCATCCGTGATAACTGTAACCAGGGCTAAGCAGTATGAAAACATCCGTTATTAAAACGTCAGTGATCAGTCTGACACTGGCCAGCGTTGTTGGTTGTAGTAGTCAGTATCGTCGTGTAGAGGAACCGGTTGAAGGGAAGTTCCAGCAGTCACTGGATCAGTATCATGTCAATAAGCAGGGATGGGAAATCGTATTTCGTCAGCAGGGCCGGTACTACTCTCATCTGGGGATCGCCGAGAGTGTCTCTGCCAAAGTCATGGAACAACAAGGTGTGATGAATTATAGCTACAGTGGCAGTAATCCGGACGACTGTATCCTGTTTACGGTCAGCACGTTTGGCTTACTGTGGGCCATTGACACATTAATGTGGACCGCACAGTTCGGGACGTCGAATACTTCCTGCTGGTCTCAGGTGATAGATACTGATCCGTATCCATCATGGAGCCGCAGTTACGCGACCGGTCAGTACGCACATTATTATCGTTTGCAGCAATCTGTTGGCCCGACAGTGACTTACAAAAATAAACCGTTAAGTGGTCGCTTTGTTGAACCTGGCGTCTGGCGCTTTGAGAATAACCAGTTACCGGCTGATTTCGATATCGCTGACGTCAAACTTCCTTAGCCGAAGTCTCAGGCGGGAGAGAAAGAGGGTATACATGCCTTCGTTTAGCTACCTAGGTAACGGCCAGCTTTTGCTGGCCGCTTTGTTATATCTGTTTGTAATACAGTTTGGCTATCCAAAAGGAATTCAGGCCATTTTTTTCCTGAGAGTAGACGAAAACCTGCCCGGCACGGGCAGGTTTTGGCCCCTGATTTTATTGAGGTATTCTCCTGTTTATTCTTAATCAAACGGAACAATTGAATGCTTTATGACGTATTTGATGAGAGCAAGCCTCATCGATGCCCGTTCTCCAATCCGAACCCTGAAACATGCAGGTGCTCCAACTGTCATATGGCCGGAGACTGGGCAAAATCGAGAGCGGCACTTAATACTGAATAAGCACACAACATGGGCATGGAGGCACCTCTGTCCCCGTAGCCCGGCAAATAGATATTCCTGAAGCGCCCAAATGCACGCACAAGCTGCCCTGGATACTCTCGGACCTGATGTGAAGATGAATGTTGCATTGGAGCGTTGCCCGTTAAACGGAAAGAAATAAACGATGATTGATGAATATTTTGAAATGTTTTTGGATGAGTTTGGTCTGCCCACTGAATCCATTCAGGCGACAGAGAAACAAGTAGAAGCTTATCGTGGGATACTGCCAGATCAGCTGTTGGAGTACTGGAAGGCTGTAGGATTTTCCGGCTTTCAGAACGGACTTTTTTGGATCACCAATCCTGCCGATTTTGATGATGTGCTTGACAGTTTTCTCGGTGAAACAGACTTCGCGGCATACGATAATTATCATGTTATTGCGCGTAACGTTTATGGCGGGCTTTACTTATGGGGCGAACGGACAGGATATTCACTCGAGATCATGCCGCACCTGAATTGGATTGTGACAGTCAAAGGGGATGAGGCAAGAATTTCCAAAGGGGAAGCTAATATTTCCATGCAAAGATTCTTCGGTTTCCGGGAGCCGAAGAATGTCGATATTGAAGCTAATTCAAAACCCTATTTCCCGTCCGTTGTGAAAAAACATGGGCCAGTTAACCAAGATGAAGTCATGGTGTTTACTCCGTACCTGTTTATGGGGGGCGAAAAATCTGCTGATAAGATGAGCAAAGAAAACCTGCATTCTTTCCTGCAGATCATCGCGGACCTGGGCGGGGATGAAGTCATCGATATGGCATCAATGGTCAGTAACACGGTCAAGCATTTCGGAGAGTAATACAGTGACTGACGGTGACGGGCACCTGGAAAAATCGGCATAAAAACTTTGTCACCGATTTCGGCTGATTTCGCCCAAATAGATGAAAATTTCCTTTTGCCATAAAACGCCTGAAGCCCCGTGATTACAGGGTTTTCAGGCGTTTTTGTTTCTGGTTGCGCTGATTTTTCGCATGATGACGTGGGAAGAAGTTTGTCAATGTTCAGGCTGAACACTGACAAAATCTGCTCCGGTATTTATTTACATTTCAACGTCTTAACCGTCTCTTTTGCGCAGGCGGAGAAGTGATAGGAAAGATCGCTGCGGATGCGGTCTGAGGCGTAATTGCCCCTGTGGTCGTATTCAAGCTAAAAAAGTTTATCTAGGTGATTATTGCAATTGATTGAATATTTAGGCGGTATCAATAATGACTTCGACTTGCCTGGTGTCCCGCGTTGTCTTCCCGCTGGCCGTTTTAGTGGGGGCAACTACACAACCGGTTTAAGAACGTTAATTGGTATTAGTTGCCGATGTATGTCTTAGTAGTGGTGAATTATTGGCAATAAAATGCATAACTGCTATTTATTTGTTCAAAATTAATGAACAATCCAATCAAATCTATCCTATCGAACAAAATGTGATCTAGTCGTAATATTTATCTCAAGCGCTAAGGCGCATCGATAAACAAAACTAAGAGGAAAATAGCATGACTAAGTTCGTTTCTGCACTGATTGCCACAACCCTTTCTACTACTTTCGCCGCTGGTGCTATGGCTGCTGATCTGGATATGAATATCTTCACTCTGGACAACGAAGCCACAGTCACATTGACTTCGAACGGCCAGGGTGTGGCAAATTATCCGGTTGTTATTCAAGGTCAGCAGTACCTCACTTCTGAGAATGGTACCGTGAGTATCGTTAACCATGACAGCGTGCCACACGTGTATAAATTCGTCGCCAAAGACTCACAAGGTAATCTGATTGAGCATCGTCGTTATCTGACTACTGATAACTAATCTGCGTGCTTTATCAGGATGATATTCAATGAAGTTGAACAAGATGGAAGCGTTTGGGTAGCCGCCCGGGATGTATCGCGGCTACCTTATTCTGTCGCATGGTAATAACGGACCCTTCTTCTGAAGCGTCCGTTTTTTGTATCTGCTAACTAATTCGCGCAGTGCAGTGTTTTAATATATTCGCGCGGCGTTAAACCAAATTTGGCTTTAAAGCGCTGACTGAAGCGTCCC
This sequence comes from Vibrio sp. H11, assembly GCF_004804295.1. Lineage (NCBI taxonomy): Bacteria > Pseudomonadati > Pseudomonadota > Gammaproteobacteria > Vibrionales > Vibrionaceae > Vibrio > Vibrio sp. H11. Next base: position 18,155 of record NZ_SSHN01000003.1, on the reverse strand, counting down.
TCCGATTGATAACCGCATAACTGCGCCAGCAGGGCCACGTTGTGATCCCCTTTCTGCATTAACCCCAGCGCATGATTAAGGCGCACTTCAGCCAGAATTTCCCGATACTGTGTACCTTCCTGCTTTAGTTTGCGTATCAGGGTCGCCCGGCTGACAGCAAACCGCTCGGCCACATTTTCCAGTGGATGATCCTGACTTGGCGTCAGAGCCAGATATCGACTTAACTTCTGGCTGAATGACAACTCAGAATCTGGGATCAGACGATGTAGCGCTCCTCTTTCCGCCAGTTGCTGATAGAGCCCCATCAACCAATAGGTCTGGGTTGCGAGGCTCATCTCGTCCAGATTAAACCCGGCCAGAGCGTGCAAGGTCTCCCGTAGTGCGCTATCTAACCCGACAACCTCTGAACGCCCGGTGTCAGCTCGCTGTCTGCTCAGTTCCAGCATACTGCGCTCAGGCAGGCAGTGAAAACTGAACATGCGTGATGAAAACGCGCCTTTGTGCGGCAGGTTTTCAAAACTCAGCGATGCTCCCGGCTCACAAATCAATAACTGCGCCGCTGACAACTCAACCGCCGTTTCACGCCAGTAAAGCCGCTTGCTACCGGTCAGGATCTGCACCAGGCAGGGAGAGTGAATACGCACATTACGCAGTTTTTGTGATTGCCGGGCGCTAAACGGCGTCACTTGATAATGATGATTCATCGATCCCCCTGCAAGGAATGTTGCCTGCCGTAAACGTCTTGTGTTGGGACTGGCAGCTATTTAGTGTACGTCGCGGTGAGTGTTGCCTTGTCCAGCGCGATTTTATTGAGCGTGAAACCAATCGCTGCTGGCGGCGTGGTGGTGGTCACGTCCAGTTTATCTGTTGGCAGGGCCCAGACGGTGAATTGGTAACGGTGCATGCCATCACCGGCTGGTGGGCATGCGCCGCCAAAGCCTGCTTTCCCATAATCAACTCGGGCTTCCTGACCACCTAATTTGGCAATATCGACGCCGCGTGGCAGCGAGGTGACAGAGGCGTTCAGGTCATAAGCTATCCAGTGCCAGAAACCGCTGCCGGTAGGCGCATCGGGGTCATAAGCCGTGATAGCAAAACTTTTAGTGCCGGCAGGAACGTTTGTCCAGCTTAATTGCGGTGACAGATTATCACCGTCGCAGCCCCAGCCTGAGAATTCAAATGTTTTGGCCATCGGATGACCTTCTTTAATATCCTGACTGGTGATTTGCAACGCCTGAGCGGAAGCGGTTGCCATCAGGCCTGCAACGAAAATGGATGTAGCGAATGAATTCATGATAATGCTCCTTTTGATTTGGGATCAGTTTAGGGGCGAAGTGAATGCTCTTCATCTCTTAAAGTATCATATTTAATGTATTTCAGATTCAGTTTGATACTTACTGGATTTAGAGTAACGAAAGAAAATGGATGGCGCGCAACGTTGAGCTGCTGACTCTGATGTGTGTCCCGTTTTAATGCACCAGCCAGATGAAAGCGTGTCCTCTTTAGGCTCTAATGCTGATTCTGTTTTGGTAAATCATTCAGGAAATCGCCGCCTTCATGTTAGAATCGCACGCTAAGGTAGAGCTTGGCTCTACAATTTCGGTTACTAATTCAGAGTTCGTCCATGTCATTTTCCAAACTGGGGTTAAGTGATGCCCTGACACAAGCTGTGGCAGCACTTGGTTATCAAAAACCTACCACCATTCAAACCAAAGCCATTCCGGTCATTCTGCAAGGTCAGGATCTGATCGCGGCGGCGCAGACCGGTACTGGTAAAACCGCAGGCTTTGTTTTGCCGATCCTGCACAAACTGCAGGGCCGTCAGACTGAGCGCAAGAAACGCGTACGCGCTTTAATTCTGGTTCCGACTCGGGAACTGGCGATTCAGGTGGCGGAAAAAGTAGCCCAATACGGCCAACACACCGGTTTAACGTCGATGGCGATGTTTGGTGGCGTGGATGAAAAAGCGCAAAAACAACGCCTGATTGAAGGGGTGGATGTGCTGGTGGCGACGCCGGGTCGTCTGCTGGATATGTATGGTCAGCGTGCGGTCTATTTTGAAGAGATCGAAATGGTGGTGCTGGATGAAGCCGACCGCATGCTGGACATGGGGTTTATTGAGCCGATCAATAAAATCATCGATCGTCTGCCAACTGAGGTACAGTTCCTGCTATTTTCGGCCACTTTGTCGCACAAAGTGCGTGATCTGGCTAAGACGGCTGTGAATGATCCGTATGAGATTAGTATTGCTGCTAATCAGGCGTCTAAAGCGAATATTGAACAGTGGCTGGTCACGGTGGATAAAGACAAGAAATCCGCTCTGCTGAGCCATCTGATTCAGGAAAACGACTGGGATCAGGCGCTGATCTTTATTGAAACCAAGCATGGTGCAGCCAAGTTGGCATCGCAGCTGGAAAAACGTGGTATTCATGCTGAAGCGTTTCACAGCGGCCGCAGCCAGGCGGTGCGTGTTCAGTTACTGGAAGATTTTAAAGCCGGCAAGATTAAATATATGATCGCAACCGGCGTTGGTGCGCGCGGTATCGACATCCACGAATTGTCGCGCGTGGTGAACTACGATTTGCCATTCCCGGCCGATGAATACGTGCACCGTATTGGTCGTACCGGACGGGCGAATGCCAGTGGTGAAGCGATCTCGTTTGTCTCCAAAGACAATTTTAAAAATCTGTGCATGATTGAAAGCCGTCTTGGTCATTTGATCGAGCGCAGAGTCGTGGAAGGCTTTGAACCGAAAAAGCCGGTGCCGATTTCCATTCTCAATTATGTTCCAAAAAGTAAACGAGAGCCGAAGGCATAAGCGGCTTTCGCTGCTGACCAGCTAGTAACGGTTTACATCGGGCCGCGCAGGCAAAACTTGCGCGGCCCTTTTTGTTTCAATATTTTATCAGGATCTGCTTAATCATCTGTTCAGGGAGCTGGCGATAGGATCCTGTATTACCGAGTACTCAAAGCAGTCCGTTGGCAAGGTAATAATTGGCGAATGGATTGAATTAACCGGTTTGATTCTCTGCTGTTCATGTTCAATACTTGCAGGAATTTCGCCGTAAAAAATTGGTAACTTTACTCTAAAAGAGGCGAAATAGTCGTAAATCGTGATTAAACGTTGACTGTACCCGTTTATACACATGCCCGAGGTTGATACGCTGCGCCGGCAGCAGGATTAAGACAATAAACTGCGAGGACTCATCGCATGGACTGGCAACAACGCATTTTTGAGTATCTGTTTACAAAGCATGTGAAACCATCACAGAATGTTTTGCACTCCTCACGCTCGTCGCGTGAAGTATTGATCAGGCGGTTACGCGCTCAGATCTCGGCGGGTTACATCGAAAAAGATCTGCTGCAGAAAGTTTTGCCTGATTATCATTGTGAGGTGGGGCAGGATGTGAATGTGAGAAAAATCCTGCGCGCATTGGAAGCGCAAGAAGGCGAGCCGTGAGGTGGTGGAGAAACAAAAAAGCCAGCGTTCAGGGCTGGCTTCTGAATCAGTTTTGTGCTGCTTTGACGCGAATGGTGCTCTTGGCAACACTGGTCATATTCAGTGCGGCGATTGCTGCTTTGGCTTCTGCCAGTTCAGGCATTTCAACGAACGCAAAGCCCTTCGACTGACCCGTTTCCTGATCAAGCACCAGAGTGCATTCTTTTACAGTACCGTGAACAGAGAAAAGCTGACGAATTTCGTGCTCGGTTGTGGTGCGAGCCAGGTTGCGGACTAGAAGTTTCATGTTGAACCATTAATTGGGTAAAAACGGCCTCCATTGTCGCAGTAATCGCCCGACGGACCAAGTGAATGTTGTCATTTCAGTGAAAATAATCATGCGTAATAACCGGCGGCTACGCAGAGCAAGGAACCATAAGCTGACCTTGCTCTGCAGCGCTGATTACGCTGGTAACAGACGCGCTAATGTCGCGATCAGGCGCTCGACTTCGGCTGGCGAACTGTTGTGAACCATAGAAAAGCGTACGACACCGACTGCCGGATTGATATCCATCGCCTCGAGCAGGCGGCAGGAGTAAAAGTGGCCGGCACCGCACAAGAGGCCTTCTTCACCCAACTGTTTAGCCAGGTCAGCCGGCAGTACGCCATTAACCGTGATGGATACTGTTGGGGCACGCTGCGCTGCAGAGGCCGGGCCGATAATACGGATAGCCGGATGCTGATTGAGAAACTCAAGCAGCGGCTGCAGAGTGGTCAGTTCGGCCTGATGCAGCAGCTCGCGTACCGCCTCAGCTTTTTGCGTGGCACTGGCCTCTGGCTGGTCGGGAAAGTGATGTTGGTAAATAGCGGCAAAATAATCGGCGACCCCTTTGGCGGCTGCCACTTGCGCGTGATCTGGTCCGGCCGGATAAAGACGTTTTTCACGAAATTCACCATTGAAATAGTGGCCCTGATTAGCCAGCTTGGACGCCATGTCTGACTGAATGACCATCACGCCCAGATGGGGGCCGAATACCTTGTAAAGGGAAAACAGATAGATGTCGCAGCCCAGTGCTTTGACATCCGGCAGACCATGTCCTGCAAAAGAGACGCCATCCACTATCGTGCGCACATCATGTCGACGGGCCAGCGCGCAGATATCCGCGACCGGATTGATATGACCCAGGATATTGGAGCAGTGCGGAAATGTGAGTAACTTAGTTGCTTTAGTCAACAAGGGCTGCAAGGTGTCTAGCTCAAGCATGCCATTCACAGGATTGACGTTCCACTCTTTGACCACAATACCGCGCTCTGCCAGTCGGCGCCAAACGCCGCTGTTGGCCTCGTGATCTTGGTTAGTGACTACGATTTCATCGCCGGGTTGCAGCCATCCCATGACCGCATTGGCCAGTACATACGTGTTTTGCGAGGTTGACGGGCCAAAATAGATCTCGTCTGGCGCTGAGTTTAACCACGGTGCAAGCGCCTGGTAGCTGGCATCCATCCATTCACCTGCCTTAGCCGAAACCGGGTTGGGGTAATAAGGCTGCACTTTGAGCTGGTGGAAGTATTGGTCAAATTTCTCCAGTACCTGACGGCATAAATAAGAGCCGCCGGCGTTTTCAAAGAAGGCTTTATCGTGCAGAGAAGGTTCGGCAAACGCCGGAAATTGCTGGCGTACAAAATCCATATCGAGTGTAGTCATGGTTTCTATCCTTGGAGCTGAAAGGGTGAAAGGCTTGCTGGTGGTCATGAGAGCAAGCGGTAACTTAGCTTTCAGTATACGCTTTGATATATGCCGCTTTCTTGGCAACCTGAACTTGAAATACAAGGCTGAATGCGATAAATCAGTCATAAAACGGACTTTAAAGGGAAATATCGTGCAATCTATCGCACTAGACCGCCAGGATGTTCGCATTCTGGAATTGTTGTTGCAGGACAGCCGTATTGCGCGGCTTGAACTGGCGGAAGCGGTTAACCTTTCGGCATCGCAGTGCTTTCGCCGTCTGAAACGGCTGGAAGAATCGGGGATTATTGAACGCTATTCCGTGGTGTTGAACAGTGCTAAAGCGGGCTTTGATATCAACGCACTGGTGATGGTGCAGTATCGTAAATCTGAACCGGATGCGCGCCGGCAGTTACTCGATTTAATAGCGCAGACGCCGATCATTCATGAGTGCTATTCCATCACCGGCGACAACGATTTTGCCCTCAAGGTCAGTTGCACTACCATGAGCGAATTTAACCGCCTGATTAATGAAACTCTGCAAACCCGTTTTATTTCCGGCATGCACTCTTACATGCTACTGGAGTGCTTTAAGCATCAGGTGGCGTTGCCGCAAACAGTGACAAAATAAAAGCCCCTTGCGGGGCTTCAGCGTGTTGATTAACGAGCTTCTTTTAGTATTTTTTTCGGCTCTTTGCTTTTCATCCACAACATCAGAGCAGCGAGTACCACAAATGGCACGACAGGATCGAGCAGTGTGCCCTGTTTACCGAAGATCAGGTTCAGGATCATCACGATGCTGGCACCAATTGCCCAGGCAATGGTTGAGGATACCGACCAGATTTTCAGTTGATCCGACAGCTCGGTAATCCCCAGCGTACGGCTGATAATGTGGAAGTAGGAGTCATTAAGGTGAGAAAAACCTACCGGACCTACCGCACATGCCAGAGCGACAAAGACCGGATCCAAACCTAATGTTTCCACCAGTGGCAGCGTCATAGTGGCGGCGACCATCATAGAGGCGGTTGCAGACCCCTGGATAAGGCGCAGCATGGATGCAATCGCCAGCGGTACTAACAGGGGCGGAATACCACTGCTGGCAATCGCCTCTGCAACCTGAGGGCCGGCACCAGACGCTTTCAGTACCGCGCCCATCGCGCCGCCACAGCCGGTCACGACCAGAATCAGGCCTGTGGTCGACAAAGCATCGTCCATCGAACCGACCATATCTTTGCGATCGATATTGCGGGTGAGGCCATACAGAGCAAGCAGTACACCAATACCGACCGCAACGACCGGGTTACCCAACAAAGAGATTATGGCATAGAACAGTGAATCATCTTTAGTTACCAGTGTATTTACCAAAATCAGAACGATAGGCAGCAGAATCGGGCCAAATGACAGGAAATTACCTGGCAGATGACGGTCGTCGGTTTCCTGAACTTTTTCCAGGTTCGCCCAGTCGGCCTGGCTGGTAATCCAGTTTTCACCATTCGGGACACGGTAGTATTCTTTGCCTACTTTACGGATGTAGATTAGGGACAACAGCATCATAGGTACTGACACAATCAGGCCCCACAGCATGTACACACCCAGATCCACATTAAGGATACCCGCAACAGCGACCGGGCCCGGAGTTGGCGGGACCATAGCATGGGTGATCAGCAGGCCCAGAGCCAGTGTTACACCAAGGCCAACGGCAGACTTGCCTGTATTGCGCGAAATAGCGCGAACAAGGGAATGAAGAATGATGTAGGCAGAGTCACAGAAAACCGGTATAGCAACCAGCACGCCGGTAAACCCGAGAGCAACGTCCTCACGTCCTTTACCGCACAGTTTCACAAAGGTTTTGGCCATGCGTACCGCCGCGCCGGAGCGTTCAAAACAGGCGCCCATGATCACCCCAAAGGCAATGATCAGACCAATACCACCGAGCACTCCTCCGAAGCCGGATTTGATCGCATTCACCAAATCAGTCGGCGCCATGCCAGCAAATAAGCCCATGATAATACTGGCGATGATCATTGCCAGTGCTACCGGGATACGAGTCTTGATGATCATAACCATCATGGCCAGGATCCCAAGGATAATACCAATTAAAGCAGCGTCCATCTTTCTGTCCTTTTTATAATTTGTCCGTCTTACGGTTGTATAGGGCCCTGCGAATGCCGCCAGGGCAGGCATTCGCAGGGGAGTTGCTCATGAGTTACAGGTAAGGTTTAACCCAATCCAAACCTTGCTCTGTGGTGGTTTTCGGTTTGTACTCACAACCGATCCAGCCGTCGTAGCCGGAGTCGTCGAGCACACCGAACAGGTATGGGTAATTGGTTTCGCCATCACACGGTTCATTGCGGTGTGGCACGGAAGCAATCTGGATATGACCGGTAAACGGTGCCAAATCGCGGATCAAGATGTCTAAGTCCCCGTCCATGATCTGGGCATGGTAGAGATCCAGTTGCAGTTTGACGTTTGCGCGGTCAACCTGCTTGATGAGTTCCACCGCCTCGCGCTGATGGGCAACGAAATAGTTCGGCACATCACGGCTGTTGAGTGGTTCTATCATCAGTTCAATACCATGTTCGGCTAAGATGTCAGCGGCATAGCGGATGTTGGCGATAAAGGTCTCGACATGTTGCTGCCGGCTGTAGGCCGGATCAATGATGCCGGACATGGCATGCACTTTCTTACACCGCAGCGCTTTGGCGTACATAACCGCCGTGGCTACGCTTTGCTTAAATTCCTCTTCGCGGCCAGGCAGGACAGCCAGACCTTTCTCGCCGTTATCCCAGTCACCCGGGGGCATGTTAAACAGCGCTTGTTCGAAACCATATTTAGCCAGTTCATCGGCCAGCACTTGTGGCTCAAACGCATACGGAAACAGAAATTCAACCGCTTTGAAGCCAGCCTGATGCGCTTTGGCAAAACGCTCCAGGAACGGAACTTCGGTAAATAGCATGGTGAGGTTTGCTGCAAATTTAGCCATTATTTGCCTCTCCCTTTCAGGTCTTCCACTTCTGCGTCAGTCAGGTAGCGGATCGGATGTTTATCAAGCAGGAACATCAGACGTGCGGTCTCTTCCAGTTCTTCGGCGTTATCGACCGCATCTTCCAGGTCGGAGCCAGTTACCACCGGTCCGTGGTTGGCGAGCAGAAACGCACGGTAATCGGCGGCGCGTTTAGCCAGTTCCTCGGCGATGCGTGGTTCGCCGGGACGCAGATAAGGGATCACCGGCAGCTGACCGATGCGCATCACGTAGTACGGGGTGAACGGACGAATAGCATTATCTGAATCCAGGTTATCGAGGCACGACAGTGCGGTCAGATAAGTAGAATGCAGGTGCACAATCGCATTGCAGTTCGGATTATTGCGGTAAATTGCCAGGTGAAACGCGACCTCTTTCGATGCGCGTCTGCCGGATATCAGATTGCCTTCAATATCGACCACCGACAGCTCTTCAGCCACCAGACGGCCAAACGATGAGCCGGTTGGTGTCGCAAGAAAATTGCCATCCGGTAGTTTCAGAGACAGGTTTCCCGCCCCGCCGGTTGCGTAGCCGCGTTCAAACATAGAACGCGCAAGACGCACCATTTGTTCTCTCAGTTGTTGTTCGGTCATGAATAAAAATCCTGCGCAGTGGTAAAGAACGGCTCATCGCCAAAATTGCCTGACTTCAGTGCCAGAGACAGTGAGCCATCGATAGATTTCACCCAAGGCACGCCCGGGGCGATTTGCGGCCCGATATGGAAACCTTTGACACCCAGGCTTTGGGTGACGGTGCCGGAGGTTTCTCCGCCCGCGACAATAAAATTGCGTACGCCGAATTCCTGCAGCTGATGAGCCAGACGGCTGAAGAACAGCTCAACCGCTTGGCTGGATACGGCTGAACCATAACGAGACTGAATTTGTTGCAGTTTGTCTGCGTCTGCAGTGGCGTACACCATAGGAGCGCGAGCGTTGTTCAGGTTGGCGGTAACCCACTCAAACACGTGCTGAACGTAATTGTCATCGTTCAGACAAGCCTCGACGTCAACCGCGAGTGATGGGGCTAATGCTTGGTAATGCTTGACCTGCTTGTTGGTCATCAGTGAGCAGGAGCCGGACAGCACGACACTGGATGCGGCCTGTGGCAGGCCTGCCGCTTTGGCATCGCTCTGATCGGCCAGATGCTGCGCCCAGTTGTGAGCAATGCCTGCCGCGAGGCCAGAGCCTCCGGTAATCAGTTTGAGTGATTTGGCTGCCTGACCCAGAGTGGTCAGGTGTGCACTGTTGAAAGCATCCACCACCGCGTAGCGCTTACCGCTTTGCTGCAGCGTTGCGAACTGTTCGACTACCTCCTGCGCGCCTTGCTCGATCACTTGATAGTTGACCAGACCGGTTTCACCTTTGGACTGGCGATTCATCAGGCGAATCACACTGGAATCAGTCATTGGGGTCACCGGATGATGACGCATGCCGGATTCATTGAGTGGTTCGCCCAAGACAAACAGATGACCATTAAATACCGTGCGGCCATTGACCGGCAGAGCAGGGCACACAATGGTGAAAGATTCATTGAGGGCGTCGAGCAGGGCATCGGTCACAGGACCAATGTTGCCTTGCTCGGTGCTGTCGAACGTCGAACAATACTTGAAATAGAACTGCTGGCAGCCCTGATCTTTGAGCCAGTGCAATGCCGCCAGTGACTGGCTGACCGCCTGTTCGGCCGGGCATGAGCGTGATTTAAGGCTGATCACGACTGCGTCAGCATCCACTTGAGTTTGTGCGTCCGGCACGCCATTCAGCTGTACGGTGCGCATACCGTTTTCAACCAGAAAGCCTGCGATATCAGTAGCGCCGGTAAAATCGTCTGCGATGACTCCGAGTAACATCATTATTTCTCCGTGCCAGGTAGGTTGATACCATCAAAGATTTTGATCACGGCACTGTCATCTTGCTGGCCGTAACCTGCGTTGCTGGCCGAAGTAAACATGTTGAGTGCGGTACTGGCCAGCGGTAGAGGAAAGCGCAGATCTTGCGCCGTGTCGGCAACCAGGTTGAGATCTTTGACGAAAATATCGACCATGGATTTTGGTGAGTAGTCGCCGTCGACGACGTGTTTCATGCGGTTCTCAAACATCCAGGAGTTACCGGCGGCATTGGTTACCACGTCGTACATCAGATCGAGTGGAATATTGGCACGTGCGGCCAGTGCCATCGCTTCAGCACCGGCGGCAATGTGCACGCCCGCCAGCAGTTGATGAATGATCTTCACGGTGGCACCCAGGCCTATTTCAGTGCCGATGTTGTAAACTTTGCCCGCGGTGGCTTCCAGTACCGGTGCCAGTTTGGCAAACGCCTGCTCTGAGCCTGACGCCATGATGGTCATGTCACCGGCTTCGGCCTTGACCGCACCGCCGGATACCGGCGCATCCAGCATCAACAGATCATAGGCATTCAGGCCGGCTTCAATCTCTTTTGCATCCTGGGCTGAGATGGTCGCTGATACCATCACCGCAGTTTTCGGTTTCAGGCTGGCCGCCAGGCCGGAATCAAACAGCACCGCTTTGACCTGTTTGGCGTTGATGACCAGCAGCAGTACCGCATCTAATGCCTGAGCGAACGGCTTGGCATCATTGGCGACCGCTTTAGCGCCGTAGTTACCTAACGTTTCCAGTGCGGTCGGGTTGAGGTCGATACCGTATACATCGAGTCCGGCGCGCACACAGGATTTCGCTGCACCCATTCCCATCGAGCCTAAGCCGATAACAGCAACTGATTTAACTGTTTGATTATCCATGTGAATATCTCGCTCTAATCGTGTTAAAGATGTTAATTTGTGTTCTTTGGTGTGATTATATGTGAATTTGTGCGCGTTTTCCTGTGGTGTTACTCACAAAAATTACCATCCAGTAACAATAATGTGAAAAATAGCCCCTGAATCACAGTGATATGAGCAGAGTAGAGCATGTTTTGAGGGACTGTTTCACAATAGTTAACACAACTTCACAGATGTCAGCTTGGCTGATAAGATGGGGTTATCATTACTTGTCACGTAAGCCACTATGATTCCAGCAGAACGCCACAAAACCATTTTGTCCCTCCTTTCACAGCAAGAAGTCATCAGCATCAATGAGCTGGTTGAGCAGTTGGCTGTATCACACATGACGATTCGGCGTGATATCGCCAAGCTGGAAAAGCAGGGCAAGGTGCTGTCTGTGTCGGGAGGAGTGCAACTGAGTAGTGTGTTACATCACGAACCTTCCCATGATGCTAAGGCGACCCAGCACGCCGATGAAAAAGCCCAGATTGGCCAGATAGCCAGTCGGCTGGTGCCACGCAATGCGACCGTCTATTTAGATGCCGGTACCACGACGCTGGAGATCGCACATCATTTAGCGGCGCGGGATGATCTGCTGTTCATCACCAACGATTTTGTGATTGCAGCTTATTTAATGCATAACAGCGACAGCGATCTGTATCACACTGGCGGACGAATCGACCGCGAGAACCAATCCTGTGTGGGAAGCAAAGTGGCGGATTTTCTGGCCGGTATGAATGTGGATGTGTCGTTTGTCTCGACTTCTTCCTGGAACCTGCGCGGTATTTCCACTCCGAGTGAGCCGAAAGTGATTGTGAAAAAATCCGTGGCGGCTGCGGGGCAAAAAGTGATTCTGGTGTCTGACTCTTCTAAATATGGCAAAGTAGCCACGTTCCATGCACTCGATATTCAAACTTTCGATGCCATTATTACCGATAGCGCATTCCCGGACAGTGTTCGTCAAGATCTCGAAGAGAAAGGCATTCAGGTTCTGATGACTACGGGGGACGACGTGCCTCAGATCCGTTCTGCGTGAGAAGCAACCGATGACAAGCCACTTGAGGCCAGTGAGCGGATAAACAGTGTTGCGGTAAATCGTTTAAGTTATGCACAACTTGCGGTTTTTCGCTGATATATAACGCATGCAGTATAATTTTCATTATTCATCTTCCTCTCTGCACGATAAAGTATAAGGACTGGCGGCATACTGGTTGTCGCTTTATTGTCTCAGCGTCAAAGGAGAGGGATTTGAAATACGATGTCGTGGTAGTCGGGGCCGGTTCGATGGGAATGGCAGCAGGTTATTTCCTGGCCAGACAAGGTAAAAAAGTACTGCTGATGGATGCGTTTGATCCGCCTCACCATCATGCCAGTCACCATGGTGAAACCCGCATCATTCGTTACGCTTACGGCGAAGGCAAAGAATATGTTCCGCTGGCATTGCGGGCAAAGGCGTTATGGGAAGAACTGGAACTGCACAGTGGCCAATCGCTGTTCCTGCAGACCGGTGTGCTCAATATGGGCGAAGAGAGCTCGCGCTTCATTCAGACTCTGATTGCCAGCGCTGAAAAATACCAACTGCCGCTGGAAATTCTCAATGCCGAACAAGTGCATGCGCGTTTTCCGGGCATTACGTTACCAGAAAACTACATCGGCTGTTTTGAATCGACATCGGGTGTGTTGCGCTGCGAAGATTGCATCGCCGCCTATCGCGATCTCGCTCTGGCGCACGGTGCAGAGCTGCTGACTTATCATCCGCTGCAGGATATTAAAGCCGATGACCAAGGCGTAACCTTATACAGCGAAGATAAAATCATTCGCGCCGATAAAGTGATTATTTCAGCCGGGGCCTGGGCGACCAAACTGATGTCCAAGCTTGATTTTGCCCTGCCGATGCAACCCAACCGCAAAACGTTTGCCTGGTTTGAAGCCGATGAAGAGATTTACGGACAAACTGTATTTCCTGCTTTCTCGTTCGATTCCCCACAAGGGATCTACTACGGCTTTCCGAGCATTGACGGCGCGGGGCTGAAGATGGGGCGTCATGACGGTGGTGAACGTCAGGATCCGGATCAGGAGATTGCCGAGTATGATACGTTGACTGACAGTGTGGATTTGGAACGATTTTTAGCGACTGTAATGCCGCAAACGCAGGGTCTGATGTATGGCAAAACTTGTATGTACAGCATGACGGCCGATGAACACTTCATTATTGATACCCACCCGCAACATGACAATGTGATTATTGCGGCTGGTTTCTCTGGTCACGGTTTCAAGTTTGCCAGCGTGATTGGTGAGATTTTGAGTGACTTGGCTGCCAAAGGGGCAACCGAGCACGATATCTCGCTGTTTTCATTGCAGCGTTTTCGCTGAGGCTGAATGACATACGACAGCGCAGGAATTGTGTAGAAAGGAAGCGAGCGCTTCCTTTTTTCATCTCTGACTGTGTGTTATCCGGCGACTTTTATATCGTGCTGCCAGCTCTGGGCGAGAAAATCGATAAACTGACGCACCAGCGGAGTCTGATAACTGCGTGACAGATACACTGCCCATAAGCCGCTGCTCGGGGAATGAAACTCAGGCAGCACCCGCATCAGTTCGCCGCTTTCCAGATAGGGGTTAGCCAAATCACAGGGTAACCAGACAATGCCGTTGTGGCTGAGTGCGGCGCGGCGCAAAATCGCCATATCGTTGGCACTGATCGTTCCGCTCACTTTGACGGAAAAATGTTGGTTATCCCTGACAAAATCCCATTCATGCCCGGTGAGATGGACGAAGCAGTTATGCCGCGCCAGATCGCTCGGCTCAACAATTGGATTATGGCTTGCGAGATATTGCGGACTGGCACAGACCACGGTATCAACGATGATTAAGCGGCGGGCAATCAGGCTGGCATCCGGTTGCTGGGTAAAGCGCAGCGCAACATCGATCCGGTCATCGACCAGTTGTGACAGGCGATCTGAGGCCAGAATATCAATCCTTACCTGAGGGTGCAGTTCGGTAAATGCCTGCACGGTTTCGAGCAGCAGGTGCTGGGCGAGACCTATCGGCGCTGAGATGCGGATGCTGCCGTTCAGTGACTGCGCCTGTTCCAGCGCGCGAATCTCCAGTTCTGCTGTCTGGTCGAGGATCTGTTCACAGTGTCTCAATGCTTCTTCACCAGCAGCGGTCAGGCTGACCTTACGTGTGGTGCGATGTAAAAGGCGTTGTTGCAGCCAGTCTTCCACTTCCTGTACATGGCGTGAGACCTGTAAACGGCTCAAATTCAGATTATCGGCGGCTTTGGTGAAACTGTTGGTATTGGCCACTTCAACAAAGCTGCGCATCGCGGTCAGTCGATCCATAGTGGTGCCTGATTAGTAACTTAGATAGATACAATCTACATCATTTATGCGTATTTATCACCAGATCTCGAGCGACTATACTGGTTTGCGTTGATTAAATCTAATTCGATTCCATTGAGGAGTATCAAGATGAAAGTAGCAGTATTCGGTGCAACAGGTTGGATTGGCAGCCACATCGTTGAAGAAGTGAAAGCACATGGTCATGACGTGGTCGCCATTGCCCGTGACCCGTCTAAAGTGACCGCTGAAGGCGTCGAAGTATGCCAATTTGATTTGAGCGGTGATGCGAAACTGGCTTCGGTGCTGGAAGGCGTGGATGCGGTGATTGCTTCTATCGGCGGCCGAGCGGCGGGTAACCACGAAATCGTTGCCAACACAGCCAAGAACATGCTTGAGCAACTGCCTGCAGCCGGTATTGAGCGTCTGCTTTGGGTTGGCGGCGCCGGTTCACTGGAAGTGGCACCAGGTGTACAACTGTTCACCGTACCTGACTTCCCGGCTGAATATAAGCCTGAATCTCTGGCTCAGGGTGACGCTTTGCAAGTATTCAAAAACAGCGACAGTGCCGTGCAATGGACGTTCATCTGTCCGGCTGCAGAGATCTTCCCTGGCGATAAACAAGGCGCTTACCGCGTGACTGTCGATCAGTTTATGACGGACGCAGAAGGCAATAGCCGCATTTCTGTTGCAGATTACGCGGCGGCGCTGGTGGATGAACTCGACAGTGGCGACCATCCTCGTCAGCGGATTGGTTTTGCTTACTAGGATTGGTGTTGCTTAATAATTGGTTAGCAAGTCACGTCGATCGTAAGCTACGTCGAACGCAAAGAGTTCGTCACCACAGGTTCGTCCGCCTGTTTGGTAACCCGATTTGCCAACCGGGTGAGACGCAGCCAGCCGCAAGGCTGGCTTTTTCGTATCTGCTCAACTTGAGTTGCAATCAAAGAAGTAAGTGCTTACTTTTTGTCCGCGCCTTAAAATCTGGCGTCGTGTGTCAGATAGGGCTGCCATCACGTTTGCCATAAACGGAAGATAGAGCAGGGGGCGATAATTCCACTGGTGGTGTGAGAGAGTAATAAAGTCTCATACTAAAATGGCAGCGTTCACAGTCGATACGCTACCATTCCTAAATCGAAATTGCCCCATTTCAAGTTTGTGAAAACAAATCTTATTAGCCTTTCTTGTACAGTTATCAATAGGCTTTCTAATGGAAAGTTGTGAGGTATGTAGAAATAACAAATTTTGTCGATTCGTCCCACTTTATGCCATTGTGATGTTGATGATAGTCTATTTAAAACATGTATTTATGGTAATGGCAGTTCGCATTCTATGTCTTCGGCCAACAAACCAAAGCAAGCTAGTTGACAAAGGAATATGTTAAATGAAAGATTTAGTCCTTAATGGATTTGTGAAAAGTTTCGCAGAATCTGCTGGTATACCAAGTGGAAATAGTTCTGATGCATTTGAAGCATTTTCATCGTCAGTTATCCTAAAAAAATATCATGCTTGTGAAATTTCAAATATTGAGGAGTTCAAAACAGGTGGTGGAATAGATGGTGGTATTGATGGAATCGCTATTCTTGTAAATGGCCGCCCAGTGAGAAGTGAGGAAGACTTAGACTTTTTCCATAGTCGTTTAAGACGTTTGAATTTTGAATTTGTATTTATTCAAGCAAAGACTTCTGCCGCATTTGATGCAGGTGGAATTGGAACATTCCTCTATGGTGTATCTCAATTTTTTGCCGATGAACCAGAGATACGATTTAATGATGATATTGAAATAATAAGAAGTCTTAAAAACAAAGTATATGATTTAAGTATCCATATGGATGAAAATCCAAGATGCTACGCATATTATTCAACTGCGGGTGTTTGGAATAACGATCCTGAACCATCAGCGCGATTATCTTATGGTGTAGGAGATCTTGAAAAATCGAATCTTTTTTCCCATGTTTCAGCCCAACCTATCGATGCAAAAATACTTAAAGAGATATATAGAGAATTAGAGCGTGGAGTGACTAGAGAAGTAAGACTAGATAAGACCGCCACATTTCCATCAATAGGTGGAGTAGATGAGGCATATCTCGGATTGCTTAGCGGTCATGAGTATATAAATTTAATATCAACCGACGATGGTAGTTTGAATCGAACTTTATTTTACGATAACGTAAGGGATTTTCAAGGGAATAACCCTGTAAATAGAGATATTGCTACAACGCTTGGTGGGGGAAATATTAGTAGGTTTCCACTGCTTAACAACGGGGTTACAATCGTAGCAAGAAACATAGTACGCACTGGAGACAATTTTAGGATCTCCGACTTTCAGATTGTAAACGGTTGTCAAACAACACATGTTCTCTTCGAACATAAAGAGTCAATAACTTCAGAAACATTTATCCCAATAAAGCTGGTTGCAACAAATGATAGTGAAATAATAACTGAAGTTATTAAAGCAACCAACTGGCAAACAGCAGTTATGCCCGAAGCTTTAGAGTCATTATCACCATTTCATAAAGATATTGAGGATTTTTATAATTCTCATGAATCTTCGAGACCAAGAGAGGATAGGGTCTATTATGAAAGAAGATCAAAGCAGTATTATTTTGACCCTATACCAGCGAATAATATAGTCTCGCTAACAACTCAAACTAAAGCATTTGTCGCGATGTTTTTAAATGAACCACATAGTCACCCTCGTTACTATGGAGAGCTTCTCAAAGCATATGAGAGTAAACTTTTTGTGGCTGACCACAAGCCAGCACCATATTTTGCCTCAGGTTTAGCCTTTGTTTTAGTTCATAGAATGATGAATCAAAATATAATTCCTAGGGATATGAGAAAGTACACTTACCATATACTTATGTTATTAAGAATTCACCTCGTAGGAGATTCTTTCCCAAAAATGAATAGCCATAAGATCTCAAGCTATTGCGAAGATTTAATCGAAAAAATAAGAGATGAAAAGCAACTAACAAAAGCTTGTGAGAAAATTGTTAACGATCTTAGAGATAGCTTGAAAATTTCGGGAGCGTCTGTGGATGGAAATACCCCTGACCGACTTAAATCTTTCACTGAAGTTTTACTTAAGAGACCCAACAATAGCGCTGGAAATCACGTAGAGAAAGAACCTGAACTAATTGTTGGTAATGTAGAGAAAGGTAAACTACGTTGGTTTGATGATGTCAAAGGATATGGTTTTATTGATCGGGACGTTGGTGGAGATATATTTGTCCATGCTACAGGTCTTTTAGAAGTACCTTGGAGCAAGAGAATAAAAGGAACACCTGTGGAATATTCAGTTTTAGATGGAAGAAAAGGTATGCAAGCATCAGAAGTTCGCCTTCAGGTTGAATAGGAGGCGTTCTCATTTTTTCTGTACGCTTAAAATGGTTTCAGGTGACGTCTTGGGCGCACCTGAGACGAGTGGTAGGTATAATTAAATCTGAGTGAGCTACATGTATTTATAGGCGTAGAAATATTTGAAGGGATGTTTTTTGATAGTTTGCGTCCGTTACTTCTTGTTGAAGCACGACACAAACAATAGAAACACTGTAGTAGCAATAGGTGGCTTATAGCGTTGCCGTCTCGTCATTCAAAGGGCTATAGATTATCGACGACTACTTGCTTTAGTCTACTCTTTTCCCAAGCCTAGCTAATCCGAACTACGCAGCTTAGTGCTTAGACTCTAAATCGTTTATGTCCACCAATATTTCAGATCTTTCTGAGGCCTGTGTGTGATCACCAAGCGATTCTGTCGTACCTTAATTACCAAGCGACTTTGTCATTACAATAACTACCGAGGGAAATTGACGGGACTCATTAGCGTACCTTTTAAAGTAATCAAATAAA